>DBMH01000072.1 GCA_002297645.1 Rhodanobacteraceae bacterium UBA703 | reverse complement strand
CGCAGCAGCACCTTCGCGCGCACGAGGTCGCCGAGCTGCGCCATCGCGATGCCGCGCAACGCCAGAGCCGGCGCGTCCTCGCGCAGCGCGACGCGCTTCAGCGCGCCGAGCGGATCGCCCGCTGCGAGCGCACGCGCGGCGGCGGAGATCAGCGAATCCATCCGAATCCCGACACGGTTGTCACTCACGCTTTGCGGCCAGTCGCGCCCAATCTACCTCACCGCCGCGCCAAGGAAAGCGCGCCCCATAGCCTCAAGAGCCCACTCGCGGACGACCGAAGCCCGAACACTGGCATGCACGCATCGCGTATAGGGCGCGCTCCCACAAAAATGCGCGTGTATGTGTGCGACGAAAACGACCGGACAGAGCCGCCGCCATCACTGGTAAGGAGAACGCATCATGAGCACGAGTACACATCCGCTTGGAACCCGCGAACAGTGGCTGGCCGCACGCCTCGACCTGCTGCAAGCGGAAAAGGAACTCACGCGCCGCAGCGACGCGGTGGCGCGGCAGCGGCAATCGCTGCCGTGGGTTCGGATCGACAAGGACTACCGCTTCGACACCGACGGCGGCAGCGCCACGTTGGCCGAACTGTTCCGCGGCCGCTCGCAGCTGATCGTCTATCACTTCATGTTCGGCACCGACTACACGGCGGGCTGCCCGTCGTGCTCCTCGATCGCCGACGGCTTCGACGGCTTCTTCGTGCATCTGGAGAACCACGACGTCGCGTTCAGCGCGATCTCGCACGCACCGCTGGCGAAGCTGCAGGCGTACAAGCGGCGCATGGGCTGGACGTTCCCGTGGGCCTCCTCGGCCGGCAGCGACTTCAACGCGGACTTCAACGTCTGGTTCAGCCCCGAGCAGCAGCGCGACGGCATCGACTACAACTACCGGCGCGAGGCACCGATGGCCGGGCCGGTGGCCGGCCAGAGCATGCAACGGCGCGGCGAGGCAGGTCCGGTGGCGCAGATCGCCGCGACGACCGGCACCGATGTCGCCACCTACACGCGCGACCGGCCCGGCATGAGTGCGTTCGTGCTCGAGGACGGCGTGGTCTACCACACGTACTCCACCTACGCGCGTGGCCTCGACGGCCTGTGGGGCATGTACCAGTGGCTCGATCGCGCGCCGAAGGGGCGCAACGAGAACGGCGTCTGGTGGCGGCGCCACGACGAGTACGACGCTGCGGACATCTCGGCACACGCGTGTTGCCGCTGAACGGCAGCGATGTCGGCATTGCCGGCCTGCGCATGGCGTCCCGGCCATCCCGTGAAGGCCGGTCGCAGGCGGCCTTCCTCGCCGTCGTCGTGTTGCTGTGCCTCACGGGTGCCGCAGGAACGATCCTCGGCAGCGTGTCGATGGCGAGGATGGGCACCGAGCCCATGCCGGGCGGATGGATGCTGTCCAATGCCTGGATCCGCCGATGCGGGCGGACGACGCCGGGCTTCGCATTGGCCTTCCTCGTCCATTGGCTTGCGATGACGGCAGCGATGATGCTGCCGTCGTTCGTCCCGATGCTGCGGCGCTGCCACGCCATCATGGCGAGCGTCGGCGTGGCGCGCCCCGCCTTGCGGAGCCTGGCGATCGTGCTCGGCTGGTTCGCGGCATGGGCCTTGGCCGGATCCGTCGTCCTGGTCGTCGGAAGTCTGCTGACGAGGCTCGCCCTGGGCGAACCTGTCTTCGCCCGCATCGTTCCATTTGCCGCCGCAGGCGCCGTGACACTCGCGGGCGCGGTCCAGCTCGGCGCGTGGAAGTCGCGTCATCTCGCGACCTGTCGCGATGCGCCTGCCGGCGACCGGATCGGCCTCGGCGGCGCCTGGCGGTTCGGCCTGCACCTGGGTCGCGGCTGCCTCTGCACCTGCGCGGGCTGGATGACGGCCCTGCTCGTCACCGACGCGATGGATCTTCGGACGATGGCGCTGGCGGTGCTCGTGATCGCCGCCGAACGAGTGGCTCCCGATCCGCGCCCGATCACCGAGGTCGCGGGAGCCGCGCTCATCGGCATCGGACTCGCGTCGTTCGTCCGCGCCGCCTTCGGCTAGGAACACATCGCCGACACTCCCCCGCCTAGACGCATGCGACAAGCCGCGGGAGTCTTCATCCCTTGAAGATCACGGCCCGAGCCCGCACGCATCCCGCTGGGGCCGGACGCGTCCGCTTCGCGAGGGCGACCGCCTTCCCGCCGCACGGCCTTCCCACGGGCCCCTTCGGAAAGGACGCGTCATGGCCGCGACCGGAGAGTCGCCCGCTGCATTCGTTGATCGCCTGCAAAGGCGCCCGCGGCAAGGGATCCATAGATAAAGGCTATGGAATCCATTCCATCAATCAATTTTACTAAATTCTGCCCGTGACCTACCCTATGCGGGCTGATCCACCTCACCACTCCACACCAAGAGGATGCATCGATGTCCCTGATCAACACCACCGTCCAGCCGTTCAAGGCGCAGGCGTTCCACAACGGCAAGTTCGTGGAAGTCACCGACCAGACGCTCAAGGGCAAGTGGTCGGTCGTGATCTTCATGCCGGCCGCATTCACCTTCAATTGCCCGACCGAGGTCGAGGACGCGGCCGAGCACTACGCCGAGTTCCAGAAGGCCGGCGCCGAGGTCTACATCGTCACCACCGACACGCACTTCTCGCACAAGGTGTGGCACGAGACCTCGCCGGCGGTCGGCAAGGCGAAGTTCCCGCTGGTCGGAGACCCGACGCACCAGCTGACCAACGCTTTCGGCGTGCACATCCCGGAAGAAGGCCTGGCCCTTCGCGGCACCTTCGTCATCAATCCGGACGGCGTCATCAAGACGCTGGAAATCCACGACAACGCCATCGCACGCGACGTCACCGAAACCCTGCGCAAGCTGAAGGCCGCGCAGTACGTCGCCAGCCACCCGGGTGAGGTCTGCCCGGCGAAGTGGAAGGAAGGCAACAAGACGATCGCTCCGTCGCTGGACCTCGTCGGCAAGATCTGAGTCCTTTCCGCCGCATCCGCCTTCCCCGGGAAACCGGGGAAGGTCGGGCGGCAGACCGGAATCCGCCACGGCGGCTTGCGGTCTGCCTCCCTCCTACGACGCCTCCGCCTGCCGCGGACGGCCCCCCTTTGCCCGAAGTGGAGAGTAACGCCATGTTGGACGACGCCCTCAAGACCCAGCTCAAGGCCTACCTCGAACGCGTGACGCAGCCGTTCCAGCTCGTCGCCGCCCTCGACGACAGCGACACCGCGCGCGAGATGCGCGAACTGCTGCAGGACATCGTCGCGCTGTCGGACAAGATCACGCTGGTCGAGGACACCGACGGCGACGTGCGTCGCCCGTCGTTCGCGGTCGCCCGCCCGGACGGCAGCGTGCACCTGCGCTTCGCCGGCATCCCGCTCGGCCACGAGTTCACGTCGCTGGTGCTCGCGCTGCTCCAGGTCGGCGGTCATCCGTCGAAGGAAGCTGCCGACCTGCTCGAGCAGGTGCGCAACCTCGACGGCGACTATCGCTTCGAGACGTATTTCTCGCAGTCGTGCCAGAACTGCCCGGACGTGGTGCAGGCCTTCAACCTGATGGCCGTGCTGAATCCGCGCATCCAGCACGTCGCGATCGACGGCGCCGCGTTCCAGGACGAGGTCGAGCAGCGCCAGGTGATGGCGGTACCGACCGTGTTCCTCAACGGCGAATCGTTCGGCCAGGGACGCATGGGGCTGGCCGAGATCGTGGCCAAGCTCGACACCGGAGCAGCCGCGCGCGAAGCCGGGAAGATCGACGCCAAGCCGGCGTTCGACGTGCTCGTTGTCGGCGGCGGCCCGGCCGGCGCGGCGGCGGCGATCTACGCGGCTCGCAAGGGCATCGCCACCGGCATCGCCGCGGAGCGTTTCGGCGGCCAGGTGCTCGACACCCTGGCGATCGAGAACTTCATCTCGGTGACCCACACCGAGGGACCGAAGCTGGCCTCGGCGCTGGAGCAGCACGTGCGCGAGTACGACGTCGACATCATGAACCTGCAGCGTGCCGAGCAGCTGATCCCCGGCGACGACCTCATCGAGGTCAAGCTGGCCAGCGGCGCGACGCTCAAGTCGAAGACGGTGATCCTGTCGACCGGCGCACGCTGGCGCCAGATGAACGTGCCCGGCGAGAACGAGTACCGCAACAAGGGCGTGGCCTACTGCCCGCACTGCGACGGCCCGCTGTTCAAGGGCAAGCGCGTGGCGGTGATCGGCGGCGGCAACTCGGGCGTCGAGGCGGCGATCGATCTCGCCGGCATCGTCCGCCACGTCACGCTGATCGAGTTCGACGGCAAGCTGCGCGCCGACGAGGTGCTGCAGCGCAAGCTGCGCAGCCTGCCGAACGTGACGGTGATCGTGTCGGCGCAGACCACGGAAGTGACCGGCGACGGCCAGAAGGTCGACGGACTGATCTACAAGGACCGCCAGAGCGGCGACACGCACCGCATCGAGCTCGAAGGCATCTTCGTGCAGATCGGCCTGCTGCCGAACACGGAATGGCTGAAGGGCACGGTCAAGCTGAGCCCGCGCGGCGAGATCGAAGTCGACGCCCGCGGCGAGACCTCGGTACCCGGTGTGTTCGCGGCCGGCGACTGCACGACGGTGCCGTACAAGCAGATCGTCATCGCCATGGGCGAAGGGTCCAAGGCCGCGCTGAGCGCCTTCGACCACCTGATCCGGACCTCCGTGCCGGAGACCCGCGAAGCACAGGCCGCCTGAGCGGCGGCCTCACCCATCGTCGCGCCGGCTCCCTCTCTCCACCCGGCGCGATGATCCGAAGGAACCGGCGTGCTCCCGCTCCCGGTTCCTTCTCTTTGCGATCCGTCCGGAGCGCCTGGCCGCCCTCAGTTCCCGGCGCCGTCGTCGGGCTCGTCACCGGCCGTCGCGCCGGCGGCGTCGAGCAGGTTCGCCGGCAATTCCTTCTTCACCGGCGCGATCTCGGCAAGGCTCTTCACCTGCAGCAACACGCTGCCCTTGCCGCCTTCGGTCAAGCGGCGCATGGCGCTGGCATGCGAGCGCTGCGCCTTGTCGAGCTGGGCGCCGATTGCCTCGAGCTCGCCGACGAGCGCGGCGAAATTGTCGTGCAGCATCGCCGCCCGGCGCGCGATCTCGTCGGCCTTGCTGTTGCGGCGCTCGATGCGCCACAGGTGCGACACGGTACGCAGCGTCGCCAGCAGCGTGCTCGGGCTGACCAGCGAGATGTTCTTGCCGAGCGCGTGCGAATACAGGCGTTCGTCCGTGCGCACGGCCTCGATGAACGCGGCCTCGACCGGCACGAACAACAGCACGAAATCGAGCGTCCGAAGCCCTTCGATGCCGCTGTAGTTGCGCGTCGACAACCCGTCGATGTGACGACGCAGCGAAGCGACGTGGTCGGCCAGCGCGACGGCCCGCTCGCTCTCGTCGACGGCGGCGACGAAACGCTCGTAGGCGACCAGCGACACCTTGGCATCAATGACGATGTCCTTGTCCTCGGGCAGGCGCACGATGACGTCCGGACGCTGGCGGCCGCCGTCGCCGTCGGCGTAGCTGGCCTGCGTCTCGTACTCGCGTCCGGCCTGCAGCCCGGACGCCTCGAGCACGCGCTCGAGCACGAGCTCGCCCCAGGCGCCCTGGGAACGCGTGTCGCCCTTGAGGGCACGCGTGAGGTTGATCGCGTCCTCGCTGATGCGCTGGTTGAGCTGCTTCAGCGTCTGGATCTCCTGCGCGAGCATGCCGCGTTCCCGCTGCTCGCTCGCGTGCGTGGTATGGATCGTCTCGCGGAACTCCTTGAGCTGGAGCTTGAGCGGATCGAGCAGGCCGCCGAGCTGCTGCGAACTCTGCTCGCGGAAACGCTCGGCCTTGTCGTCCAGGATCTGGTTGGCGAGGTTGCGGAACGATTCGCGCAGGCGCTGCTCCGCCTGTTCCAGCAGTTGCAGCTTCTCGGCAGCCGCCTGCGCCTGCTCCCGCGCACCGGCCTCCAGCGCGGCATGGGTGCGCGTGAGTTCGACGAGGCGCGCCTGCGCGTCGTCGCGACCACGGCGCGCCTCGGCGAGCTGCTGGCCGTACTGCTCGGCCTGCGCCTGCTGCGTGGCGGCGTGCGCGGTCAGCTTGCGCAGGTTCTGTTCGGCCAGCGCCCAGTCGCGCTCGTAGCGCCGGATCCGCTCGGCGGCTTCCTCGCCGCGCGCCACGGCGGCCTCGCGTTGCTCGGAAAGGATCGCGATCTCCGGCTCGCGGCTGGCGCGGCCGATCGCGTGCGCACCGGCGATCCAGCGGCGCGACAACAGCCAGATCAGCAGACAACCGACGATCAAACCGGCAATACCGGCAACAGCAAGCAAAACGGGAAGCGGAAGATTCGACACGCGGAACGACACCGGGAGAACGAAAGGATCCAATTATCGCAGGCTTCGCGTATGGATCTAATCATTCAAGCGAAGGCTGCGAGCCGTCTCCGCTAGACTGAAGCTCTCAACGGTGGCCGCCGCCGATCCCGAACGCCAGGTCCGCATCAGCATGTCCGGATATTCAGAAGACGCCTCCCCTATCGGCTGGTACGTCGGTTCTTACCTGCTGCGGTTCGTCGAACTGGACGCCTTAGGCAACGACGACCCTGACCGAGAGTTTCTTGTCTGGGAGAACACAGTAATTGTCAGAGCCGGCAGCCTCGATGAGGCATACGGCAAAGTGGTTTCTGTAGCAGAAACCGCAACGACCCCATACAAAGGCGGGCCGGATGGAGTCCCCGTGCAATGGGTCTTTGAGGGCGTCACCGAACTGCTCCCGATCTACGAGCCCCTCGAGGATGGCGCCGAGATCATGTGGACGGAACATCAGGCCGTTAAGCTCGGCGAACTGAAGCGTCGCGGAAAGCCGCTGAATGAACTCAGAAAGTGCCTCGGCGCCCGATCTCGCACCTGACAATTCCGCAGATCATCCCCGCCTGGTATTTCAAGCTTGAGCTTCTCACCATCCCCGCCGACACACATCCTGTCAGTACTTGGCGCGATGCTCCGGCAATTCCCAGCCAAAGTGTATTGATGCAGTCGATTTCTGATCGGCCGCAGAGATCTAGCCGTTGACGCAAATCTCACGAAACGAAACGGGCCTTCCCCGCGGAGGGAAGGCCCGTGGGAATCGCGGGAAGGCGGCGATCAGGCTTTCTTGGCCCAGCTCGCGCACCAGCCCTTGGAATGCACGGCCTTGCCCGGGAACAACTGGCACGGACCGTATTCGTCGCCGGCCTTGCCGGTGTAGAACTGGCAGTTCGCGCAATCGGAGCCCGCCTTGAAGGACGGATGGCTGGACGCCTTGCTGGCGTCGTCGACGTAGTTCAGCGCCTTCGCGGTCGCGTCGGAGGCCGGATCGACGTGCGGCAGATCCTGCGCGCGCGCGATCTTCGGCAGTACCACGGCGGCGACCGGTGCGACGGCGGCAGCGGTGGCGGCAATCTTCAGGAAACGGCGTCTGGCCTGGCTTTCGGCTGGGTTCGACATGATGACTCCTCGTTGAGTGCTGCTGGATGGGCGTAGCGCCCCCGACGGACGCGGCGCGTCCTCGTCGCGGAAGCTTACGCTTCGGCCATGGCGGCCGCATGCTGCTGCGCAACTATGTCGCAGCCGGTTCAACGTAGTGCGGCGCCGATGACCATCGGATGAAGATGCCGCGAGCGACACGCCGCTCCGGTATAGTCGCCGCTCGCTTCCGCCAGCCCGTTCCGCATGAATCCGCAGACTCCCGCCATCGACCGCCGCCAGCTCGAGGAATGCGCGCGACAGATCGCCGACGCCGGCCGCGAACTCGGGGCGCGCGGCTGGACGCCGGCCACCAGCAGCAACTTCTCGATGCGCCTGGACGAGGCGCATGCCGCGGTGACGATCTCCGGCCGCGACAAGGGACGCCTGGGCATCGACGACATCATGGTGGTCGACCTCGCCGGCCGGCCGGTCGGCACGAGCGCCCGGCCGTCCGCCGAGACCGCGCTGCACACGCAGATCTACCGCCGCTTCCCCGGCGCCGGCGCGGTACTGCACACGCACTCGCGCACGCAGACCGTCGCGTCGCGCCTGTACGCGCACGCCGGGCAGGTGCGCTTCGAGGGCTGGGAGCTGCAGAAGGCGATCAGCGGTTTCACCACGCACGAAAGCGCCCTCGACCTCCCCGTCTTCCCGAACACGCAGGACATGGCCGTGCTGGTCGCGCAGGTCGATGCCTGGCTCGACGGCGGCAAGCCGCTGCACGGCTACTTGATCGACGGCCACGGCATCTACACTTGGGGAATCGACATGGCCGAGACGAAACGCCACCTGGAGGCGTTCGAATTCCTGCTGGCCTGCGAACTCGACCTTCTCTCCCTGCGAGGCAAGCCGTGAGCCGACTGCGCATCTACGACGAATCCCGTGCCGACGCCCCCGTGGCGGAGCACGTCGAACACGACGCGATCGCGCGTGCGCTGCGCGCGGCCGGCGTCCGCTTCGAGCGTTGGGAAGCGGCCCAGCCGGTCGAGCCGGGCGCGAGCCAGGACGAGGTCATCACCGCCTATCGCGCGGACATCGACCGACTGATGCGCGACGAGGGCTATCAGGCGGTCGACGTGGTCAGCCTGAAGCCGGACCATCCGGACCGCGCCGCGTTCCGCGCCAGGTTCCTCAACGAACACACGCACAGCGAGGACGAAGTGCGTTTCTTCGTCGCCGGCGCCGGCCAGTTCACGCTGCACATCGGCGACAAGGTCTACGAGGTGCTGTGCGAACAGGGCGACCTGATCGGCGTGCCGGACGGCACGCGGCACTGGTTCGACATGAGCGAATCGCCCTACTTCGTCGCGATCCGCCTGTTCACGAACCCCGCCGGATGGGTCGCCGAGTTCACCGGCGAGGACATCGCCGAACGCTTCCCGCGCATGACGCCGCACGCGTCGGCGCAGACGGCCTGACCGTGTCGTACCTCGACGAATCGCTCGCTCCGGGCGAAGCGATCGTCGCGCGCTTCGAACTGCACTGGACCGCGAAGTGGCGCCTGATCGTGTTCCTCCTGCTGGCGATCCCGACGCTCGGCCTCGCCCTGATCGCCGCCCTCTACGAATGGATCCGCCTGCGCTCGATCGAGCAGGGCGTCACCAATCGCCGCGTCGTGCGCAAGACCGGCATCGTCAGCCGCATCACCGACGAACTGCGCCTCGCCTCGATCGAGACGATCGACCTGCGCCAGAGCGCCTGGGGCCGCCTGCTCGGCTACGGCGACATAGTGCTGACCGGGCGCGGCGAAAGCGCGATGGTGTTCGCGCGTCTGGCCGCGCCGATCGACGCCAAGCGCGCGATCGAGGGCGCCTACGCCGCGCACGTCGAGGACACGCGCGCACGCCAGCCGGCCGCCTCGCCCTGACCTGTTTCCGCGCCGCACGGCGCGACCCCGCAACGAAGGAATCCGCGTGATCCAGGCCATCCTCACCGACATCGAAGGCACCACCAGCTCGATCACGTTCGTCAAGGACGTGCTGTTCCCGTACGCGCGCGCGCGCCTTCCCGCCTTCGTCGAGACGCACGCCGACACGCCGGAGGTGCAGCACTGGCTGCACGAGGCGGCCAAGGAGGCGGGGCTCGTGTCCGCCACGCGGCAGGACGTCATCGAATTGCTGGTGTCGTGGATCGACGCCGACCGCAAGTCGACCGCCCTGAAGGCCTTGCAGGGCATGATCTGGAAGGACGGCTACGCCGGCGGCGAGTATCGTGCCCACCTCTACCCGGAGGTGGCCGCGCGGCTGCGCGCCTGGCGCGACGACGGCAAGCGGCTGTACGTGTACTCGTCCGGCTCGGTGCCGGCACAGAAGCTGTTCTTCGGCTACAGCGAGGCCGGCGACCTGACGCCGCTGTTCGACGGCTACTTCGACACCGAGATCGGCGGCAAGCGGGAAGCCGATTCCTACCGCCGCATCGCCGAGGCGATCGGCGTGCCACCCGGCGACATCCTGTTCCTGTCCGACATCGTGCAGGAACTCGACGCCGCGCGCGCCGCCGGCCTGCGCACGACGCTGCTCGCCCGGGCGCCGATGGCCTGCCCGGCCGACGGTCCGCATCGCTGCGTCGCCGACTTCGACGCGATCGCCTAGATCCGCGCCGTCCGGAAGGAATCACGCCGCTCCACGCCGACCACGAGAACCGCTTGCGCGCCCTGCTCCTTTCCCTGCTCGACGGCCTGCGCCTCGTCCTGTTGCGCGCTCCCCGGGGCCGGGCGATCGCGACCGGCCCCGGTACGTTCTTCGCGGCGGGCGCCCTGTACTTCGCGGTCGCTTCCGGCATTGCCGCCTGCACGCTCCACGCGCCGCTGGACCTGGACGCCTACGGCCTCGCCAACACGCTGGCGGAGATCCTGCTCGTGCTCGCGCTCGGCGCCCTGCTGGTGCGGCTCGCACAGCGGGACGTGACCTGGGGCGCAGCCACCATCCTGCTCGCCGCGGCGATGATCGGCCTGGTACTGGTGCGCGGACCGCTGACGTTCGCCGCCAACGCGTTCGACGCGCACGACCACGCCCTGCTGGGCACGCTGGTCGACCTGCTGCCGCTGCTGTGGTGGCTGCTGATGCTGCTGGTCTTCGCCAACTGGCTCGCGCCGCACCACTTCGTGCGCATGTGCTGGAGCGCCTTGCTGGCCTATGGCGCGTTCGCCTTCGCCTGGATGAGCCTGCCGACGAACCTGCCGCTGGGCCCGTCGCACGCTGCCATGCTGGCCGCGGCCGGAACGCAGGACGACGCCGACGGCAACGCGCCGGACGACGATGCGGCGCCCGCGGAGACGCCCGCGTTCGACGCGGAGAAGCTGATGTACGACCAGCCCGCCCTGCTGGAGGCGGCGCTGGCGAAGCTGAAGCCGCAGGCGCCCGGCAAGGTCGACCTCTACGTCGTCGCCTTCGCCGGCGATGCGCAGGAAGACGTGTTCCGCAACGAAGCCGAATATGTCGGGCAATTGTTCTCCGAGCGCTTCGACGCCGCCGGCCACGTGCTGGTGCTCGAGAACAATGCGGCGACGACCGCGACGCACCCGCTGGCGAACTGGACCAACCTGCAGCGTGCCCTCGACGCCGTCGCGAAGAAGATGGATCCGGCGGAGGACGTCCTGCTGCTCTACCTGACCTCGCACGGCTCGGAGGACCACCAGTTGCTGGTCGATCTCGAACCGCTGCCGCTGAACCAGATCGGCCCGGTGGACCTGGCCGACGCACTGAAGACCGAGCCGCGCATCCGCTGGAAGGTCGTCGTCGTCAACGCCTGCTATTCCGGCGGCTTCGTCGACGCGGTACGCGACGACTCGACCATGGTCATCGCGTCCGCACGTGCCGACCGCACCTCGTTCGGTTGCGGCGCGGATTCGGACGTCACCTACTTCGGCAAGGCCTTCCTCGTCGATGCGCTCAACGAAACGGCGTCGATCCGCGAAGCCTTCGATCGCGCCAGGCAGTCCGTCGCCGAATGGGAGGCCAAGGACGGCGAGGAGCGCTCCGAACCGCAGATCGCGACGAGCGCCGCGATCGAAGCGAAACTCGCCACGTGGCAACGTGGGCTGACACCCGGCGCCGCCGTGCCGTTCGTGCCGGTCTCGCCCGCCGCGCCCGCATCGGATCGCGAGGAGAACCCGTAGCGCTCAGCGCTCGGGCGGATGGCCGCCGAGCGCGAACACGACGATTCCTTCGTCGCGATAGACCGGCGCACCGAGTTTCGCTTCCGCCTTGGCGACGCAGTCGGCCATGTCGGGCCATGCCTGCTCCAGTCCGGGCGGGAGACTCCAGGGCTGCAGACGCATGACCAGGTAGCGGGCGCCGTAGGTCGCGCCGTCGAACACGTCGCCGAGCGGCACGACACGACGGAATCGGGTACCGGTCGCCAGGTACGAATACTCGTCCCAGCGCCCGACGCCGCATACCGGCGAGGCCAGCGCGAACTTGAGTTTCTGGCGATGGATCGCCTGCAGCCATGGGCCCGGCGTGTAGTTCGAGTTGAAGCTCGCCGGCGTCTCGATCAGGGTCAGGCTGCCGGGCGGCTGCTTCGCCAGGTCGCGGTAGAACGGCGAGACCGGTCCGAGTTCCAGCAGTTGCGCGTACGGATTCTCGCGCTCGTCGTAGTCGAACTGGAAGATCGCGTGCTCGACGTACTGGTTCGGCCAGCGCAGGAACCAGCCCGGCATCGGCCCGAGCGCGACCAGCGCCACGAGCACGGCCGCGACGCCCGCGGACGCCAGCGACCGCAGGCGTCCGGCGAGATCGACCAGACCTTCGGCGACGAACAGCAGCAGGAACGGCAGCACCGAGACGGCATAGCGCGCCATCGCCGCGGCGTGCTGGATCCACGCGGGCCGAGCCGCGGCGATCACCGACACGCCGACGACGCTCATGCCGAGAACCAGCACGACCAGGTCGCGGTCGCGCCGCGCGTGGCGCCACGCCCCCACGGCGCACAAGGCGAGCAGCGGGACGAACAGCCACCACGCCCCCACGCCGAACATCATTAACCCGGTCCGGTACAGGCTCTGCGGCGTGATCGAATCGAGGCCCGACTTGCCGGCCATGGCCCCCCAGTCGTTGACGAACGGCAGCGCCAGCGCGGCGACCAGCGGCGCCGACGTCAGCAGGCCGAGGCCGATCAGTTCGAGCAGTTCGCGGCGCGCCTGCGCACGCCCGCGCGCGAGGTCGCGCAGGGCGAGGACGCCGTAGTGCGCGAACGGCCACAGCGTGAACACCAGCGACAGCAGGTGCAGCCATCCGGCGAGGAAGGTCGTTCCGATGTAGAGGAGCGCCCACGGCCAGCGGCGACGGTCGCGCGAACGCCATTCACGGAACGCGAGGATCGCGGCTGGCGCGAGCACGGCCACCAGGGCGTAGGGCCGTGCGGTGCGGCTGAAATAGACCAGTTGCGGCGAGATCGCGAGCAGCCCTACCCAGGCGGCGCGCACCGGCAACGGCGCCAGGTGACGCTGGCATGCGGCCCAGGCCAGCAAGGCGATGCCCGCGAGCAGCAGCGGCAGGTGCATCTGCCATTCGCTGAGCGCGCCGAGGTCGTACAGCCAGCGGTAGTACAGCGTCAGGGGAATGCAGTAGTCGGCGAGTCCGAAATGCGTCGCGATGCCGGCCATGTCGGCACGGATCAGCATGCGCACGGCGTGCCACTCGTCGTCGATCAGGGTCTGAGAGCCGAGCTGGCAGGTGCGCAGGAAGATCCCGGCGGCGAGCGACGCGAGGACCAGCAGCCACCACGGCCATGCCTCGCGGCGGCGCGGGCTCATCGCGCGGTCGTCCGCGCCCCGAGCCGCAACGCAGGATCGGTATCGAACAGGCGCGACCGGAGCAGCTTCCAGCGCCACAGGCGGTAGACCAGGCCGGTCCACAGCACGCCGAAGCCGTAGACCACCGAGCGACGGAAGTTGATCTCGCTGGCGTCGGCGAAGTACTTCGTCGGGCACGAGATCTCGCCGATGCGATGGCCGAACGCGACCGCCTGCACCAGCATCTGGTTGTCGAACACGAAGTCGTCCGAATTGCCCCGCAGCGGCAGCGTCTCCAGCACCCGGCGCGAGAACGCGCGGTAGCCGGTGTGGAACTCCGACAGCTTCGATCCCAGCAGGAGGTTCTGCAGCGCCGTCAGCACGCGGTTGGAGAAGTACTTGTAGCGCGGCATGCCGCCGGCGATGGCGGTATTGCCGAGGATGCGCGAGCCGATCACGACGTCGTAGACGTCCGACGCGACCATCGCCGCCATCGCGGTGATCAGGCGCGGCTCGTACTGGTAGTCCGGATGCAGCATGACGACGATGTCGGCGCCGGCGTCCAGCGCGAGTTCGTAGCAGGTCTTCTGGTTGCCGCCGTAGCCGCGATTGGCCGGGTGCCGGTGCGTGCGGATGCCGAGCCGCTCGGCGACCGCGACCGTGGCGTCGCCGCTGGCGTCGTCGACCAGCAGCACCTCGTCCACGATGTCGTGCGGGATCGCCGCATGGCAGGCTTCGAGCGTCTTCTCCGCGTGATACGCGGGCATCACGACGACGATTTTCTTTCCGTGGAGCATCGGGAGCGCCGGGCGGTCGGGTGGAAAGGCGGCGTCTGCGCGCGACTCCGCGGGAGGGCGCGGATTCTAGCATCCGCGCCGCCGCCGCTCCGCTCAGGCCGCGGCGTCGCCGACGTCGATCGCGCCTTCCTTCACGGCGCGCCGGAAGCGCGCATAGTCCGCCTCGTTCTGGTCCGCGTAGGCCGCGGCGAAGTCCGCGACGCGGCGCGCGAAGCGATGCCTGCCGCCGAGGTAGGCGGCAATCGCCGGGGCGGGTCCCGAGCGCGCATGCGCGTTCGCCAGCACCGTGCCGCAGACGCAGGCGTATTCGGCCATCTGGCGCGCGTCGAATCTCTCGAGCAGCGGTTTCAGCTTGGCGTCGTTGAGCTGGCGCACGTAGAAATGGCGGCTGCCGGGACCGGGACACCAGCCGAGGAAGAGGTCGCTCGCCGCCTGCATCAGGCGCTGGCCGACGACGACGCGCTGGCCGTGGTCGGGATAGCGGCTGCGGCCGGCGTACGGTTCGAGCACGGAGCGGCGCGCCTCCTTGACCTGGAGCAGCAGGGTGTCGTCCCGGCCCGCGACGAACAGCGCCACCGCGCACAACGTGCCGACGCTGCCGATGCCGACCACCTTGATCGCGAGATCGGCGAGGCGGTAGCGGTCGAACAGCACGCGCCGCTCGTCCGGCAGCGAGACCCGGTAGCGCCGCATCGCCGCGTCCAGCAGCGTGCGGAGGCGCCGCTCGCCCTTGCCCGTCGGGTGATGGAGCAACGGAGGCTTGTCGACCAGCACGAAGCCGCCGCGGGTGCGGCGCAGCGGCACATGAGCGTCCACATGCGCATCGGCGAGCGCCTCGCGCACGTCGCGCCGGGCGAACTCGAAGATCGAAGGGTCGCCGGTGATCGAGGGCAGCGCGTCGAGATCGACGCGCCGATACCACGCGTCGAGCGGCGATTCGCCGGCCGCCTCGCGCAGGCTTTCCGAATAGCCGCGCACGGCCGCCTCCGCGATCTCCCGGCAGCGTGCGTCGCCGAGGCCGTTGCCGCGGCCGGCGACCACGAAACCGGCCGCGAGGCGCTTGAGATCCCATTCCCATGGCGCCGGCAGCGTCTCGTCGAAGTCGTTGAGGTCGAACAGCACGCGCCGCTCCGGTGTCGCGAAGCCGCCGAAATTGGCCGGATGGCAGTCCCCGCCGGCCTGCACGCGCAGGCCCGTGGCCGGCGTGCGCGCGAGATCGTGCGCCATGATCGCGGCCCCGCCGCGATAGAACGCGAACGGCGACTGCAGCATGCGTGCGTGGCGTATCGGCAGCAGCTCGGCGATGCGTCCGCGTTCGGACTCGCGCAGCATGCCGATGACGTCGCGCCCGCGCGTGGCGACCTTCCAGACCGAATGCGCCTTGCGCGGAATCCGCTTGCGCAACGCGCGCCCCTGTTCGGCGGCCGCCGGCGCCTCGGGAGGCGACGCATTTCGGGGCGAATCCGTCTTGCGCTTGGAGCCCATGGGGCGATCCCGTTCCGGCGCTCCGGCCGGCAGCTGCGGCGGAATGGCGACCCCAGCAGGATTCGAACCTGCGACCTCGCCCTTAGGAGGGGCGCGCTCTATCCAGCTGAGCTATGGGGCCGTCGAGCCGGCGCATTGTAGCGGCTCGACCCGGCACGGCCTACTGCGACGCCGCCGCGCTCGCGGTCCATCGAGACGATCGCGGATCATCGCGATCCCGTCGACGTCACGCCGCGTCGGCCTGCTGCCCGCAGCGACCTCGAACGCAGCCGCGTCCTCCGGCGACGCGCCCCGCGCGGGACCGGCATCCCCCGGCGGATACGCTGTCCTCGACCATCGCCCCGACGCGGAGACGGGTGCGCGTTTCGTGTCGGCGGGCGTCGTCCTCTTCGTGATTTCGGCAGTGCCGCCCGCCGGCGCATCGGCATCCCCACCGCGACCTCCAGCCCAGCGGGTCCGGGGCGCCCCTGCTACAATTCGGGGTTTCCCGGCCCGGCAGCGCGTTCCGCGTCCCTGCCCCGTTCCCGAATCTTTTTCTTCCGAACTCTTGGAGCTTCCATGCCCGCCCAGATCCTGAAGGCCCTCGGCCTCGCCGCGACCAATTCCGGCACCTACCTCGGCCATGGCGAATGGTCGAAGACGACCGACGCCGGCCTGCTGCAGTCGGTCAATCCGAGCACGAACGAGGTCATCGCCGAAGTCCACGCCTCGAGCGCGAGCGACTACGAGACGATCGTCCGGCGCGCGCAGGAAGCCTTCGCCATCTGGCGCACGACGCCGGCACCGCGCCGCGGCGAGGCGATCCGCCTGTGCGCCGAGGCGCTGCGCCAGCACAAGGACGCGCTCGGCTCGCTGGTCGCCCTGGAGATGGGCAAGTCGAAGCCGGAAGGCGACGGCGAGGTGCAGGAAATGATCGACATTGGCGACTTCGCGGTCGGCCTGTCGCGCCAGCTCTACGGCCTGACCATGCATTCCGAGCGCCCGGGCCACCGCATGTACGAGCAGTGGCATCCGATCGGCCTCGTCGGCGTGATCTCGGCGTTCAACTTCCCGGTCGCGGTATGGGCGTGGAACTCGTTCATCGCGGCCGTCTGCGGCGACATCACGCTGTGGAAGCCGTCGCCGAAGACGCCGCTGTCGGCGATCGCGTCGATGAAGATCTGCAACGAGGCGCTGAAGGCCGGCGGCTTCCCGGACATCTTCTTCCTGTTCAACGACGCCGGCACCGAGCTCGCCTCGCAGTTCGTCGACGACAAGCGCATCCCGCTGATCAGCTTCACCGGCTCCACGCGCGTCGGCCGCATCGTCGGCGAGCGCGTCGCGCAGCGCATGGGTCGCTCCCTGCTCGAGCTCGGCGGCAACAACGCGATCATCGTCGACGAGAGCGCGGACCTGAAGCTCGCGATCCCGGCGATCGTGTTCGGTGCGGTCGGCACCGCCGGCCAGCGCTGCACGACGACGCGCCGCCTGTTCGTGCACGAGGCGATCCACGACGACGTGCTGGCCAAGCTCGTCGGCGCGTACAAGCAGGTCGAGAAGAAGATCGGCGACCCGACCGACGCGAAGAACCTGATGGGTCCGCTCAACAGCCGCGACGCGGTGAACGCCTATCTCGGCGCGGTCGAGAAGGCCAAGGCCAGCGGCGGCAAGGTCGAGACCGGCGGCGCCGCGATCGAAGGCAAGGGCAACTTCGTGCTGCCGACGATCGTCACCGGCCTGAAGAACTCCGACGAGGTCGTGCAGACCGAGACCTTCGCGCCGATCCTCTACGTGATGAAGTTCAAGTCGCTCGACGAGGCGATCGCGCAGCAGAACGCGGTGCCGCAGGGCCTGTCGTCGTCGATCTTCACGCAGAACCTGAAGGCCGCCGAAGCATTCCTCGGCGCGTCCGGCAGCGACTGCGGCATCGCCAACGTCAACATCGGCACCAGCGGCGCCGAGATCGGCGGCGCGTTCGGCGGCGAGAAGGAAACCGGTGGCGGCCGCGAGTCCGGCTCCGACGCGTGGCGCGCCTACATGCGCCGCCAGACCAACACGATCAACTACTCCGACGCCCTGCCGCTCGCGCAGGGCATCAAGTTCGAGTTCTGATCGCACTCCCCTCCCCGCCGTCCGGCGGGGAGGGTTTCGCGCGGTGTGGGCATCCACCGCGCTCCGCGCGGACGTCGCGTCCGCCTCCGCGACTCGCTTCGACGCCGCGCTGCAAACCCGCGTTCGACGCCCTCTGCTGCGGGACTTCCCGGACCGGCCGCGATAGCAAGTCGCGCCTTTCTTCGTAATTGGTTCCATCGCAAAGACTTCGCCTCACCGGCGAAGCGTTCCGCGATCGACCCACCGAGCGAGGAGAACACCCCGATGAAGAATCCCCGTCGCCCCGGGCGCACGTTGCGCCCAACGACGCTGCTGCTGGCGATCTCGCTGTCGCTGGCGGCTGACTGGGCCGTTGCGCAGGCGACCAGCGGAACTCTGACCGGCGTCGCACGCGCTGGCGGCTCCGTGACCGCGATCAACCAGGACACCGGACTGCGACGCACGATCGCAGTCGACGCGGACGGACGCTACAAGTTCGCCGCATTGCCGACCGGACGCTACACGGTCGAATTCGACGGTGACAGTTCGGGCGCGCGCCGCGACGTCGACGTCACCACCGGCGCGGTCGCCGAAGTGAACATCGCGGCGGCCGGCGACGCCGAATCGCTCGAGACGATCCAAGTCACCGCGGCCTCGCTGAACGCGATCGACGTGAATACCGTCGCCTCGGTGACGAGCTTCAGCGCGACGCAGCTGCAGTCGCTGCCGGTACCGCGCGACATCGGCCGCGTCGCCCTGCTCGCTCCGGGCACGGTCGCGACGGATGCGCGCATCGTCGGCACCGGCGGCCAGTTCATCCCGTCCTTCGGCGGCGCGTCCGCGGCCGAGAACAGCTACTACGTCAACGGCTTCAACGTGACGAACCAGTTCGACGCGCTCGGCTACTCGGAAGTGCCGTATCCGGCGATCGCCTCGCTCGACCTGCAGGAAGGCGGCTACGGCGCGCAGTACGGCTACTCGACCGGTGGCGTGCTCAACGTCAACACGATGCGCGGCAGCAACGAATGGAAAGGCGGCGCCTCGCTGTCGTGGAAACCGGCCGCGCTGTCGGAAACCGTGCCGGACATCTACCGCAAGAACGGCCTGATCTACCAGACCAACGACCGCAATAAGGGCTCCGACACCACGCTCGCCGCGTGGATCGGCGGCCCGCTGATCAAGGACACCCTGTTCGGCTACCTGATCCTGCAGCAGGACAAGGACAACAGCGACTTCTACACCTCGCAGCCGCTCGCCAACGCCGGCGCCACGCACACGTCGAAACGCTCGCCCTACTGGCTGGCCAAGCTCGATTGGAACATCAGCGACAGCCACATCCTCGAGTACACCGGCTTCAACGACACGCAGAAAGTCCGCACCGACGTCTACGACACGATCTACGCCGACGACAACAGCGTCACCCGCGACAACTACTACGGCACGGTGCACGCGAAGAATGGCGGCCAGCTCAACATTCTGAAATACACCGGTTACCTGACCGACGACCTCACACTGTCGGCGCAGTACGGCCGCATGGTCTACAAGCGCAACAACTCGGCCGTGAACAAGGACGGCATGGTCGCCAACTACAACGGCGTGGTCGGCGATCTGGACCAGCCGGGCTGCCCTTACATTTCCGACGGCCGCGATGCGGTACTCGACGGCAGCGCGGATCCGTATCCGACCTGCGGCTTCATCTCGGCCACGCCGGAGGGTTACCTGCGCATGGCCAAGGGCCAGGACACGAAGAAGCAGGGCAACGTCGATCTCGAATGGAAGCTCGGCGCGCACGACCTGAAAGCCGGTTACGGGCAGACCAAGTTCGTGTCGGAAACCGGTCAGTCCATCGAAGGCGGCGTCGGTTGGCTCTACGCCACCGACCCGGATCTCGGCGACTACGTGACCGAATACGTGTTCCAGACCGGCGCCAAGGTCAGCGTCGACCAGAAGGCGTTCTATCTCGAGGACAGCTGGCGCGTCAGCGACCGCTTCCTGCTGTCGCTGGGCCTGCGCAACGACTCCTTCGACAACAAGAACGGACAGGGCAAGAGCTACGTCAAGCAAGAGGACATCTGGCAGCCGCGCCTCGGCTTCTCGTGGGACGTCGCCGGCGACTCGTCGATGAAAATATTCGGCACGGCCGGTCGCTATTCGCTGCCGATCGCGGCAAACGTCGCGCTGCGCGGCGCGAGTGCGGCGATCTTCCGCTACCACGACTTCTTCTACGACGGCGTGGACCCCGTCACCGGCGCGCCGAGGAACCTGCGTCCCGGCACCGGGTTGCCGTTCGAGAACACCTACTACGTCAACGGCGAGACCGGCCACACGCCCGATCCGCGCTCGGTGGCCGACCGCAACCTGAAGCCGTACATGCAGAACGAGTTCACATTGGGCCTCCAGAAGGAGATCGACGGCTGGACGCTGGGCGCGAAAGGCGTGCATCGCGAGCTGGTCAACGCGATCGACGACACCTGCGACTGGCGTCCGTTCCAGCGCTGGGGTCAGGCGCACGGCATCGAGGTCGGCGACGCGCCGCCAGAGACGATGCCGGGCTGCTTCATGTTCAACCCGGGTCGTGGCCTCGACGTCAACATCGACCTGACCGGAAACGGCACGATGACTCCGGTGCACCTCAGTGCCGCCGACCTCGGCATGCCGAAGGCGAAACGCACCTACGACGCACTGCAGTTCACGTTCGAGCGGGCGTGGGACCAGAACTGGTACCTGTCCGGTTCGTACACCTGGTCGAAGAACAAGGGCAATACCGAAGGCCTCGTGAGGTCGGACAACGGCCAGACCGACACCGGCACCACGCAGGACTTCGACTATCCGGAACTGATGGAGAACGCCTACGGCTACCTGCCGAACGACCGCCGCCATTCGTTCAAGGCGTACGGTGCGTTCAAGCCGTGGGAGGACCTCACCTTCGGCAGCACCTTCACGCTGCAGTCCGGCCGTCCCGAGAACTGCATCGGCGTGCACCCGACGAGCGATCCGGGTGGCTACCAGAACGCGTACTTCTACTGCGAAGGCAAGGCCGTTCCGCGCGGCAGCGTCGGCCGCACGCCCTGGACCTGGGCGCTGGGCGCGAACGTGATCTATCAGCCGTCGTTCGCGAAGGGGCTGCGCGTGCAGTTCGACGTGATCAACCTGTTCAACAACAGCAAGCCGACGGTCGTACGCGAGGTCGGCGAAACCGGCAACGGCGGATCGGTGCGCAACTCGACCTACTTGATCCCGCGACAGTTCCAGACGCCTCGCTCCGCACGGCTCGAAGTGCAGTACGACTTCACGCTGTGACCTCCTTCCGGGCGATCCGCGTTCGGGTCGCCCGGTTCTCCATAACCACAACTACGACGTTCCTCTCCAACATCAGCCGCCGCTCGGGCGGCTTTTTTTTTTGCGACTCGGGCATCTGACCTCGCCGGATCGCGCCGAAGCCGGATGCAGCGTGCAATCCGGGAGGGCCAAACGGAGGCCGGCGCCTTACCCGATCTCTCTCCGATGGCCCCTGCGAGACGGCGATTCCGCACGCCGCGAACATATCCATCGAGAGCGGGAGATTCTCCCCAGGAAGCCCATTTCTCAGGCATTGCCGCCCGGCAGTCGAACGGATTTGAACAGCAAGAATCGGAGTTCCGGACGGTGTACCGGAACCTACCCTGCTGCTCAGGTCATCGCGTGGTTTCGATGATCTTTCCCGAAACTACTCGCGAGGAATGTTCCAATGAGCAAACAAGAACAGAACAAGGCCGTCGTCGGTCGCTGGTTCACGGAATTCTGAAGCACGAATCCGAACCTCGCGGTCGTCGACGACATCGCCGCACCCGACATGCGGGCTCCAGTATTCGCGGCTCCCAGCCGTCACGGCCGTACGGACATCAAGACGCTCATGACCGACTTCCGCAGCGCGGCGAAGAAGGCCCGCATTCCGATGCGGGCCTTCTTCCTGCCGCGTCTCGCGTCCGCCTGCGGAGAATTCGACCGCAAGGAGCGGAGTTTCGACGACGGAGCGGCTGCCTAGACTGGCCTTCCATTCGAGAGTAGAGAGGAATTGCCGTGAAGACCGCTTCCCTTGCCACGTTCAAATACAACTTCCGCGCCCCGGGCAGCCAGGTGGAAGGTCCGATCCGCTTCGCCATCGGCCAGGCTGTCCCGGGCATGGTCCTCGTCGGCCGGAGCCGGCGCGGCATCTGCGCCATCTTCCTCGGCGAGCATGCGAAGGACCTGCGGGATCAACTCGCAACGGCGTTTCCCCGCACGGAACTGCAAGCGGACCAGGCGACGCTGCAACGCGAACTGGGCCAGGTCATCGGCTTCATCGACAAGGACTCGTCCGAAGGCGTCATTGATCTCGACATCGGCGGCACCGAGTTCGAGCAGAACGTATGGCAGGCCCTGTGCGGGATTCCGGCGGGCAGGACCCGCAGCTACGGCGACGTGGCGCGCGACCTCGGCGTGCCGGAGGCCGTTCGCGCCGTGGCCGGTGCCTGCGCCGCCAACGTGCTGGCCATAGCGATTCCCTGCCATCGCGTAGTGCGCAGGGACGGTTCGATCTCCGGCTATCGCTGGGGCATGGAGCGCAAGCGCGCACTGCTGGAAGCCGAAGCCGCCCGGAGCGTCATGGAGAGGCCGGAATGAAGACCGTGGCGAGCCGCGACCCTGCCGCGGCGCTCGGGACCTGCGACTGGGCGAGCATCGAGCATTCGCTCGAT
>DBMH01000066.1 GCA_002297645.1 Rhodanobacteraceae bacterium UBA703 | reverse complement strand
AGATGGTCGAGCCGTTGCGAGCGCGTTTCCAGCGTGCGCCGGATGCGTTGGCGCAGGCTCGCCAGTTCGCGGTCGAGCGCGCGCGCGATCGCCTGCGCGTCCGGCACGAGCAGTTCGGCTGCGGCCGACGGCGTCGGCGCGCGCAGGTCGGCGGCGAAATCCGCAATGGTGAAGTCGATCTCGTGGCCGATCGCGCTGACGACGGGAATCGCGCTGGCGCGGATCGCGCGCGCGAGCCCTTCGTCGTTGAAGGCCCACAGGTCCTCGAGAGAGCCGCCGCCGCGCGTCAGCAGCAGCACGTCGTGGCGGCGCGCGCGCGACGCCGCAGCGAGCATCGCGATGATCGCGGGCGGTGCTTCCTTGCCCTGCACCGGCACCGGCAGGATCTCGACGTCGGCGAGCGGGAAGCGCCGGGCGACCACGCTGAGCACGTCGCGCACGGCGGCACCCGACGGCGACGTGATCACGCCGATGCGATGCGGCAACGCCGGAATCGGCCGCTTCAGTCCCGCGTCGAACAGGCCTTCGGCGGCGAGTTTCGCCTTCAGTTCCTCGAACGCGCGTTGCAGTGCGCCTTCACCGGCCTGCTCGAGCGATTCGACGACCAGCTGGAATTCGCCGCGGGCCTCGTACAGGCTGACGCGAGCTCGCGCGAGAACGCGCTGTCCGTCGGCCGGCCTGAAACGGAGCCAGGTGCTCTTCGGGCGGAACATCGCGCAGCGTACCTGCGCGCCGGCGTCCTTCAGCGTGAAGTACAGATGGCCCGACGCCGGGCGCGCGAGATTGGACATCTCGCCTTCGATCCAGATCAACGGCAAGGCGTCTTCGAGCAGGTCGCGCACGAAGCGCGCGAGAGTGGACGGCGTGTGCACCTCGCGCGTGCGCGGGGAGGCTTCATCGGATTCCGGCATGCGCGTATTGGAGCACACGCGTGGGGGAAGGACGACCGGGTTCCGGATCACCGGCGTCGTTCCGTCGTACGATCCGGTGCGGCAGGCGGCGAACGGGGATCGAAACCTCGTTCCGCGACGAGGGTTCGCCGACGTTTCCTCCACGACGGGAGCCCTATACTTTTCCGATGAGAAGGCTGTCGGATCTGAGCGAAGCGTATCTGCGGCTGGAAGAAACGCTGCCGCAGCGTGGCGCGTCCACGCAGGAGATCTTCCGCGTGGAGCCGCGCGCGCTGCGCGCATGGCTGGACGGCCTGCCGCTGGCCAACTTCCAGGCCGCCACGAAGGAGGTGCTCGACGGCCTGCGCCGCCTGAATGCCCAGCCGGCGGAAGCGGCGCAACGACTGGAGGCCCTCGAATCGCTGCGGCCGACGGTGCTGGGGCTGGCCGCGGCGACCGAGCAGCAGATCGTCGGAGCGAGCTTTCCGTTGCCGTCGTCGAAGATCGGGTTGGGCGAATTCGCATTGAGCCTGCAGGAGGAGCTGGCGCTCGGCTACCGCATCGCCCTGGTCGGCCTCTGCGCGCCGATCGGCACGGTCGGCCTGCTGCGCGGGCGGACGGTCGCCCTGGCCGGATTGCGCGCCGTGCAGCACGGCCAGGCCCACCTCGCCGCCGCCTATCTGCTCTACCGTGTGCCGCCCTACGACGCCTGGCGGGTCCTCCACGACGTCTATCGTTTCGTCGCGGAGGCGCGCCTGGCCGAGCGCGAAGTGGACGAGGCGACCGCGCGTTCAGCCTACGTCGAGAGCCTGCTGATGGCGCTGATGAACCCGTACCGGCACACGCAGCGCGAGCAGGCCGACGCCGCGGCCTTCGCGCGCGTGCTCGCGCCGTATGCGGAGTTGAGCGAGCTTCGTGGCGAACACGACGTGCCGGTGCAGACAGGGAACGACCTGGGGCCGGGCTACCTCGCGGAGGAGCGCGTGAGCACCGTCCCCGGTGCCCCGTTCCTGCGCCTGGAAAGGGTGTTGGCCTACATCGACGAACAATTCGAGCACGTGCCTGCGGAGGCGCGCGTGGTCGGGTTCCGCCTCCGCGGCGGCACGGCCTTCACGCTCGATGCGGCTTTGGCGCGCCGACTCGTGGCGGATCTCGGCGCGCGGATGGTGCGCGGATACGCGCGGCTCGGCGGCGGGTATCGCCTGGACTGCGTTCTGGGACTGCACGACCTGCATTACGTCCTGGCCGGAAGCACGGATTTCGAACGCTTCCTGGCTCGTGCCCGCGGGGAGGAGGAAGACGTCGCCCGGGCCCCGCGTCCGGTGGCGCGCTTGTCGGCACGCGTGATCGACCAGGGGCTGGGCGGCTATCGCCTGATGTGGGAAGGCGGAGGCGCGCAGAACGCGCGGGTGCGCATCGGCGAGCTCATCGGCCTCGCCCTTCCGGACGACGAGGCGTCGTCGGAATGGCTGGTGGGGCGGGTGCGCTGGATCCGCATCGACGAGCGCGGGGCGGTGGACGCCGGCGTGCAGTTGCTGGCGCGACGTGGCCTGCCGGCCGGGGTTCGCGACGCCGCGCACAGCGAGGATCGGGCGGTGATGCGCGGCGTGCTGCTGGCGTCGATGCAGGGCGGGGTGGAAGCCGGCTACGATGCGCTGCTGGCGTCGATCGAGCTCGGGCGCGAAGCGGGCGAGGTGGACCTGGTCCTGCCGGAAGACGACGGGGGCGTGCCGGCACCGGCACGCAGCCTCCGCGTCGATGGGCTGCGGTTCTCCGGCGAAACACCCGCCTACCGGCGATTCGAGTTGCCTGCCTCGACCGATCCGGTCTCAGGGCGCTGAACAAGGCGGCGGCGCCGGGACTGGCCC
>DBMH01000119.1 GCA_002297645.1 Rhodanobacteraceae bacterium UBA703 | reverse complement strand
GCGCGAAGAACGCGCTGCGCGGCTTCCTCGAACTGATCGAGGCGCTCGCGCGCGACTGCCTCGCGCCGTCGGCGCCGCCGCGCGACAGCGTCGACGAGGCCGAGGCGGGCGACACCGCGCTGACGCTGGCCGAGCAGATCGAGCACGCGATCGCGCGCTCCGGCCTGCGCGAGTTCTACGAGAAGGACAGCCGCGGCAGCGCGGAATCGCGCGTCGAGAACCTGGACGAACTCGTCAACGTCGCCGCGCGTTTCCGGCGCACGCCGGACGACGTCGAGGCCGGCCTGTCCGAGCTTTCCGCGTTCCTCTCGCACGCCGCGCTCGAGGCCGGCGAGGGCCAGGGCGAAGCGTGGCAGGACTGCGTGCAGCTGATGACGCTGCATTCGGCCAAGGGACTCGAGTTCCCGCTGGTGTTCCTGGTCGGTCTCGAGGACGGCCTGTTCCCGAGCCAGAAATCGACCGAGGAACCCGGCCGGCTCGAAGAGGAGCGCCGGCTCGCCTACGTCGGCATCACGCGCGCGCGCGTGCAGCTCGTGCTGAGCTACGCCGAATCGCGGCGCCTGCACGGCGTCGAGTCGTACGCGCGGCCGTCGCGCTTCCTCAACGAGATTCCGGCCGAACTCCTGAACGAGGTGCGTCCGCGCGTGCAGGTCAGCCGGCCGGCGTTCGCGGGACGCTCCAGCAGCGCCGTGGTGGAGCCGTCCGCCCCGTTCAAGCTCGGCCAGCGCGTCGCCCATGCCAGCTTCGGCGAAGGCGTCGTGCTCGGCTACGAAGGCGCGGGCGCGCACACGCTGGTCGAGGTCAATTTCGCCGCGGCCGGACGCAAGCGCCTCGTGCTCGCCTACGCCAATCTTTCCGCGCTGTGATGCGGCCGGCTACGCTGCCCGGCCGCCGGATCGTGCCGAGGGTGTGATGCTTGTCACGGCGTGGTCACCGCGGGTCGCCAGACTTGGGATTTTCCCGCGGCGGGAACGCGGCGACATCGGATTTCGTGAAACCGGGAGCCTACCCATGAAACAACCTCGTATTGCCCGGACCGCCCGGGCGGGCGCCTGCCTGCTCGCGCTGGGCCTGTTCCCCGCGCTCGCGACGGCGGTCGACCACGTCGTCGTCAGCCAGGTCTATGGCGGCGGCGGCAACACCGGCGCGACCTACAAGCAGGACTTCATCGAGCTGTTCAACGCCAGTTCCACGCCGAAGAGCCTCAACGGCTGGTCGATCCAGTACGCCTCGGCGGCCGGCGGCACCTGGAACAACATGACGCTGCTGCCCAACGTCACGCTGCAGCCGGGCCAGTACTACCTCGTGCAGCAGGCCTCCGGCAGCGGCGGCACGATGGACCTGCCGAGCCCGGACCTGGTCGGCACGATCGCGCTGAGCGGAACGGCCGGCAAGGTCGCGCTGGTCAGCAATGCCGTGCCGCTCGCCGGTACCTGCCCCAGCGACGCGGCGATCGTCGATTTCGTCGGCTTCGGCGCCACCGCGAACTGCTCGGAAGGCGGCAGCCCGACACCGGCGCCGAGCAATACCACCGCGGTGATCCGCGAGGGCGGCGGCTGCGTCGACACCGACCACAACGCCACGGACTTCGTCACCGGCGCACCGACGCCGCGCAACACGTCCATGCCGCTCAACATGTGCTCCGGCGGCCCGGGCCCGATCACCCTGTCGGTGGCCGACGTCGGCGTCACCGCGCCGGCGACGGGCACGACGACGGCGACCTTCACGGTCAGCCTGAGCAGCGCCGCGGCGAGCAACGTGACGTTCAACATCGCCACGCTCGACGGCACCGCCGTGGCCGGCAGCGACTACGTCGCCGCGAACCAGAACGGCGCGACGATCACGGCCGGCAACACCACGTTCACGTTCAGCGTCACGATCCTCGCCAACTCGACGCCGGGTACGCCCCGGACGTTCAAGGTCAAGGTCGACAACATCGCGGGCGGCGGCGTCACGACGACGTCGGCCGAAGCCACCGGCACGATCACCAGCACGACCGGCCCGCTGCGCATCGGCGACATCCAGGGCGACGGCGCGCATCCGGCGCGGCTGAACCAGACGGTGACGTTCGACGGCGTGGTCACGGCGATCGGCGCCGGCGGCTACTTCGTGCAGGATGCCGGCGACGGCAATCCGCTGACCTCGGACGCGATCTTCGTCTACGGCAACGCGCCGGCCGGCCTCGTCGTCGGCAGTGCGGTGAAGGTGACCGGCAAGGTCGTCGAGTTCTACGGGCTGGCCGAGATCACCCAGCCGGTGACGGTCGTCACCGGTACCGGCACGCTGCCGGCGCCGGTGGTGCTGGACGCCACCACGCCGTCGGCCGACCCGGCGCATCCGCGCTGCGAGGGCGGCAGCTTCGTCGCGGCCGACAGCATCCAGGTACGGAACTGGCGCTGCCTGCAGAGCATGCGCGTGACGATCGCGGACGGCGCGATCGGCGCGCCGAACTTCCGTTCCAGCTCGCAGCCGCTGAGCGAGGCGTACGGCTACGTCGGCAGCCATCCGCGTCCCATGCGCGGCCCGGGCCTGCCGTTCGGCACCACGGCGCCGTCGCCGCCGGCCGGCTACAACCCGCCGACATGGGACGCCGTGCCCTACGTGTTCGGCGTGGACACCGGACACCTGATGACCGCGCAGGCGCTCAACGGCGGCATGCGCTTCGACGCCACCGGCGTGATGGGCTTCGACTTCGGCATCGGCGTGCTGTGGCCGACCGAGTTCACGATCACCGACCAGGGACCGGCCTATCCGGTCGCGGTACCCGTCGCGCCGGCCGGTACGCTGACGATCGGCTCGCAGAACGTGCTGCGCCTGTTCAACGACAAGCACGATTCCGGCGACATCGACGCCTGCGCCGACACCAGCCCCGGCTCGTCCGACGTCTGCCCGACGCCGGAGCAGTTCCAGGTGCGCCTGCAGAAATTGTCCCGCCAGGTGCGCGACGTGCTGCGCGCACCGGCCGTGCTCGGCGTGCAGGAAGTCGAGAACCTCGCCACGCTGCAGTCGCTGGCCGACCGGATCAACGCGGACCAGCCCGGACTCGGCTACACCGCGCACCTCGAGGAAGGCAACGACGTCGGCGGCATCGACGTCGGCTTCCTCGTGCGCGGCGACGTCACCGTCCATGCGGTGACGCAGCTGCGCAAGACCGAAACCACGATGACCGGCTGCAGTTCGAGCAACCCGCCGCCGTGCCTGCTCAACGACCGTCCGCCGCTGCTGCTGGACGCGAGCTTCAACGGCGGGCGCTTCGCCGTGCTCGTGCTCCACAACCGCTCGCTCGGCAACGTCGAGACGCAGGCCTACGTGCGCAACAAGCGCTTCGAGCAGGCGCTGTCGGTGGCGCGCATCGCGCAGGCCTGGCAGACCGGCGACTCGGCCAGCGTGCCGGGTGCGACGGCGGGCGTGCCGCTGGCGATCGTCGGCGACTTCAACGCGTTCGAGTTCACCGACGGCTACGTCGACGTCACCGGCATCATCAAGGGCACGGCGGTGCAGTCGGAGAACCTGCTGTGGGATCCGAGCCTGCCGATCGTGACGCCGGCGCTGTACGACACCGGCGACGCGATGGAACCGGCGCAGCGCTACTCGTTCATGTTCAACGGCTACGCGCAGGAGCTCGACCACGGCGTGGTGACGGCGGATCTGCAGTCGCGTCTGCTCTGGGCTGCGCCGGTGCACGGCAACGCCGACATCCCGGCCGGCGGCAGCGATGCGACCGACCCGTCCACCGCGCGCCGCAGTGCCGACCACGACGGCTTCGTCATGGCCTTCTCCACCACGGCCGACGACGTGATCTTCAAGGACGGCTTCGAAAGCCGCTGACGCGTCGAGTCCTCGCGAAGAGGCAACGAGACGGGAAGCCTCCGGGCTTCCCGTTTTCGTTGGCGGCATCCGGGAGCGACGCGCGCAGGATCGCTGCGTGACCGTGATCGCGCTGTAACCGCCGATTCACGGCCAGCGGCGACACTGCCGCCCCTTCTCGATCCCGGGCCGGCGCGGTCCCGCGCCATTGGAGCATCCGCAATGAACGGAAATCGTCTGCGCTGGCTGGCCGCCGGCGCGTTCGCATTGAGCATGGGCGCGTCGCCGGTGGCGGCCGCCGTGGACCACGTCGTCATCAGCCAGATCTACGGCGGTGGCGGCAGCGGCGCACCGGTCACCTACAAGACCGACTACGTTGAACTGTTCAATCCCACGACGCAGACGGTCAACCTCGGCGGCTGGTCCCTGCAGTACGGCAGCGCGACCGGAACCGGCTGGTCGGTCCACTCGCTGCCCTCGACGCTCTCGATCGCGCCGGGCCAGTACCTGCTGATCGCGGAAAGCAGCGGCACCGCCGGCGCCGACCTCCCGCTTCCCGCGGACGCCAGTGGCGCGCTCACCCTGTCGGCGACCACCGGCAAGGTCGCTCTCGTCAGCGGCACGACGGCCCTGTCCGGTGCCTGCCCGGGCACGGGCGTGGTCGACTTCGTCGGCTTCGGCGGCGCGAACTGTGCGGAGACCACGCCGACGCCGGCCCTGACGAAACAGAGCGGCGCGGTCCGCAAGGAGGCCGGCTGCACCGACACCGACGTCAACTCGGCCGACTTCGACGTCGTCGTCGATCCCGTCCCGCGCAACGGCTCCAGCCCGGTACATGCCTGCGGCAGCGCGGCCATCGGCGGCCGCATGCGCATCACCGAATTCATGTACCAGGGCACCAACGGCGAATTCGTCGAATTCACGAACGTCGGCGACGCCGCGGTCGACATGGCCGGATGGAGCTACGCCGACAGCAGCCGCGGCCCCGGCCACGTCGCGCTCGGCGCGTTCGGCGTGGTGCAGCCAGGCGAATCGGTGATCCTCGCCGAGGCCGAGGCCGGCGCCTTCCGCACGGCCTGGGGCCTGTGCAGTCGCGTCAAGGTCATCGGCGGCAACACCGTCGACAACCTCGGGCGCGCCGACGAGATCAACCTGTACGACGCGACGCAGGCGCAGGTCGATCGCCTGACCTACGGCGACAACACGCCGGGCGTCGGCGGCCCGCGCACGAACAACACCAGCGCGTGGCCGTCGGCCGCCGTGCTGGGCCAGAACCAGATCACCGGCTGGACCCTCTCCACCGTCGGCAATGCCGAGGGTGCGCTGGCGTCCGCTGGCGCCGACGTCGGCAGTCCCGGACACAGCGCGCACGCCCTCGTCGCCTACGACCCTTGCGCGGTCGATCCGAATGCGCCGACGGTGCGGGCCGATGCGGCCACGACCTCGCCGTATCTCGATCTCGTCGAGAACGTCGAAGGCGTCGCCAGTGGCGTGATCGGCGATCCGACCGATCCGGCGGCGATCGACGGCATCGGCTTCGCGTTCGACGCGCCGGGCGGCAACGCCGCGGCGCTTTCGATCTCGGCGACGAGCAGCAACGAGGCCGTCGTCGACGCGGCCGGCCTGCAGTGGTCCGGCGGCGGTGCCGCGCGCGTGCTCAGGATCGTGCCGCGCGGCGTGGGCTACAGCGTCATCACGGTCACGGCGACCGACGCGCAGCAGCGCAGCGGCAGCTACGTCATCCGCTACGCCGCCTCGGCCGCTGCGCCGGTGCCCGCGACGACGCACTTCCTCACCGGCGCGAGCGACGCCTCGGCGACGGTCGCGATCGACGCGCAGCACATGATCGTCGCCGACGACGAGACGAACTTCCTGCGCCTGTACCGCCGCGACCGTTCCGGCCTGCCGCTCGCCGGATTCGATTTCGTCGCGCAGTTGAACCTGACCGACCCGGCCAATCCGGAGATGGATCTGGAAGCCTCCGCACGCCTCGGCGACCGCCTGTTCTGGACCGGCTCGTTCAGCAACTCGAAGAACAACCACGTGCGCCCGAACCGCCATCGCGTATTCGCGACCGATCTCGCGGGCAGCGGCGCGGCCGCGACGCTGGCCTACGCCGGCCGCTACGACTGGCTGCTGGAGGACCTGGTCGCCTGGGATCACGCCGACGGCCACGGCCTCGGCGCCGACGCCCTCGGCCTGGCCGCGAGCAGCGCGGAAGGCGCCGACTCCAAGACCTCGGCCGGCTTCAACATCGAGGGCCTGTCGATCGCCCCGGACGGCCGCACCGCGTACTTCGCGTTCCGTGCGCCGCAACTGCCGACCAATGCGCGCCACGACGCGCTCGTCGTGCCGGTGCGTGACTTCGACGCGCTGATCACCGGCGCCGCGCCGGACTCGCTGCCGCCGGGTTCGGCCCGCTTCGACGCGCCGATCTTCCTCGACCTCGGCGGTCGCGGCATCCGCAGCCTCGACCGCAACGCGCGCGGCCAGTACCTCATCACCGCGGGCGCGGCGGGCGAGACCGGTCCGGCGCCGAACGACTTCCGCCTGTACGCGTGGACCGGCCAGCCGGGAGACGCGCCGATCGAACTCGGCGTCGACCTCGGCGCGCTCGGCCTCGCCGGCGGCAGCTTCGAATCGATTGCCGAGCTGCCCGACGTGCTCGGCCGTGGCAGCGTGCTGCAGTTCCTGCTCGACAACGGCGACAGCGCCTGGTACGGCGACGGCGTCGCCGCGAAGGACCTGCCGGATCCGCGCCTGAAGAAGGCGACGAGCCTGCTCGCGACCGTGGACGTCGCGTTCCCGGCGGCGACGGTCGCCGCGACCGCCGGCACCCCGCAGTCCGCCACCGTGGGCGCCGCGTTCG
>DBMH01000029.1 GCA_002297645.1 Rhodanobacteraceae bacterium UBA703 | reverse complement strand
CGGCTTCGTTGGTCGTCGCTCAGAAGCGGTAGCGCGCGTTCACCTGGAAGTAGCGCCCCATCACGCCGCTGAAGTCCGCCGGGTTGTAGTTCATCCCACCGTAGGTGCGCGGATCGAGCGGTGCGGTGCGGTCGAACAGGTTGTCGATCGTGCCGTACACATCGAGCTGTTCGGTCGCCTTCCAGTTGGCCGAGAGGATGAAGTTCGTGAACGAGGAGATGCGGCAGCCGTTGAAGGCCGTTCCATCCGCGAGCCTCGTGCAGTCGTCCGCATCGGCTTCGCTGATGTTGCGCATGCTGCCGCGGTACCGCGCCGTACCCGTCAGGGTCAGGCGTTCGTTCGGCGACCAGCTCACGCTCGCGTTGATGCGGTTCTTCGGCGAACCGAGGCAGTTGGTGGCGTCGCAGTTCCCGTGCGTACCGGCCCATTGCGCCGTGGTGCCGCCATCCGTGCGCTGCAGGCGGTTCAGGTGGCTCCACACCAGGTTGAACGTGAAGCGGCCGAAGCCGGTGTCGAGGCGCTGGGTGAAGTCGGCGTCGATGCCGTTGACCTTGGTCGTGGCGGAGTTGACGTAGCTGGAGATCACCCCGAGCAGCGTGCCGGTGCCCGGCCGGCCGTCGATGAGGTCGTCGCCGCGGATCACGTGGCCCAGGGCGATCGCCTGCTCGATGGTCTGCGTGTTGATCTCGTCGTTGCGCTTGATCTCCCACAGGTCGATCGCGAGCGAAGTCCCCTCGAACGGTTCGACGATCGTGCCGAGCGTGACGCTCTTCGAGCGCTCCGGTTTCAGGCTCGGGTTGGGCGAGGTGTTGTTCAGCACGTTCAGCGCGCAGTCGCCCGCGTTCGCTCCCGGGATCGGCGTACCGCCGGGGCAGCGCACCGGATCCTGCGCCACGGCGAAGCCGGCCGCGTAGCCCGCGCTTTCCGCCGCGTTCGGCGCGCGGAAACCCCTCGCGAACGAGCCGCGGAACGTCAGCATGTCGAGCGCCTTCCATTTGGCGCCGAACTTCGGCGTGAACGAGCGCGGTCCGTCGATGTACTTGTCGAGGCGGCCGGCCGCGTTCAGCTCGAGGCCCGGCAGCACCGGCGCGTTCACCTCGAAGTAGGTCGCGGCGATCTTCTGCGTGCCGTCGAATGCGGAGTAGCCGAGACCGATGATGTCGCCCTGGTCGGTGTAGGTGGACGGCGTCAGCGAGTTCTTCTGCCGGCGGTATTCGCCGCCGACGGCGATGCCGAGCGGTCCGCCGGCCAGTTCCATCAGCGAACGGCTGGCCTTGAAGTCGAGCAGGTCGAGGCTGCTCTCGCCCTTGCTGCGGATCGTCGGCGAGATGTAGTCGTACAGCGCCTTCGAGTTCAGCCCGGAGTTCACGCCGATGCGCCAGAACCCGCCGGGATTGTCGCCCTTGGTCAGCGCGTTCATGACATGGCTGTAGCGCAGGTAGCCGTAGCGCGCGTAGTCCGTGTCGTTCTGCGCGTGCAGGTAGGCCGAGTCGATGTCCCATTCGCCGACCGAGCCCTTCACCCCGGCGAGGAAGCGCTGGAATTCGGTGTCGACGTGACCGCGGCGCGGACCGACGTCCCAGGCGGAGTAGCGCAGGCGCGCGTCGACGCCGAGCGGATTGTCCGGGTGGTTCGCGCCGAGGATCGTCGCGCCGGGACCGGCATTCGCGTTGACCGGACCGCCGGGATAGCCCCAGGTGCCCGAGACACCGGAAGGCCCGTTCTGCGTATCGACGGACTTCTTCGAATAGTTCACCTCGGCGTAGGCGTTCAGCGAGTCGCCGAGCGCGAACGTGCCGCGGCCGTAGAGCAGCCCTTGCTCCTCGGACGGCTGGAACATCAGGAACTGCGAGCCGTCCCACAGGCAACCACCGTCGTCGATCTGCGGCAACCGCGAGAACGTCGAGCACCCCGGCAGGAAGGTCCACGTGTTCGCGCCGGGCGCGCGGACCGCGCCGACCGGCGAGTTCGGCGCACCGCCCGTACCGCTGTTGCGACCGCCTGGCGCGTAGTTGTACCCGGCGGCGCCGAAGCCCCAGGGACGCAGGTCGCCGGTGCCGAGATAGCCGCCGCGATCCTTCACCATCAGCTTGTCGCTGGTGCCGTACTGCAGGTTGAAGAACACGTTGTAGCGATCCGCGGCGAGGTCGCCGAAGCCCATCATCAGCGAGCTCTGCCACGCCTGGCCGTCGCCCTCGCCGGACAGCCCGTACGTGGCGCGCACCTGGCGGCCGTCGTACTCGCTGCGCAGGATGATGTTGACCACGCCGGCGATCGCGTCCGAGCCGTACAGCGCGGAGGCGCCGTCCTTGAGGATCTCGATGCGGTCGACCGCGTCCATCGGCAGGATGCTGGTGTCGACGAACACCTTCTGGCCATCGTCGGCCATGCCGTAGGGCGCCACGCGGCGGCCGTTCAGCAGCACCAGCGTCGAGCCGGCACCGAGTCCGCGCAGCGAGATGCCCGAACTGCCCGGCGCGAAGCCGGTGCCGAAGGTCTTCGGCACGCTGCCCTGGCCGGCGGCCGTCAGCGTCTGCAGGAAGTCGCCGACGGTCATCTTTCCGGAAGCCTGCAGCTGCTGGCGGGAAATGATCTCGATCGGCGCGGCGGTTTCCACGTCCGAACGGCGGATGTTCGAACCGGTGACCTCGATCTTCTCGAGCGTGTTCGCCGCGGTATCCGGCGCGGGTGGCGCCTCCTGCGCGAAACCGGTGGCGGGCAGGGCCAGCAGGGCGAAATACCGGGCGATGGCGACACTGAGATGTTTCTTCATTCGGGACCTCGGGACAGTCGATGGTTCTAAGGAGTGAGAGGCCGGGAGGGCGCGTCCC
>DBMH01000008.1 GCA_002297645.1 Rhodanobacteraceae bacterium UBA703 | reverse complement strand
GGCACGGTGAAGGCGCCGGAGAGCCACGGACGGGTCAGAAAGACCCAGGCGGCGCCGACGACGGCGACGGCGACGCGCGGCTCCTTGCGTGTCTTGAACGCGAGCGCGGCGCCGGCCGCATGCAGGCACTGCGTCGCGATCGGCACGCACCAGGCGAAGTCGTGCGCGGGGCCGGAGAAGTCGTTGCCGCGCTCGTCGCCGCCCCAGTACAGCAGCACTTCGCGCGGCTTGACGCCGCGATAGAACTGCGCGCCGTACTCGCGGTACATCGGCGCGAACACGTCGTCTTCCTGCATCGCGCTGCCGATCGCGACATGCGCCGCCTCGTGGCCGAGGCAGGAGGCGTAGGTGCCGAGCTTGCCGGTGCGCTGCAGGGCGACGGCCTTGGCGTCGAACGTGCGCGTGAACAGCATCAGCTTGTAGAGATCGACCAGCTGGCGGACGTCGCGCGCGATCGCCGGAAGGTCGTTGCGGACGAGTTTTCCGTCCGCGTCGAGGTATTGCAGGTACTCGATTTCGAAAGTGGCGGCGGTGGTCAAGAGGCCTCCGGAACTGCAGATGTGCCTTGGGAGCATCGGAAATGGACGGTCGGATGTGCGGGGGGCGAATGCGATGGCGCCGGGTGGGCGCCGCTTGCCGGTCCGCGCGACCTTGTCGGCATGACGATATGCGGGGAGCGACGCCGTTCGCAAGGAACGTCGCAGCATCGCCGGATGCGGCGCGCGCTACACTGCACGTCTCATTCCGCCGGCACGATGATGAACGAACCCACGAATCTGCGTCCGCTCGAAAGCGGCATCGAGACCGACCTGCGCGAGCGAACGACCTACGGCGGATACCTGCAGCTCGGCACCCTGCTGTCCGCCCAGAAACCGTTGAGCGAGCCGCCGCGGCACGACGAGATGCTGTTCATCATCCAGCACCAGGTCGCGGAACTGTGGATGAAGCTGGTGATCCACGAACTGCGTGCAGCGATCGCGCGCCTGGGCGAGGACGACGTGGACGCGACGCTGAAGATCCTCGCGCGCGTGAAGCAGGCGCAGCGCCAGCTGATCGAGCAGTGGGCGGTGCTGGCGACGCTGACGCCGAGCGAGTACATGCAGTTCCGTCCCGTGCTGGGGCCGTCGTCCGGCTTCCAGTCGCTGCAGTACCGCCTGATCGAATTCCTGCTCGGCAACAAGAACGCCGGCATGCTGAAGGTGTTCGACCACGACGCGGCGGCGCAGGCGGAGCTGGGCGCGCAGCTGCAGGCGCCGAGCCTGTACGACGAATTCCTGCGCTACCTCGCGCGGCGCGGCCACGCGATCCCGGCGGCCTGCCTGCAGCGCGACTTCACGCAGCCGCACGTCCGCGTGCCCGAGCTGGTCCCGGTGTTCAAGCGCATCTACGAGAACGCGGGCGGGTTCTGGCCGGAATACCATCTGTGCGAGCAGCTCGTGGACATCGAGGAAAGCTTCCAGTTCTGGCGTTTCCGCCATATGAAGACGGTCGAGCGCATCATCGGCTACCGGCGCGGCACCGGCGGATCGTCCGGCGTGGCCTTCCTGAAGAAGGCGCTGGACCTGACGTTCTTCCCGGAACTCCTCGACGTGCGGACCGAAATCGGCGCCTGACGCCCCTGCGCATATTGCACTGCGGTTTGACCTCGCCGCCGCGAGCGGTTACAGGTGCGAGGTTTTTCCAGCCGAACCCTCAGGGGAATCCATGTCCACGAATGCCACCGGCGCCGCCGCGCCTCCGAATTTTCCGCAGATGATGGGGCATCCGCGCCCGTTGTGGATGCTGTTCATGACGGAATTCTGGGAGCGCTTCGCGTTCTACGGAATGCGCTGGGCGCTGGCGCTGTACATCGTGGCGCAGTTCTACGGCGGCGACAGCGTCGGTGAAGCGCCGGCCAGCAAGCTCTACGGCGCCTATCTCGCCCTGGTCTACGCCGCCGCGTTGTTCGGCGGCTACGTCGCCGATCGCGTCATCGGCTACCAGCGCTCGATCCTGCTGGGCGCGGTCGTGATGTCGGTGGGACTTTTCCTGATCATCCTGCCCAGCGAGGACATGCTGAAGATCGGCCTGGCGACCGTCGTCGCCGGCAACGGCCTGTTCAAGCCGAACATCTCCACGATGGTCGGCCACCTCTACACCCAGGGCGACGAACGCCGGGATTCCGGCTTCACGCTGTTCTACATGGGCATCAACGCCGGTGCCCTGATCGCGCCGGTGCTGACCGGCTGGGCGGCCGAGCACATGTTCGGCGGCTCGCCGCAGATGCCGGCTTACAAGGCGGTGTTCATCGCCTCGGGTATCGGCATGCTGGTCAGCCTGGTGTGGTTCTGGTTCGGCCGCGCGCAGCTGCAGGGCATCGGCCGTCCGCTGGACGACGGCGGCCTGGGGAAGGTGGCATACGTGGCGCTCGGCGTGCTGCTCGCCATCCCGGTGATCTACTTTCTGCTGGCGATCGACGCGAACCAGCTGCAGTGGCTGCTCAGCGCGCTGTTCGTGGCGCTGTGCGTGCTGATCCTGCGCGAGGGCTTCCGCGAAGGCACGGTGTCGCGCGACAAGGCCGTCGCGATGCTGATCATCTTCGTGTTCAACGTGCTGTTCTGGATGTTCTTCGAGCAGGCCGGCAGTTCGTTCAACTTCCTCGCCCAGAACATCGTCGATCGCGATTTCAGCGGCTGGATCTTCCCGGTCGGCTGGTTCCAGTCGGTGAATTCGCTGGCGATCATCACGCTGGCTCCGGTGATCGCGTGGATCTGGGTCCGGATGGCCAGCGCCAATCCGTCGATCCCGCGCAAGTTCGGCCTCGGCATCATGTTCAACGGGCTCGCCTTCCTGCTGCTGATGTTCGCGCTGTCGAGCCTCGTCAACGACGCGGGCAAGATCCCGTTCTGGACGCTGTTCATGGTCTACGTGATCCAGTCCGTCGGCGAGCTGTGCCTGTCGCCGATCGGCCTGTCGATGGTCACCAAGCTGGCGCCGGTGCGGCTGGTCGGCTTCGGCATGGGCGGCTGGTTCCTGTCCACCGCGATCGGCAACAACCTGTCCGGCATCTTCGCCGGCCACGTCAGCGGAGAAGGCGGCATGACCACGGCCTCGGCGCTGGCCGGCTACACCTTCGGCTTCTGGGTGCTGATCGGCGCGGGAGCCTTCCTGTTCCTGATCGCGCCGTTGATCCAGCGCCTCATGCACGGCGTCAAGTAGTTCCGGCGCGAACTCGCGCCGCCCGGGCCGGACGGCCGGCGGTGCGGGATCCGACGCAGGACGGCGGCTTCGGCCGCCGTCTTGCGTTCCGGCATCGCCGATTCCGGGCCGCCGGTCCGGCGTCCCTCACACGGGCGCGAGCTTGTCCAGCACCCGTTCCAGGGTGCGGCGCTCTTCCTCGTCGAGCCGCGCCAGCAGCGCGCGCTCGTATTCGCGTGCAAGCGGCGCGACCGTGTCGTGGATCTTCCAGCCCTTCGCCGACAGCAGCAGGACGGAGCGGCGCTTGTCGCCGTCGTGCGTGCGGCGCACGACGCGCTTGGCCGTGACGAGGCGGGCCAGGGCGCGACTGACCGCGACCTTGTCCATCTCGGTGCGTTCGGCCACTTCGCGCGCCGACAGCCCCTCGCCGTCGAAGCGCGCGAGCACCGCGATCACGCGCCATTCCGTCATCGAGAGGTCGAAGCGCTCCTGGTACTCGCGGGCGATCGCCTGGCTGACCCGGTTGGACAGGATCGACAGGCGGTACGGCAGGAAGCGTTCGAGTTCGAGCGGCTCGTGGTCGGTCATGCGGCGCTGCGTCTTGCTTGTAGTTTCATATGAAACTAATCTTATCGCGTTACTTATGCAAACGTCCGTGTTTGCAAGAGCAAGAGCGGCCATCTGGCCGCACTTTTCAATCAACCGCCGCTCCGTCGCGGAGCAGGTGCGAGCCTTGGAGCCATTGGAATGAACGCTCAGCCCAACCTCGGCATGCAGGTCACCACGTTCGAGAACCCGATGGGTATCGACGGTTTCGAGTTCGTCGAATTCGCCGTGCCGGAAGGCCAGGGCGCGTTCATGCACGACTATTTCCGCCGCATGGGATTCAGCGCCGTGCTGCGCCACAAGTCGCGCCCGATCACCGTGTACCGACAGGGCGGGGTGAACTTCCTGCTCAACGAGGATCCGGACTCCTTCGCCGCGGATTTCGCGCGCGCGCACGGCCCGAGCGCCTGCGGCTTCGCGATCGGTTTCAGGAAGCCGGTGAGCGAGGTGCTCGACGCGGTGCTCGCCAACGGCGGCGAGAAGATCGTCGACAAGGCCGACACGCGCGCGGTCGACGCGCCGGTGATCAAGGGCATCGGCGACTGCATGCTGTACCTGATCGACCGCGCCGGCGGTGACGTCTACGCCGACTACGTGGCGGTCGAGGGCGCGGAGCGGAATCCGGCCGGATTCGGCCTGACCTTCATCGACCACCTGACCCACAACCTCTACTTCGGCAACATGCAGAAGTGGTCGGACTACTACGAGAAGCTGTTCAACTTCCGCGAGATCCGCTACTTCGACATCAAGGGTGCCAAGACCGGCCTCGTCTCGAAGGCGATGACCGCGCCGGACGGCATCGTGCGCATCCCGCTCAACGAATCGAGCGACCCGAAGTCGCAGATCAACGAGTATCTCGACGCCTACAAGGGCGAGGGCATCCAGCACATCGCGCTGTTCACCGACAACATCTACGACACGGTCGAGGCGATGCGCGCGCAGGACATCGAGTTCCTCGACACGCCGGACACCTATTTCGAGGTCATCGACGTCCGCGTGCCGAACCACGGCGAAGACGTGCCGCGCCTCGCGAAGAACAAGATCCTGATCGACGCCGACCCGGAGACCAAGCAGCGCAAGCTGCTGCAGATCTTCACGCAGAACGCGTTCGGCCCGATCTTCTTCGAGATCATCCAGCGCAAGGGCAACGAAGGGTTCGGCGAGGGCAATTTCCAGGCGCTGTTCGAGAGCATCGAGCGCGACCAGATGAAGCGCGGCGTGCTGTAAGCGCGGCTCCGACGCTAGCGTCCAATCGCAGCATCCTTCGTTCCTTCCACCGCATTGTTTCCGCGTCATGCCCGCGAAGGCGGGCATCCATTCCAAGGCGGGACGAAGCGCCATGGATTCCCGCCCCCGCGGGAATGACGCCGACAGGAAGACCTCCGATGTCGATCGCAAGCAACGGCTACCAATCGGGTTTCGGCAACGAATTCGCGACCGAGGCGGTCGCGGACACCCTGCCGGTCGGTCGCAATTCCCCGCAGCGCGTCGCGCATGGCCTCTATGCCGAGCAACTGTCCGGCACCGCCTTCACGGCGCCGCGCCACGCGAACCGCCGCAGCTGGGTGTACCGCATCCGCCCGGCGGCGATGCACGGGACGTTCGCGCCGTTCGCGCACGCGCGTTTCCACAACGACTTCGGCGTCGGTCCCGTGCCGCCCGACCAGTTGCGCTGGAGCCCGCTGCCGATGCCGGACGTCGGGACCGACTTCGTCGAAGGCCTGTACACGATGGCCGGCAACGGTTCGCCGGCCGCCCAGACGGGCGTGGGCATCCACCTGTACGCCGCGAACCGCGACATGCAGGGGCGATACTTCTACGATGCCGACGGCGAACTGCTGATCGTTCCGCAGCAGGGGCGCCTGCACATCGAGACGGAATTCGGCGTGCTCGACGTCGAACCGCAGGAGATCGCGCTGATCCCGCGCGGCATCCGCTTCCGCGTCGCGCTGCCGGACGGCGCCGCACGGGGCTACGTCTGCGAGAACTTCGGCGCGATGCTGAAACTGCCGGACCTCGGGCCGATCGGCAGCAACGGCCTCGCCAATCCGCGCGACTTCCTCGTCCCGAATGCGGCCTACGAGGACGTCGACGGCGCCTTCGAACTCGTCGCCAAGTTCCAGGGGCACCTGTGGCGCGCCGACATCGGGCATTCGCCGCTCGACGTGGTCGGCTGGCACGGCAACTACGCGCCCTGCAAATACGACCTGCGCCGCTTCAACACGATCGGTTCGATCAGCTACGACCATCCGGATCCGTCCATCTTCCTCGTGCTGCATTCGCCGAGCGACACCGACGGCGTCAGCAACATGGACTTCGTGATCTTCCCGCCGCGCTGGCTGGTCGCGCAGGATACGTTCCGCCCGCCGTGGTTCCACCGCAACGTCGCCAGCGAGTTCATGGGCCTCGTGCATGGTGCCTACGACGCCAAGGCCGAAGGCTTCGTGCCCGGCGGCGCTTCGCTGCACAACTCGATGAGCGGCCACGGCCCGGATGCGGCGACCTTCGAGAAGGCCTCCGCCGCGGACCTGTCCCGCCCGGACGTGGTCACCGACACGATGGCCTTCATGTTCGAGACGCGCGCGGTGATCCGGCCGACGCGGCAGGCGCTCGACGCGGCGCATCGGCAGCGCGACTACCAGGCCTGCTGGGATGGGTTGAAGAAACAGTTCCGTCGTCCGGAACGCTGAGTCGATGACGGGCGGCGAGGCAGGTTCCCCGTCCTGGTGGCGCCGGGATCTGCTCGGCGCGTGCCGCACCGGCGAGTACGTCGAGGCGGCGCCGTGGCGCGACCGGTTGCGCCAGGGGCTGCGGCGTCTCCCGGTGGCCATCCTCGCCATCGGCGGACTCTGGTTCGCGGCGGCCTGGATCCGCCGGCAAGGGCTGTCGATCGAAGGACTCGAGGCCTCCGATCCGGCCCGGGCCGGACGACAGGCGCAGGCCCTGTTGCGGGCCGTCGCACTCGGCGGAGGCGTGGTGGCACTGTCGGTCGCGGCCGTCGCCTGTGCCTTTGCGCGAAAGGTGCTGCGCGCCGGGCAATGGCCGTTGCCAGGAATGCTGATGGCGCGCCGGACGGAAATCCTGCGCGGATGGTGCCTCCGGCTGCGCTTCGGCCTGCCGTGCGCGGCCTTGATCGCGGCGGCGGGCTTGGCGACGATCGCCGCCGTGAAGCTCTACGGTTTCGATGGAACGGCGAGCCGATCCGACGGCGATGGCTGGTCCCGTGTTCCTGCAACAGAAACCTCTCCCCAAACCCCCAGACGTGGACGTTCCGAATGAAACTAGGTTCTCTGAAGCAGGGTGGACGCGACGGTACCTTGATCGTCGTCAGTCGTGATTTGACGCGCGCCGTCGCAGCGACAGGCATCGCTCCGACCTTGCAGGCCGCACTCGACGACTGGTCGAATGCCGCGCCGCGCCTGAATGCGCTGTCGGAGGCGCTGAATGCGGGCACGGCCGAGGGCGCGTTCGCGCTCGACGTGGCGGCGCTCGCCGCGCCGCTGCCGCGCGCCTACGAATTCGTCGACGGCAGCGCCTACCTGCCGCACGTCGAGCGCGTGCGCCGTGCGCGCGGCGCCGAGGTACCGGAGAGCTTCTACGTCGATCCGTTGATGTACCAGGCGACCAGTGCCGGCTTCTACGGCCCGCGCGATCCGATCCTGGCGCGCAGCGAGGAGTGGGGCATCGACCTCGAAGCCGAAGTCGTCGTCGTCACCGACGACGTGCCGATGGGCGTGACGCCCGCGGATGCGGCGAAGCACATCCAGCTCGTCGGCCTCGTCAACGACGTCTCGCTGCGCGGGCTGATTCCGGGAGAGCTCGCCAAGGGCTTCGGCTTCCTGCAGTCCAAGCCGCGTTCGGCGCTGTCGCCGGTGTTCGTCACGCCGGACGAGCTCGGCGACGCGTGGCAGGGCGAGAAACTGCACCTGCCGATGCGCACCTGGATCAATGGGAAATGGTTCGGCGAGGCCGAATGCGGCGTCGACATGCAGTTCGACTTCGCCCAGCTCGTCGCGCATGCGGCGAAGACGCGGCCGCTGTCGGCCGGTGCGATCGTCGGCTCCGGCACGATCGCCAACGAGGACACGTCCAAGGGCGCCTCGTGCCTGGCCGAACAGCGCACGGTCGAGACGCTGCGCGACGGCAAGCCATCGACGCCGTTCCTGAAGTTCGGCGACAGCGTGCGCATCGAGGTCACCGACGCCGCCGGCGACAGCATTTTCGGCGCGATCGAGCAGGTCGTGACGAAGCAGGGAGGCTGAGCGATGACGGTCGATGCCGCGCCGGACATCACGCTGTACGACTACTGGCGTTCGAGCGCCTGCTACCGCGTGCGCATCGGCCTCAACCTGAAGGGACTGCGCTACGCGCAGAAGTCCGTGCATCTCGTGCGCAACGGCGGCGAGCAGCACAGCGTCGAGCACAAGGCGCTGAACCCGATGGAGGCGGTTCCCGTGCTCGCGCATGGAAATCGTACCGTGCGGCAATCGCTGGCGATCCTCGAATACCTCGAGGACGTCGCTGGTGCATCGGTTCCCGCGCTGCTGCCGTCCGATCCGTCCGGGCGCGCTCGCGTGCGGGAGCTCGCCCTGCTGGTCGCCTGCGACGTCCATCCGTTGAACAACCTGCGCGTGATGCAGCGTCTCGAACGCGAATTCGGCGCCTCGGCGGAGGCGCGCGAGGCCTGGATGCGGCACTGGATGGAAGAAGGCTTCCGTGCGTTCGAGGCGACGCTCGCGTCGGGTGGGGAAACGGGTTCGTGCTGCCACGGCGATGCGCCGACGCTGGCCGACGCCTGCCTGATTCCGCAGGTCTACAACGCGAACCGCTTCGGCGTCGATCTGGCGCCGTTCCCGACGATCCGCCGCGTGAATGCGTATTGCCTGACCTTGCCGGCCTTCGACGCGGCGCGGCCGGAGCGGCAGCCGGACGCGGTCTAGACAGTGGCGAAAGGACTCACAAGGCGGAGATCTTTGCGCCGGCGACGCTAAACGCGCCGGTCGCCATGAACGCCAAGCCCATGAATAGGGTGAAGCGGCGACCACCTTCGCTGCCCGGGGTCGCCTTGATCAGCGATCGCGAAGGGAGAAACCATGGTTCCTTTGGCGGATCTACGAGCGACGGATCCACAAGCCACTCCAACGTCGCCCGGCTCCGGACAGGAGGAACGCTCCGGAGGCGAGCGTGAGCAATCTTGCGCCGGGGAGCGCTGGAACCTGCTCTTGCGTGTCTAGCCGGCGATGTAGCGCTCGAGCTGCTCGATCTGCGTGCTCTGCTCGCTGATCACGGCCTTGACGAGATCGCCGATCGAGACGAGGCCGACGACCTTGCGGCTTTCCACGACGGGCAGGTGGCGCACGCGCCGGTCGGTGCACAGGCGCATGCAGGTTTCCACGGTGTCCTCCGGCCCGACGGTCAGCACGTTCGGCGACATGATCTCGTTGACCGGCGTGTCGTCCGAGTGGCGTCCGAGCAGAATGACCTTGCGTGCGTAGTCGCGCTCGGAAACGATGCCGACGAGCTCGTCGCCTCGCATCACGAGCAGGGCACCGATGTGTCGTTCGGCCATCGAGCGGATCGCCTCGAGGACCGGAGCGTCGGGGCCGATGGTGTGCACGTCGTGGCCCTTTTCCGCGAGCAGATGCTTGACTTGAAGCATGGCTACCTCCGTCGGAGCGCGGCCTTGCGCCGCGGCGTCGAGTGTAGCGCTGTCGCGGCAGGGTGGCGCGCCGTCGCGTAGCAGGAGGACGCGCCGCCGAGCCGGAGCGGCGTCCGCCGACGGCATGGCCGCATCGACCCCGTCAACAATCGAAGCCGTCGGCGAACAGCACCGGGATCAAGGACGCGATGCCGCTGCCGCTGTCGTTCGAGGCGTCTGGGTCGCTCGTGTCCGAGGTCACGCTCGCCGAGAACGTCGTTGTCGCGCCAAGGTAGTTTCGCGCGACGCAGGCCTGTGTCGTCACGCTCCTGGTCTCGCCGGGCGCCAGGTCGGGAAACACGCAAGGGAACGGCCCGGTGCAGTCGCCGCGATTGGCTTTGAACGCCAATCCCGTCGGCAGGGAACTCGTCAGCCGCACGTTGGTGGCCGTGGCCGGGCCGTGGTTCGCGACGGTGATCGCGTAGCCGAGCTGCAGGCCGGGCTCGACGCCGGGCGGTGGGGTCAGCGTGACGGCGAGGTCGGCCCGGTCGTCGCCGATCGGTGCGGTCGGCAACGGCCACGCCCAGGCACCGCGTGAACGCGTGAAGGCGGCGAGCGTGGTGAAACCGCGGTCGATCGCGAAGCTCCACACCATCACGTGCGGCAGTCCCTCGAAACGCTGCCACGTCGGTGTCGCTGCCGTGATGTCGTCGGTGTAGTAGAGGCCCCAGTCCATCCCGACGAAGACCTGGTTGGGCAGGTGCGGATTGACGATGACCGCATTGGCCGGAATGTCGGGAAGGTTGCCGCTCTTGTCGGTCCAGGTGAAGCTGGCGCATTGCGCCGTGCAGATCACCTGCATCACGTGGCCCGGCGTCGCCGGCGTGTTCGCCGCGAAGCCGCCCAGCGCAGCGTAGCCGACGAGTGGATTCGCGGGATCCGTCGCGACGTCCATGACCGGCCGGTTCGGCAGCACGGCGTTGCCGCCCGTCACGTTCACGGCTGTCGCCGCACCCGGGACGCCGAGACCGAACACGTACTGCACGTTGCCGTCGTTGGTGCCGACGATCGCGACGGTCGGGTCGCTGACCGCATAGTGCAGGTTGTTGATGAAGGAACGGTCGTTGAGATTGCCCTTGACCAGGCTGCCGGTCTTCGCGCTCCAGCTGCCGCTGCCGATTCCGCCGGTCGTGGTTTCCCAGACGCGGTTCGAGCCCCCGATGAGGTGCGTGCAGCCCGTCGAGCTCGTGCAACCGCTTCCGGGGACGTCCAGTGCGCCGTAGCGGTAGATGTCGAAGGGGAACAGGAAGCTGCGCGTGTCGCTGGTCCAGCCTCCCGTGACGGAAACCTCCGGTTCGTCCGGGCCGTTCGTGCTGAGCGCGACGTAGCCGTTTTGCGATGAGTAGTACCAGCGCTGCTCGAGCACGGGCTCGATGCGCGAGACGATGCCGTCGGCGCCGAAGGTCGCGTTCCACGGACTCGCCGACGGCGTGCCGGGGAACACGGCGGTGGCGCTGCCGTTGTCCTGGAAGCCGGCGCTGACCCCGGCATTGGCGGAGTTCGCGAAGTTTGCCGTGATGTCGCCGTGATAGACCTCGATCGTCGGCAGGCTGTCGTTGAGCGAGGTCCAGGCGGCGTCCTGGTAACCGGTCGCGGTCAGGGCATTGTCCAGGGAGTAGACGCCGCCGTCGTTGCCGTTGAGGAGCTTGCCGGCGCTGCCGCCGACGAAGGCGGTCGCATGGTTGTCCGGATGGACCGGGCCACCGGAATAGGCGCCGGTCAGGTTGGTCCAGTTGCCGCCGCCGTCGGTCGACCGGAACAGGTCCACGGTGTTGACGAAGAGGGTGTCCGGATCGGTCGGCGATACCTTGATGCCGGCGTCGTACCACATCTGCGTGCCCGGATCGGCCGGCCGGCCGGTCTGGACCCAGGTATCGCCGCCGTCGGTGGTCTTCCAGATGCCGGCGATTCCGCTGTTGGCGGGGTTGGCGAACATCGCGTAGAGCGTCAGAGGCGCACTCGGCGCCACCGCGATCTCGAGGCGGCCGCGCGACGTGTTCGGAACACCGCTGCCGGTCCCGCTGGGGAAACCGTTGGCTAGCAGGGTCCAGTCGCTCACGGCGGGGCAGCCGCCGCTCGGCATCGTCGTGCGGTAGACGCCGTTGGCGCCGTTGTTGACGAGGTCGGGCTGCACGGGTGTCGGCTGGCCGCGCGTGCCGACGGCAGCGTAGAGCACGGTGGTTCCGCCGCGATCCACGGCGAGCAGTCCGGTCGTGTCCTGGCGCTGCGGCGGTGTCGCGGCGGCGAACGCGTTGGTGCGGCAGGGGCCGGTCCAGTTCACGCCGCCGTCGTAGGAGAAATACAGGCCGGTCTTCGCTCCGACGACGACGTTGTCGGAATCGTTCGGATCGACGACGACCTTGCCGATCGACTGGTACTGCGGAAAGTTGCCGATCGAGGGGCCGTAGTACGGATTGAACACGTCCGCTCCGAGCAGCGTCCAGGTCTCGCCCTTGTCGACGCTCTTGAGGATGCCGGCGGCACCGAACGAGAACGAACCGTAGCGAAGGTCGCCGGTGCCGGCATAGAGCACGTCGGGATTGCGCGGGTCGAGGGCCAGGTCGCCGATCGCCAGGCTCGCGACTTCCGGAAAATCGGTCTTGACCTCCCATGTCGTCGCTGCCGAACAGCAATTGGTGGTCTTCCACACGCCGCCGCCGTCGGAACCGAGCCAGGCGACCGCCGGATCGGTCGGATCGGTGACGATGACGTTGGTACGACCCGCGTTGCTGCCACTGCCGAAGCCTTCGCCGACCAATGGTTTCGGACCGAGCAGGGTGAAGGCATTCGGATCCAGTGCCGGTTCCGCGCCTGCCGTACGTCGATACGTCTTGCGTCCTGCCGGCGTCGCGCTGGCGATGCGCTGGTTCTGCCGGGCGGCGTCGATCAGCCAGGCTGGCTCGAAGCGCAACCGCTGCGCGTCTCCGCCGTAGGCCAGGCGGACGAGCCAGTAGTCGCCTTCGACCGGAGGGCGCCCGCTCTTCTCTTCGGCTTCTTCCGCCAGGAGTCCCTCTCCGCGGCGTTCCACGCCGAACCGGTAGAGCCCAAGGCCCGCCACCGCCGTGAGCACGCAGAGGGAGGCGATCGTTCGACGAGCTTCTCGCATGATCCATATCCCGTTCGTTCCCGAGTCGGGTTCGGCTCGGTCCGGGGAGGAATCATAGAGGGGCGCCATCGGAAAGCGGCCGGACGCGAATCCGTCCAGCCCCTGGTGTCACGCCTCGGGATCCGCGCCGGCCACGTGCGGGCGGTACTCGTCGATGAGGTACAGCGGACGCTGTTTCGCCTCGACGTACAGCCGGCCGAGATACTCGCCGATCACGCCGAGCGCCATCAGTTGCGCGCCGCCGAGGAACAGCATCACGACCATCATCGACGGATAGCCGCGCACCGGATCGCCGAGCAGGACGGCCTTGCCGAGCACCCACAGGCCGAACACGAAAGCAACCACCGAGGTCACCAGGCCGAAATAGGTCGCCAGCTTCAGGGGCGCGCCGGAGAACGACGTGATGCCTTCGATGGCGAAGTTCCACAGTTTCCAGTAGTTCCATTTCGTTTCGCCGGCGTAGCGCGGGTCGCGGTGGTAGACGACGGACATCTGGCGGAAGCCCACCCAGGTGAACAGGCCTTTCATGAAGCGCTGGCGCTCGCGGACCTGCTTGAGCGCATCGAGCGCGCGGCGCGAGATGAGGCGGAAGTCGCCGGTATCGCGCGGGATCGGCGTCGACGAGAGTCTCTCCATGACGCGGTAGAAACCCGCCGCGGTGAACTTCTTGAAGCCCGTCTCGCCGGCGCGCGAGGCGCGCGTTCCGTAGACGACGTCGTAGCCCTCGCGCCAGTGCTGCACGAAGGTCGGGATCAGTTCCGGCGGATCCTGCAGGTCGGCGTCGATGACGACGGCGGCATCCGCATCGGTGTAGTCGAGTCCTGCGGTGAGTGCGAGCTCCTTGCCGAAGTTGCGCGACAGCTTCAGCGTCGACACGCGCGGGTCGGCCTCGCGCAGGGAACACATGACCGCGAAGGTGTCGTCGCGGCTGCCGTCGTCCACGTAGAGCACCTCGGTGTCGAGGTCGATCTGGTCGAAGACGGCGGCGAGCCGCGCGTGGAATTCGCGCAGGCCTTCGCTTTCGTTGTAGGCGGGCACGATGACCGTGAGTTTCGGCATGGCGAAGTCCGGGGCAGGAGTGCGGGCATGCTATCCGAGCCGCGTGACACGCGGAATCGAATGCGTCCGCGTGCGGTTCAGCGGGGCAGGTAGGCGGCGCCGCCGAGCTGGTTCGCCTGGCGCTGGATCCATGCTGCGCGGTGCAGTACGTAGGGTGACGGCTTGTCGACGCGGAAGCGCTTCGGGTTCGGAAGCACGGCGGCGAGCAGGGCGGACTGGCGCGCGTCGAGCCGGGTCGGTGTCGTGCCGAAGAACTGTGCTCCCGCCGCTGCTGCGCCGTAGACGCCGTCGCCGAACTCGGCGACGTTGAGGTACACCTCCAGGATGCGACGCTTCGGCCACAACGCTTCGATCAGCACGGTGAAGTAGGCCTCCAGACCCTTGCGCACGAAGCTGCGGCCGCGCCACAGGAACAGGTTCTTGGCGACCTGCTGGCTGATCGTGCTGGCGCCGCGCAGGCGTTCGCCGTCCTCGGCGTCGGTCAGCGCGCTCTGGATCGCGTCCAGATCGAAGCCGTGATGGAACGGGAACTTCTGGTCCTCGGCGGCGACAAGGGCGATCGGGAGTGCGCTCGATACCTGCTCCCACGGCGTCCAGCGATAGCGCAGGACGAAGTCGCGCTCGCCGCCGAGCCGGGCGCCGATCCAGTCCTGCAGCATGATCGCCGACGCCACCGGCGGCACGAAGCGCAGGGTCAACACGGCGACGAGGCTCAGCGCGAACCACGCCGTCGCCGCGAGCAGCAGCCAGCGCCACAGGCGGCGGGACAGGGAGCGGGGCGTCTTGGCCATCGAGGTCACCGGACTCCGGAAACGACACCGGCGCGGAAGGCCGCGCCGGTGTCGTGCAGCTTAGCAGGCCGTCAAGAGACGACCCGCCGCGGCGGCATCACGGAGTGCACATGTAGCTGCCCGTCCCGGGAGCGCCGTCCACACGGACCTCGTCGAGATAGAAGCCGCTGTAGCCCGACGCGGGGTCGGACGAGAAGCGCCAGCGGATCATCGCATTCTGGCCGACGTAGCTGGCCAGGTTGGTCGTGAACGGCTTGAACACCGGCGTCGCGCCGTCGTTGTTCGGATCGGCGTTGGAGGCTGCGGTGGTCACGCCGCTGAAGGCGCCGTGGGTCGCCAGGTAGGCGCAGGCATTGACCGGCGGATTCGTCGTCTGCGCGAACGAGCTCGGATAGCCGCCGTCCGGCGGCAGGTCGATCCAGGTCGCACCGCCGTCGGTCGAGATTTCCTGCACCACGCCGTCCCACTGGAACTCGAGGTTGTAGCGTGCCTTGAAGCTCAGTATCGCACCGGTCGTCAGCTTCATCGACGGCGTGGTGATCGCCACGCAGGTGTTGTTGGGATACGGCTGTCCGTCCGCGCCGGTGTGATAGCTCAGGGTGCCGTTGGCCGCCGCCTCGTTGGTGACCTGCCACGGTGGCGTCATCGCGAGGTAGCTGTGCGTATCGGCGTCGTCGAGGAAAGCGCCCGGATCCGGACCGTCGACGCCGCTCGGCGTGGCGTTGACGACCAGCGAGTTCGGTGAGCCGTTGCCCGTCGCGTCGGTGGCACGCACGCGGTAGTAGTACGGCGTGCCGTTGGCGACGCTGCTGTCCGTGTAGGACGGCGTGGCGGCGGTGCTCGTCAGTGTCGTCGGTGCGCCGAAATACGGATCGGTGTCGCGCTGCACCGTGTAGGTGATGGCGGAGGCGGCCGGACAGTTCGGCTGCGCCGCTTCCCAGGCGAGGTTCACCGAACAGGACGCGTTGGCCGACTGCGTCGTCAGCGAGGCGCGGTTGAAGGTCGGCAACAGCGTGCAGGCATCCTGGGATACGACGTCGATGCACTCCGAAACGAGGCCTTCCACGTCGCCCTGCACCCCGCGCAGCTTGTAGGCGTAGGAGTAACCACCCTGCGTGCGGTCGTCGACGAGCGGCAGCGTCGTGCCGTGGGCGACGAGATGGAAGTCGCCGGCATCGGCGCTCGCACAGGTGCCCGCGGCACGGTAGAGCTGGAAGCTCTGCGCGCCGGAGGCGGCCGTCGCGCCGATGCCGATGCCTCCGGCGCCGTTGGACGCCACGGCGAGTGCCGTCGGCGCCGGGAACGGCGTCGGATCGGGCAGGCCGAAGCGACCGGATACGGCGAGGCCGTAGCCCTGGCGATCGGTGTACGGGCGACCGTTGCCCGGCACGGAGGCCGCCTTGACGCGGAGCGTGTAGCGGCCCGCGACCGGTGTGACGAAGCGCACCTGCTCGACGGTGTCTTTCGCGTCGGCGCTGCCGCCGGGGACCGAGGCGCTGCTGCTGAACTGGTTGCCGAGATAGACCTGGCTGTCCGGTGCGACGACCTCGAGATCGAGGTTGTTGACCAGTGCGGATGCCGTACCGGCGGGGGCTTCCGCGTCGAACCACGTCAGCGTGGCGCGGAACTCGACGCCCGCCTCGACGTTGTCGATCACGTATTCGTTGACGTCGCCGGTCTCGAGGCCGGCCGCGTTCGGGCGCTCGAACACGCGCAGGCGACGGCTGTCGTCGCCGCCCGGCATCGTGTCCTTGAACCACAGGTTGCCGTCGAGCCAGGGGCGCCCCCAGCCGGTGCCCGTGTTGGGAACGGTCGCCGGCGAAGTCGTCGGCACCGTGCCGTTCAGCAGCACGGCCTTCATGACGGCACCGCTCGGATGGTGGACGTCGGCCAGTTCGCCCACGACGGGTATATCGCCGTCGAAGCCGTCGGCGAAGACGCGATCGGTCGGAAGCCCGTCGTAGCGATAACCGCGCGGATAGAAGCCGTCGGCGAAGTACTGGCGGGCCAGCACGGCGTTGCCGCTCACGGTCGGTGCGGCCATCGACGTGCCGGAATTGGCGGCGGTCAGCGGCGCGGTGATCGTATTCGTCACGCTGGTGCCGTTCTTCGCCGAGATGGTGCTCGAACCGGGGGCGGCGAGGTCCGGCTTCATGCGGCCGTCGCGGGTCGGGCCGGCATTGGAATAGCTGGCCTTCGCGAGGTTGCCGCCATGGCCGAGCGCGGCGACCGTCAGGGCGTTCTTGGCATTGCCCGGCGAGCCGGTGGCCATCGCGCCCGCGACGTCGTTGCCGGCGGAGACGACCACGAGCAGCCCTTCGTTGTCGAAGGTCACGCGGTCGAGGTTCTCGTCGTTGCCGGAATACTGGCCGCCGGTCTTCGCACCCCAGCTGTTATTGTGCACGCGCGCGCCGGCACCGTAGGCCTGCAGCAGCGTGCCTTCGAAGTCCTGGATGATGATCGACGTCGCGCTGGTCGGGCCCGCGTCCTGCATCAGCAACTGGGCGTTGGGCGCCATCCCGTCGGCGAGGTCGTGGTTCGGCAGGTACGGCGTGGACGGCACGTAGCTGGTGGTGCCGAACGTGCCGGCGGCGTCGCCGACGACCGTGCCCGTGGTGTGGGTACCGTGGCCGGAGGTGAAGTCGTAGTCGACCGGGCCGCCGGGCTGGGTCCAGTAGGCGATGATCTTGTTGTCCGGGTGCAGCGTGCCGAGGGCCGGCGGCACCGGCGGCGGGTTCTCGGCGAACGTGATCTCCGTGTGCGGACCGTCACCCTTGTCGAGCGTGGTGAACCAGGCGGCGTTCGGCGTCGTGCCGGAGTCGGCGACGGCGACGATCTGGCCAGTGCCCGTGATGCCCTGGTCGAACATCGGCGTCCGCGACTCGCCGGCCGGGGTCGGGCCGGTGCAGATCGGGCCGCTGCCTGGGCAGTTGCCGGTGAAGTTGCCCTGCAGCGCGGCGATGCCGGCGGCGTTCGTGGTCTCGGTCTCGATCCACGGGGCGACGTGGTAGACACCGTCGACGGCCGTCGCGGCGTCGATCAGCGCGTCGAGGTCGGCGGCTGCAGCCTTCACGCGCACGTACGGAGCCGCATCGGCGCGTTCGCTGCGCTGGGTGACGTCGGCGCCGGGAACGCGCGCGCGGATCTGGCTGGCGACGGCCATCGACGACACGCCCTGGAAGGCGTGCACGATGATTTCGTAGCCGCCGTCGGCACGGCGGGCGACCGAGTTGGCGCGGGCCGCCTGCCACAACGTCGGGTCGAGCTTCATGGCCGGCTGCACCGCTCCCGCCCAGCGCACGCCGGCGCTTTGTGCCACCTCGGCCAGGGCGTTCCCGTTGAGGCGGACGTAGTAGGCGTTGTTCGGCACGTAGCCGAGGAATTCCACGCCGCGCGCGCGCAACGCTTCGCGCTGCTGCTTCAGCTGCGACGGATGGAACTGCACGATCGCATAGCCCGATCCCGCGACGGGAGCGGCGGCGGTGCCGATCGCGCGGGTGTCGAGCTGCTGGGCGGCGGGATCGAAGATGCCGGCCTGCAGGATGATCACGTCGGCGTTCCGGCGAGCGGCGTCGAGGGCTTCGATCGCCGGCGGTGCGGCGGTCACGTGGCTGGGGGCGGAGGCCGCGGAAACGGCGCCGCTGAGGGCGAGGGCGAGCGCGGTGGCGAGTGCGGTGCGGCGAAGGGGTGTTGGCATGATTTCCCTGGATGAGAATGAACAGCGCCTGAAGTATGCAGTGGTGTCCCCGGATGGTCATCTGTCTAGCGACCGGGGGCACATCGGCCTGGATCCGTGTGGCGGGCTTGAGAAGGGCTTCCGGAGCGGAACTCCGGGACGCGTCGGGATTCTCGGGAAGTGATCCGCGACACACTTCCTTGCGGCAGTGGGAGGCAAGCAGCCTGTTAGTATTTCGTGAATCGGAGTATGCTTGTGCTTCGCGGGAAGCTGGGGGAACTCCCTGTCCCGCACGCACTCTTTGCATGCACCTCCGATCCGGCACGGCTCCACAACGGCTTCGATGAAATCCAGGCTCGTCCCATGGCTGCTCGCTACGCTGCTCCCGTTGACGGGTGCGGCGCAGTCGTTGCCGTCCCTGGCGCCGGTGCCGCAGCCGGGCAAGACGCCACTGGTCGACGAACTGCTGGCGCTCGATGCCTCCCAGCCCGTGCTCGCGCAGGGCGCGCCCGTGGTGCCGATCTGGTCCGGCTCGAACGGCAAGCTGCTCGCCGTCGTCGCGCTGCCTCGCGAATGGGGGCAGGCGCCGCTCGATCCCACGCCGGGCTATGCCGGCCCCTCGGGCTGGCATCTCGCCGATACCATCGCAGCGGCCAGCGGGGTCAGCTGGCAGCTCGGCGGCGGGTTCCGCGCCGATGCGATGCTGGGGCAGTATCGCGCCGCTCCCGACGCCACGTGTACGTCCGCCAATTGCAGCGTTCCTCTCATGGCGGCTCCATGGACGCGCAACTCGCTCACCGGGGCGGTCGGTCTCGGCTGGACGGGCGGGGATGGCGCGCTCGATCTTTCCTACGGTCTGTCGTGGCTGCAGTCGCAGCCTTCCAGCGCGGCCGGAGAACTCTCGCTCGCCGCGGCGAGCGGTGCGGTGCCGGTACTGGCCCTGCCGGGGGCTCTCGGCGCTCATGGGCTCGGACTCGACTCCGAGACCTCGTTGTTCGCGCGTGGCCGCTGGCGCTTCGACCAGGACTCGTCTTTCGATCTGTCCGCGAGCTACGGGCGCAGCCGTCTGGCGGCGTTCGGTCAAACCGGCATGCCGGGCATCGACCTCGACCAGTTGTCGCTGAGCCTCGGGCTGGGTGTCGGGTCGCTGCGGGGTGCCGTCGTGGGGCATGTGCTGCGCAGCGACGATCCAATGTTCGCCGGCAAGCGCTGGACGACGCTCGATCTCGGTGTTTCCTGGCGCACTCCGTGGAGCGGCGAGCTCAGCGTCGGTGCCCAGAACGTGCTGAACGCGCCGCTCGCTACCCCGCGTGATGCCGAAGGGCAGCAGAGCCGGACGCCCTACATCCAGTACCGCCAGGACCTCTGAGTCCTCGTCTCGCCGCGATCGGTTCGCGGCACTTCTATGCCTCTCGTTGCCTTCCGCTGCCTTCGTGATCCGAGGGTTCGCGGGGCAATGTCGGCTGCCGGTTTCGCGGCCCGTCGAATATGCGGATCTGCATCCGCCATTCGCCGGTTCCTTGCGGGTTTCCGTGCCGGCTCATGTCCCTCATTACCTGGCGATGCGTGAGTTCCGGATCGCGCCGCCCGTCCATGGAATGTGATGGTCTCGAGAAATGCGTATCTTTCAAGATATTGATTGATAAGGGATTTTTTGAGTTGTTAAGCCAGCGATCAGGGATTCCCATGGCGTAAGAATCTTGTTAGTATCGGCAGCTGCCGAGGGTTTTGGTGGACCGTTTTGGTCGTTCCCAGGATGGGAAAGCACATGTCCCGAGCTGTGACACAACTCTGACGTTGGAGAGTGAAATGAATTTATCGAGCAACGAGCTTTTCAAAGCCGTGCGCCACGCGTTGTATACGGGTACCGCGGCCGCGGTCGCCCTGACCGCGATGCCGGCTTTTGCGCAGGACCAGACCGATACGCAGTCTCTGGAGACGGTCACGGTCACGGGTTCGCGCATCCGCAAGGCGGACGTCGAAACCGCCCAGCCGATCGTCGTGCTGGACCGCACCACCATCGAGAAGCAGGGCTTCAACTCCGTCGCCGACATCCTGCAGAACCTCACCGAAGCGGGCTCGCCGGCGATCAGCCGCGCCCAGGTGCTGGCTTCCGGTGAGAACGTCGGTGGCTACTACATCGACCTGCGCAACATCGGCGCGAACCGTACGCTCGTCCTGTTGAACGGCAAGCGCCTCGGCGCGAGCAACGACGGCCTGCAGGACCTTTCGCAGGTTCCGGTCGCCGCGATCGAGCGCATGGAAATCCTGAAGGACGGCGCTTCGGCCATCTACGGTTCCGACGCGATCGCGGGCGTGGTCAACATCATCACGCGCAAGAACTACGACGGCGCCGAAGCCAGTGCCTATGTCGGCCAGTACGACAAGGACGACGGCGCCAAGCAGACCTACAGCATGACCATCGGTACGTCGAGCGATCGTGGCTCGATCACGATGTCTGCCGAGTACTCGAAGGAAGATCCGGTCTGGGCGAAGGACCGTTGGTTCTCCAAGTACACCGGTGGCGCCCGCCATCCGACGGCCGGCTGGTCGCTGGTGTCGCAGTGGGGTTCGTTCTTCGTGCCGGATGGCTCGTGCAAGAACTGGGCGGCTGGCCCGGCGCTGTACAAGAACGGCCCGCACGGATGTACGCTGGACTTCGGCGCCGATCCGTTCGGCGGTCCGGACAACTGGCACGGCACGGGTTCGGCGGGTGGTACGTCCGATCGCGCGAACTCGAACGAGCAGATGATGCTGAACACCGGCATCGAGCGTAAGGCGCTGTTCGTCAGCGGTGAGTACAAGATCACCGACAACATCAAGTTCTCGACCGACCTGCTGTACAACAAGCGCTCGACGATCCAGCAGGTCGCGGGCTATCCGTTCCAGCCGGCGTTCGCGTTGCCGTGGGATCCGTCCCAGGCGGCGATCGGCCTGTCCGCTGGCAGCTACTACAATCCGTGGGGCGACCGCTTCAAGGGTGAAGGCGAGGGCATCGACGTCTACTTCTATCGTCGTGGCTGGGAAGTTCCGCGTACCACGCGCAGCGACCTGAGCACCTACCGCATCGCCGGTACGCTGGAAGGCACGTTCGACATCGGTGAGCGTACGTTCAACTGGGACGTCGGTGCGTACTCCAACACCAACGACGTGCTCAAGGTCAACCACGGCGACTTCAGCCTGACCGCGCTGGCTGGCGCGCTCGGCCCGTCGTTCTACGACGAAGTCAACAAGCGCGTCACCTGCGGCACGCCGGATAGCCCGCTGCCGTACGGCAGCACGCCGGGTTCGTGCATTCCGTGGAACCCGACCCTGCCCTACGGCCAGGCCGGCGAAGGCTCGCTGTCCGATCCGGAGCTGCAGAAGTACCTGTTCCCGTACTACAACTCCACCGGTCGCACCAAGAGCGTCGACTACAGTGCCAACATCACCGGCTCGATCTTCACGCTGCCGGCGGGTGACCTGGGCATCGCCGCGGGTTACGAGCACCGCAACGAGTCGGGCAACTACGTGCCGGACGCGTTCGCGCAGGGCGCGCTCAGCACGAACCTGTCGTCGGGCCCGACCAGCGGCAAGTACTCGGTCGACGAGTACTACGTCGAAGTCGACGTGCCGGTCCTGAAGGACGTTCCGTTCGCGAAGGAGCTGTCGTTCAACGTCGCTGGCCGCTACTCCGACTACTCGTCGTTCGGCAACACCACGAACGGCAAGTTCAGCCTGACGTGGCGTCCGATCGACGACCTGATGGTCCGTGGTAACTACGCGCAGGGCTTCCGCGCCCCGACGATCGGCGATCTGTACGGCGGCATCGGCGGCTCGTTCGAGTACTACACCGACCCGTGCTCGACCCGCTTCGGCGCGGCCGCGGGCAACCCGGAAGTGCTGGCGCGCTGCATGGGCGGCTTCGGTGGTCAGGTCGGAACCCCGGCCGGCTTCCAGCAGCTGGGCCAGGGCAACTCGAACTGCTCGACCGCGGTTTGCCAGAGCGGCGTGAACTTCTTCGCGGGTGCCAACCCGTTCCTGCAGCCGGAGCTGTCGACCAGCAAGACCCTGGGTCTCGTCTACAGCCCGAACTGGATCCAGGGCCTCGACCTCAGCGTCGACTGGTACCGCATCCACATCAAGAACGCGATCAGCGCCGACGGCGTCGACGACATCCTCGAAGACTGCTACGTCCGTGGCATCGCTTCCCGCTGCTCGGCGAACCTGTTCCGCCGCGATCCGGCCACCGGTGCGGTCAACTACGTGCTGTACGGCCAGACGAACGCTGGCTGGGTCGACGTGGAAGGCTGGGACTTCGGCGTGAACTACCGCCTGCCGGAGTTCTCGTTCGGCCGCTTCGCCGTCCGTTGGGATACCTCGTACGTGTCGCACCTCCAGCAGAAGGCGAGCGACTCGGCTGAAGTCGTCACCAACTACACCAGCTGGGGCTCGAACTTCCGTACGCGTTCGAACCTGAGCCTCGACTGGACGCTCGGCGATTTCGGTGCGACGTTCACGACGCGCTACTACTCCAGCATGAAGGAGAAGTGCTCGTACGACATCAAGGGTGGTCCGGAGTGCAACATGCCCGGATTCGTCTCGCCGGATCGTGGCGCCTATCCGACCAATCGCGTCGGTGCGAGCGCGTGGCACGACGTCCAGGTCCGCTGGAATGCGCCGTGGAACGGCACGATCGCCGTGGGTGCGAACAACGTGTTCGACAAGCAGCCGCAGATCATGTACTCGGCTCCGAACTCGCAGTACCAGTACTACGGCGGCTTCGACATCGGTCGCTTCTACTACCTGCGCTACACGCAGAAGTTCTGAGAAGCGATCTAAGAAGCAGTTGATGCAATACACCTTCAACGGCCCCGGAAACGGGGCCGTTTTTTTTTCTGCGATGCACCAGCCGCTGCGAGCCTGAACCTGTAAAGAAGTCGTCGACAGCCCGTTTTCGTTGTTGTAATAATGGTGTTAAGAATCGTCGACGGCGACGGCGGGGGCGGCGTCCATCGATCATTCGTAGCGCCACGCTTGGAAATGATTGAATTCGGCGCCGCCTGCTCCGCAGCGGCGTTTATCCTTTCGGGAGAGAGAAATGGCCGTGCATCGAGTACTCCGCCGCAATCCGGCGCGCACCACCCTGTTCCTCGGAATATCCGCTGCGGTAGCGGCGCAGGCGGCGCCCGTCGTCGCCCAGGAGGCCCAGCAAGGCCAGAATCCGGACACCCAGAGGCTCGGTACGGTCGTCGTGACGGGTTCCCGCATCCGTCGTGTCGACATGGAGACGTCCAACCCGGTCGTCACCATCGACAAGGCCGCGATCGAGCGCTCCGGCAAGCTCACCGTCGGCGACCTCCTGCAGAACCTGCCGTCGGTCGCCGGCCAGGGTTCCAATCCGAGCGTCAACAACAGCGGTGGCGACGGCGGCACCTACATCGATCTGCGCGGTCTCGGCGCACAGCGCACGCTGATCCTGATCAACGGCCACAGGATCATGCAGATCCCCGGCAACAGCACCGACGTGAACCAGATTCCGGCGAGTGCGATCGAGCGCATGGAAGTGCTCGGCGACGGCGCCTCGTCCGTCTATGGTTCCGACGCAATCGGCGGCGTCGTCAACTTCGTCCTGCGTTCGGACTTCCAGGGCGTCGAAGTGCAGGCGGACTACGGCGTCTCCGACCGGGACGACGGTGCCCGTCAAGGCTATTCGGTGATGTTCGGCCACACGACCGACCGCGGCAACCTGACCGCCGGCGTGAACTACAACAAGCAGGATCTGGCAATGGCGGCGAACCGCCCATTCGCGGCGGATGCCTTCTATCTGTACAGCGGTGAAGTCAGCCTGGCCGGATCGAGCCGTACGCCGAGCGGCTACATCAAGGTTCCGGCGGGTCTCTACTCCGATCCGGAAACCGGCGAAGGCTGCACCACGGTCACGTTGATCGCCGGCCGTTCCGGCCACTCGCCGAGCGACTACCGCTGCTACATCGGATCCGGCCCGAATAACGATGCGTTCAACTACCAGCGCGTCGGCAACCTGATCCTGACTCCGCAGGAGCGCACCGGCGCCTTCCTGCTCGGCAATTACAAGCTCACCGATTCCATCACGGGATATCTCGAGCTCTACGCGAACAAGACGCGCTCGCGCTCGCAGATCGCCCCGCTGCCGTTCGACGCGCAGAACGACGCGGTCACCATCGCGGCGGACAACTACTACAACCCGTTCGGCATCGAGTTCGGCCGCGACGGATACCAGCTGCGCACGCGCTTCACGAGCCTCGGCAACCGCGTCATCGAGCAGTCGACGCAGAACCAGTCCGCGCATGGCGGATTCAAGGGCACGTTCGGCGAGTCGAGCTGGACGTGGGACCTCGGATTCGACTACGGCCACTACAGCAAGGACACCAACTCCTACGGCTACGTGAACTACCCGGCCCTGCGCAACGCGCTCGGCCCGTCCTTCCTCGGCAGCGACGGCCAGGTCCACTGTGGCACGCCCGCAAATCCGATCTCCAACTGCACGCCGATCAACATCTTCAACGTCAACGACCCGGCCACGGTCGCGCAGCTGCAATCGGTACTCGTCAACCCGAAGTTCGACAGTACGACGGCCACGCAGAAGATCGCGCGCTTCGACGTCGCAGGCGACCTCTTCAGCCTGCCGGCCGGCACCGTCAGCCTCGCGGGCGGCGTGTCCTACCGCAAGGACTCGCTGACCGGCCGCGTGGACAGCCTGTCGGTCGCCGACAACCGCGGCAATTGCGCCCTGGCGCAGGAAGCCTGCGGATCGCCGGTCAACGGTTCGCTCGACGTGAAGGAGATCTACTTCGAGGCACTGGTGCCGGTGCTGAAGGACGTGCCGTTCGCGCATTCCGTGAACCTGATCCTCGGCGACCGCTACTCGAAGTTCAACGAGTTCGGCAACACGAACAACTGGAAGATCGCCGTCGAGTGGCGCCCGATCGAGGACCTGCTGCTGCGCGGCACGGTGTCGAAAGTGTTCCGCGCGCCGACCACCCAGGACGTGTTCGCCGGTCCCGGCGGCAATGCACCGCTGTTCCGCGATCCCTGCAACAACCTGACCGTACCCGTCGGCGCCAATCCGAACATCGACGCGGCCTGCGTCGGCGTGCCGCGCGACGGCAGCTTCTCCGGCGAGGGCCTCTCGCAGAGCAACGGCACGACGTCCGGCAACCTCTGGGCGCGCCGCGTCGATCCGAACCTGCCTGCATTGAAGCCCGAGTTCGGCAAGTCGTTCAACTTCGGCGTCGTCTACGATCCCCGCTGGCTCGAAGGACTGTCGTTGAGCGCCGACCTGTGGCGCCTGTACCTCAACGACTACATCGGCGGCATCGGTGCGTCGCTGGCGGTCAACACCTGCTACAACACCGGCCAGTTCTGCAGCCTGGTGCATCGCTTCGCGGAAGGCCCGAGCGCCGGATCGGTCGACACGATCTACCAGCCGGTCGTCAATCTCGGCCGCTACGACGCCAGCGGCGTCGACTTCGCGGCCAAGTACCGCCTGCCGGAAACGAACTACGGCAACTTCCAGTTGACGTTCAACTCCACCTACCTGACGAAGATGGACAACTCGTTGACGCCGGGCGAAGCGGGCAACGTGGTCAACACGCTCGCCGGCAAGTACTGGAACGAGTACGGCAACTACGCGCGCTGGAAAGCGCTGGGCGGCATCAGCTGGAAGCTCGGTGCGTTCGACGCCGGCTGGTACGCGCGCTACGTCGGTCCGATCTCGGTCGGCAGCAAGGATCTGCGGCAGAACTTCTCGGCGGACGGCTCGTTCCTGTTCCCGGGTGTCGTGCTGCACTTCGGCTCGTCCACGACGCACAACTTCCAGTTCGGCTATGCGCTCGACGCCCTGAAGACGCGCTTCGACGTCGGCATCGACAATGCGTTCGACAAGAAGCCGCCGCAGATCTACCAGAACAACACGCTGAACTCGAACACCGACGTCAGCACGTACTTCTCGGAAATGATCGGCCGCTACTACTGGGGTCGCGTGACCGTGAAGTTCTGATCACGGCGTCCCGCGTTCCAACCGAGCCGCGCGGTGCGAACCGCGCGGCTTTTTTCTGCGCTATCGTTGCCCGATGACGACCGACGACATCGCCTTCTCTCCCGCGCAGGTCTTCGCATTGCTGCAGGCGGGGCGGCACGCGCACGTCGAGGCGCTGTCGCGCATGCGGCTGGCGCGGGTACCCGACGACGTGGCGGCCCGGACCTTGTACGCGATGAGCGTGCAGTTGCAGGGACGGCTGCGCGAAGCGGTGGAGGCCTGGCGTGACCTGACGCGGCAGCGGCCGTCGGTGGCCGAATACTGGAACAACCTCGCCAACACGTTGCGCGACGTCGGTGAATTCTCGGCCGCGGCGGATGCGTATCGACGGGCACTGGAGCTCGCGCCGGGAGACGCCGGGGTGCTGCTCAATCTCGGCTTCCTCGAGATGGAGGCCGGCAAGATCACGGTCGCGCGCGAGCATCTGCTCGCTGCCGTGCGAGCCGATCCGGACCTGATCGACGCGCGCCTGTACGGGGCGCGGGCCTGCTACGAATGCGGCGACCATGCCCTGGCGCAGGATCTCGTACGACCGTGGCGTCAATGGCTGGCACTTCGCGACGAGCAGCGCATCGAACTCGGTTCGTTGCTGACCTTGCTCGGCGATAACGCCGACGGCGAGACGGTATTGCTCGACGCCCTGCGGCGTACTCCGGACGAGACCCGGGTCCTCGCCTCGCTGGTCTGCCTGTACGAACGCCTCAACCGCCTGGAGGAGGCGAGGGCATGGCTGGCGCGGTTGACGTCGGTCGAGAACGCTTCCGATGCGGCATCCCGGCAGGAGGTCATCAGTGCGCAGATCGCGATCGCCTCGCGCGACGCGGATCCCGCCCGCATGCGCGAGCTGGTCGAGCGACTCGTCCCACTGACCGAGCCGGAGCATCGTCGCGCGGGCCTCTACTTCGCGCTCGGCAAGGTCTGCGACAGGCATCGCGATGCGTCGGGCGCAATGGCGGCGTTCACCCAGGCGCATGCCTGCCAGCTGCTGCTCGCGGAGCAACTGGTTCCGCATCTTCTCGCCCCGGGATCGACGGCGCTGCCGACCGCTGCGGTGCATCTGTCGATGGATGAATTCCGCAACTGGTCGGATGCCTCGCCCCCGCCGGTCGAAGAGTCGCCGATCTTCATCGTCGGCTTCCCGCGTTCCGGGACCACGATGCTGGAGCAGATGTTCGACGCGCATCCGGGGCTGCGCTCGATGGACGAGCGGGTCTACATCAACGACACGATCGCGTTGCTGTCGCCGTTCGGGCTGCGCTATCCGCATGACCTAGGCGAACTGACGCCGCCGCAGCTCGATCACCTGCGCCGCTCGTACTGGGCGCTCGTCGCGAAGACCGTACAGCTCGAACCGGGGCAGCGGCTGGTCGACAAGAACCCACTGAACATGCTGCGCTTGCCGATGATCCTGCGCCTGTTCCCGAACGCGCGCATCGTGCTGGCACTGCGCCATCCCTGCGACGTGCTGCTGAGCTGCTACATGCAGCATTTCCGCTCGCCGAATTTCATGGTCATGTGCTCGACGCTGGAGCGCCTCGCGCGCAGCTACGTGGCCGCGATGGAGTCGTGGATCCATCACGCCGAGCTGATGAAGCCGGCCCTGCTCGTCTCGCGCTACGAAGACCTGCTGGCGGATTTCTCCGGCAACGTGGAGCGTGTGGGCGCTTTCCTCGGGCTCGGCGATGCCACGCCGCTGCTGAGTTTCCACGAGCATGCACGCAACAAGGGCTTCATCAGCACGCCGAGCTACACGCAGGTGATCGAGCCGCCGAACCGGCGCGCGGTCGACCGCTGGCGACGCTACCAGGCGCCTCTCGAAACGGTTCGTCCGATCCTGCAACCGGTCCTGGAGCACTGGCGCTATGAGTGGTGACGCCGTGCGCGCGTTGACGGACTGTATCGCCTGGTTCGACGCGGCGCTCGACCGCAGTTTCTGCGCGCAGCTGATCGATTCGTTCGAAGCGTCCGCGGCCCAGCAGACCCGCAACGGTCGCGGCGTGCGCGCCGGTCTCGACCACAGCAACTGGACCGAGCTCAACGTATCCCGTCTCGCCGATGACGACTTCAGGGGATTCTTCCTGCACCAGATCGAGGCGGGGTTGGCGCGCTACAACGAGCGCGTGCGCCTGACGATTCCGGTGCCGATGCGCCCGCGCATCGAAGACCTGCGCATCAAGCGCTATCGTGCCGGCACCGACGAGCAGTTCCAGCCGCACTTCGATTCGATCGACGCCGTCGCGAACCGCTATCTCGTCTTCCTGTGGTACCTCAACGACGTCGCCGAGGGCGGTGAAACGGAATTCGGCGATCTCGGCGTCCGGGTCGAGGCGCGTGCGGGGCGCCTGCTGGTGTTCCCGCCGTTCTGGATGTTCCAGCACGCCGGACTGCCGCCGCGCTCGAACGACAAGTACATCCTGTCGACGTACCTGCTGTTCTGAAGCGCTCGACTCCTCGGCTGGTGGCATCGGAGGAGGAGGGGCAGGGATAAGGGGTTCAAGGACAGGCGTCGAGGCCGGACGCCGGAGGCGAATCAACTCCGCCCCTCCGGGAACCCGAAGGGGCGTTTGCGGCGTCCGCGCGTCAGAACGACGACGTGTCGAACACGTTCGCCATCGGCACGTCGGCTCCCTCGGCGAGACGCACCTTCAGCGCGAGGCCATCGCGCGAATCGGCGTGGTTCAACGCTTCGTCGAGGTCGATCCTGCCTTCCTTGTACAGCGTGTAGAGCGACTGGTCGAAGGTCTGCATGCCGTCCTGGAGGCTGCGGTCCATCGCCTCCTTCATCTCGTGGATCTGACCCCTGCGCAGCAGGTCGCGGATGTGCGGCGTGTTGATGAGCACCTCCACCGCAGGCAGGCGGCGCCCGTCCTTGCCCATCACCAAGCGCTGGCTGATGACCGCCTTCAGGTTCAGCGCGACGTTCATCAGGATGTTGCGGTGCGCCGATTCCGGGAAGAAGTTGAGGATGCGCTCGATCGTCTGGTCCGCGTTGTTCGAGTGCAGCGTCGCCAGGCACAGGTGCCCCGTCTCCGAGAACGAGATCGCCGCCTCCATCGTCTCGGCATCGCGGATCTCGCCGATCAGGATCACGTCCGGCGCCTCACGCATCGCGTTCTTGAGCGCCTCGTGGTAGCTGTGCGTGTCGAGGCCGACCTCGCGCTGGTTCACCACCGACTTCTTGTGGCGATACAGGTACTCGATCGGATCCTCGATCGTGAGGATGTGACCGGAGGAGCTCGCGTTGCGATGGTCGATCATCGAGGCCAGCGTCGTCGACTTGCCCGATCCGGTCGCGCCGACGAGCAGCACGAGGCCGCGCTTCTCCATGATGATGTTCTTGAACAGCTGCGGCAGGCGCAACTGCTCGATCGTCGGGATCTCGCTCTTGATCGCGCGGATCACCATGCCGACCTCGCCGCGCTGCTTGAACACGTTGACGCGGAAGCGACCGGCGTCCTTCACCGCGATGGCCATGTTGAGTTCGAGGTTCCTCTCGAACTGCGGCACCTGGCCCTCGTCCATCAGCGAGTAGGCGATCTTCTTGACCATGCCGTTCGGCATGCCCGTATTGCCGAGCGGATAGAGCTTGCCTTCGACCTTGATGTTGACCGGCGCGCCCGTGGTCAGGAACATGTCCGATGCGCCCTTCTCGACCATCAACTTCAGGAAATAGCCGATATCCATTGGTTGTTTCGCCCCCGATTTGAATCCTTGCCACCGGTCGCGGCAGTGACCGGCCCCTTGTTCGACGACCTTCCCGCAGCGATTGCCAGCGCTACGCGGCCTTCCCAAAATACGGCACTATAAATTTTGGCATGGTGCCGTACACGACTTATGAGATGCAGCATGCGGAAAATTCACGTTCTGACGCTCGCACTGGCGATCCCCGCCTTGCAGGCTTGCGCTCCGACCAAGCCGCCGGTCGATCTGCTCGACGCGGCGTCGCGTTCGCTCGCCAGTGCCCGCACGGCGGGGGCACAGGAGTATGCCGCGGCGGAGTACCGTTCGGCAGGCCGTCGCTACGACCTCGCCCAGAGCGCCGAGGCGCGCAAGGAATACGACGATGCCGCACGCTTCGCGCGCGAATCGACCGCCGACAGCGAGCTGGCGACGGCCAAGACGCGCCTGGCGCGCGCGCGCGCCGAAGTGGAGCGCTTGCAGCGCGAGAACGGCAACCTCGATCGCGATCTCAACGAACATCCGTCGCCGGAGGCGCAGCCGTGAGGAATTCTGTCATTCGCCATGCGCTCGCCGCCGCGCTCGTCCTGGCTTTCGCCGGCAACATCGCTTCGGCCCGCGACGACGAATACCAGCGGCTCGCCGACCGGATCGACCGCCTTGCCGCCGATCCGATCCTCGGGCAGCGCGCGACCGCACAGTTCGACCGCGCTCGCGCGTCGCTCGCGGAATTCAAGGAAGCCGGCCGCCGAAGCCGCGAGCAGCTGGTCTACGTCGTCGAGCGCCGTATCGATACGGCGAAGGCGACTGCCGAAGCGGAATACCTCGAAAGCCAGCGCGTGGAACTGCAGCGCGAGAACGACCGCCTGCAACTCGCCATCGCACGCCGCGATGCGGCGCAGGCTCGTGCGGAACTGGAGCGCCAGCGCCTGCAGTCGCAGATCCGTGCCGAAGAAGCGGAGCGCCTCGCGCGCGAGGCCGAGGCCGCC
>DBMH01000012.1 GCA_002297645.1 Rhodanobacteraceae bacterium UBA703 | reverse complement strand
CGCCATCGCGCGCGCGCCGAACAGCGACAAGCCAGCCTCGGTGCGGCTGCGCGCGCTGGGTGTCGACGGCGAGGTGATGTGGCTGGTCAACGGGCGGCTCGAAGCGACCACGCGCGGCGCGCAGCCGTTCGAGCACGCCTTCGCCGACAAGGGCGCGCACACGGTCACTGCGCTGACTCCGGCCGGCAGCTATGCGCAGTTGAACCTGCGCGTGCTGCGCTGACGACACCGCGCGGCGGGCAGTTGCGGGCGCGTCAGGCCTCGATCAGGCCGTTGCGCAGCGCGATAAGGGTCAGTTCGGCCTGGTTGCCGGCGCCGAGCTTCTGCTTGATGTTGTAGAGATGGGTGCCGACCGTGTTCGGCGACACGCTCAGGATCTCGGCGATGCGCCCCACCGACTGGCCGCGCGCGAGCTGCAGGAAGACGGCGAACTCGCGCTCGGACAACGTGTCGACCGCCCCGCTGCCGGCAAGATCCTGCATCGCGAGCTGGCGGGCGATCCCGGCGTCGAGGTAGATGCGCCCCGCCGCGACCGCGCGCACCGCGTCGATCAGCGTATCCGGCGCCGTCCGCTTGGACAGGTAGCCCAGCACCCCGGCCTTCAGCATGCGCCGGGGATGCGCGCTGTCCTCGTGCGCCGAAAGCACCAGCACGCGAGCCGAGCGGTCCCGCGCCAGCAGGCGGCGCACCGTTTCGATGCCGCCCATGCCCGGCATCGACAGGTCCATCAGGACGACGTCGGGCCGCACGTCCGGATAACTCAGGTAGGCCGCTTCGCCGCTGTCGGCCTCGGCCGCGACCTCGACCTCCCCGCTGGCGCCCAGCAGCATGCGGAAGCCGGCCCGGACGACGGCATGGTCGTCGACCAGCATGACGCGGATTTTCGGATTCGCCACGCTCACTCCAGCGGCAGCCGCACGCGCACGCGTACGCCTCCGTCCTCGCCGTTCCCGATGTCGAACTCGCCGCCGCAGGCCCGCGCCCGCTCGCGCATGCCGCGCACGCCGTAGTGGCCGGCCCGGTCCCGTTCCTCGTCGAGGCCGCAACCGTCGTCGCGCACCTCCACCTGCAACTGGCCGTCGACGACCCCCAGGGCGACCTGGATGCGCCGCGCCCCGGAGTGGCGCAGCGCGTTCGTGACCGCCTCCTGCACGATGCGGTAGGCGGCGAGCGCCGGGCGCTCGCCCACCGGCCGCGGCAAGTCGCCATGCACGAACCCGAACGCGATGCCGGAATGCTGCTGCCGCCAGGCCAGCACGGCATCCTCGATCGCCGCGCCGAGATCCTGCGCGTCGAGGCCCGGCGGATGCAGGCGCGGGATCAGCTCGTGCGTCGCGTCGTAGAGCCGGCCGGCGGTGGCGGCGATCAGCTGTGCCGCTTCGCGCACGGTGTTGTCGCCGCCGCGGCGCAGGAGCGCCTGCGCGAGACTGCGGATCGCGGTGATGCCCTGCGCGGTCTCGTCGTGCAGCTCGCGCGCGATCTGGCGCCGTTCCTCCTCGATGCGATCCTGCACGGCCGCGGCCAGCTCGCGGCTCTGTTCCAGCCGCGAGGCCGCCTCGGCCGCCTCGCGCCGCGCATCGAGGTTGTCCTCGATCGCCTGCGCGGCGCGGTTGAACGCACGCGCGATCGCGCCGGCCTCCTTTCCGGGCAGGCCCGCCAGGCGCGTGTGGTACGCGCCGGCCTGCATCTCCTCGAGCCCGCGCACGATGTGGCGGAACGGACGCGTGGTGCGGCCGACCAGCCAGAACACGAGCAGGTTGCCGAGCAGCATGGCGACGGCGCCGATCTGCAGCAGGTGCACGGTGTCGTCCCAGCCGTCCAGCACGGCACGCGAGGCGTTGGACTCGATCTCCAGCACGCTGTCCGCGAACCGCAGTTCGCTGCGCCTCGGTGCCGGCGACACCAGCGCCGCGTACCAGTGCGGAGCGTCGCGTCCGACCTTGTACGGCGAAGACGGCGAGCGGTAGACGACGTCCCCGTTCGCATCGCGCAGCGTGAGTTCGGTCGCGCGCACGCGTCCCAGCCGCTCCAGCGAGTGCAGCACGACCGGGCGGCTGGTCTGCGCGTACGTTTCTACGAAGTACGAAAGAAGCTGCGTCGCCACGATGTTCGCCGCCTCGATCTCTTCGCGCACGCTGCGGCGCGCGTCGTCGATGCGGAAGGCGATCAGCGCGGCCGTGAACACCGCGATCAGCGCGGCCACGAGCAGGTTCAGTTGCAGGCGCAGGCTCATGCGGGCTGGCGGAACGCCGCGCGTCGCGGGGCAGTCGGTGAGGCGCCATCGAGTCGTCGCGGCGGCGTGCAGGTCGTTCCGCACCGATTCCCGGGCGAGCCACTGGAGGCGCCCCTGCATTTCGCGCTGCGTGCGGCGTCCATCGCGCAGCCTAGTCGTCGTCCCAGAGCGAGGACTTCGCGGTCACGGGCCTCGCCTTCGGCGCGACGTCCCCGTCCGCGACCGCCTGCCAGACGGCCAGCGCATCGCGCGTGACCTCGACGTCGTGCACGCGCACGATCGCCGCGCCGCGCTGCACGGCGATCAGGGCCGCCGCCGCCGAACCGGCGGCACGTCCGGCCGGCTCCTGGCGACCGGTCAGCGTCGCGATCATCGACTTGCGCGACAGGCCGGCCATGACCGGCGCGATTTCCGAGAACCGCGCCAGCGCGCGCAGCAGCGCGAGATTGTGTTCGAGCGACTTGCCGAAACCGAAACCCGGGTCGACGAGGATCTTCTTCTTGTCGATGCCGGCCATCTGGCAGGCGAACAGGCGCTCGGCCAGGAAGCGGTGCACCTCGCCGACGACGTCGTCGTACTGCGGATCGTCCTGCATCGTGCGCGGCTCGCCCTGCATGTGCATCAGGCAGACCGGCACGCCGAGCGCGGCGGCGGCGTCGAGCGCCCCCTCGCGGCGCAAGGCGTAGACGTCGTTGATCAGGCCGGCACCGGCCTCGACCGCGGCGCGCATGACCTCCGGTTTGCTGGTGTCGACCGAGATCGGTACGGACGTCGATTTCGCGAGCGCGGCCACGACCGGCACGACGCGCGCGATCTCGTCCTCGGCGGAGACCTCGGCCGCCCCCGGCCGGGTGGATTCCCCACCGACGTCGAGCAGGTCGGCACCGGCGGCGACGAGGGCGAGGCCGTGCGCGACCGCGCTCTGCGGATCGAGGAAACGGCCGCCGTCGGAGAACGAGTCCGGCGTGACGTTGACGATGCCGCATACGCGCGGCCGGTCGAGCACGAGGACGCGACCGTTGCAGTCCAGGGTCGTCGCGATCACGGTGCGGTCACCGCATTGGAAGATGGATTGAGCATCGGTGCTGTCCGTCCGGATCCGGGCCTGAATGGTACACAAGCGGAACACGACGCAAGGCCGGAAGCCATCGTCTCCGCGCCGTCCTGCCGTCCTGCCGATTGTTTGACAAATCGAGACAATTCATCCAGGGCGCACGCATATATCCGCTCCCGGAGCGCCCCTAGACTGGGCCGACGCGCTCCTGCCGCCGCGACGCCCCACCTGTCCGCGGTCCGCGCGGTTCCCTGAAACGCAATCGACTCGAGGAAATTCCGATGACCGACCATTCCATCAAGGGCAAGACCGTGCTGATCGCGGGCGGCGCGAAGAATCTCGGCGGCCTGATCGCCCGCGACCTCGCGGAACACGGCGCCAAGGCGGTCGCCGTCCACTACAACAGCGCCGCGAGCAAGGCCGACGCCGACGCCACCGTCGCGGCGATCCAGGCGGCCGGCGCGCAGGCCGCCGCGTTCCAGGGCGACCTGACTTCCGCCAGCGCGGTCGAGAAGCTGTTCGCCGACGCGACCCGCGCAGTAGGCCGCCCCGACATCGCGATCAACACCGTCGGCAAGGTGCTGAAGAAGCCGTTCGTCGAGATCACGGAAGCGGAATACGACGAGATGACCGCGGTCAACTCGAAGTGCGCGTTCTTCTTCCTGAAGGAGGCCGGCAAGCACGTCAACGACAACGGCAAGATCCTCACGCTGGTCACCTCGCTGCTCGGCGCGTACACGCCGTTCTACGCGGCCTATGCCGGCACGAAGGCGCCGGTCGAGCACTTCACGCGCGCCGCGTCGAAGGAATTCGGCGAGCGCGGCATCTCGGTGACCGCGGTCGGCCCCGGCCCCATGGACACGCCGTTCTTCTACCCGGCCGAGGGCAGCGACGCGGTCGCCTACCACAAGACGGCCGCGGCCCTGTCGAAGTTCTCGAAGACCGGCCTGACCGACATCGAGGACATCGCGCCGTTCATCCGTTTCCTGGTATCGGACGGCTGGTGGATGACCGGCCAGACGATCCTCATCAACGGCGGCTACACGACGAAGTGACCGCGGCGGCGGTGCGGGTCGTCGCATCGACCCGCACCGCTCCGCGCGTGCCGGGAGCATCGCGATGGACAACCGGTTCCAGCCGGCCTTCGACGGACAGAAGGCGCGCTTCTTCAGCGACGTCACGAAATCGTACGAGTGGCGCATCGAGCAGCTCGACCGCATGGAGCGCATGCTGCTCGACAATCAGGAGGCGTTCTGCGCGGCGCTGCACGAGGATTTCGGCAAACCGACGTTCGAACAGCGGTTCGAGATCACCGTGCCGGCCGGCGTCATCCGGTACTACCGCGAGAACCTGAAGGCGCTGATGGCGCCCCAGGCGGTCGGGATCCCCAAAGGACTCGAAGCGACCGGCAACCGCGGCGTGATCTACAAGGAACCCTACGGCGTCACATTGGTGATCGGGCCGTTCAACGCGCCGGTCCTCCTGCTGCTCGATCCGGCCATCGCCGCGCTGGCCGCCGGCAACCCGGTCATCCTGAAGCCGGCCAACACCACCCCGGCGACGGCGGCGCTGTTCCAGCAATACGTGCCGCGGTATTTCGATCCGCGCGACGTCACCGTCGTCACCGGCGGGCGCGAGGAGATAGCCGAGCTGCTGAAACTGCCGTTCGACTTCATCTTCTTCACCGGCAGTTCCTCGGTCGGCAAGGTCGTCATGCGCGCGGCGGCCGAGAACCTGACACCGGTGATTCTCGAACTCGGCGGCCAGAACCCGACCATCGTCGACGAGACCGCCAACCTCGACATCGCCGCCGACCGCATCGCCTGGGGCCACAACGCGATTTCCGGCCAGTGGTGCATCGCGCCCGGCTACGTCTGCGTGCACGAGAGCGTCGCCGGGGAGTTCGTCGCGAAACTCAAGGCGTCGATCGTCAAGATGTACGGCGAGGATCCGCAGCTGAGCCCCGACTTCGCGCGCATGATCAGCGAGCACGACGTCGAGCGCGTCGTTTCCTACCTCGTTCCGGAAAAGATCGTGCAGGGCGGCCGCTACGACGTCGCCGCGCGCTACGTCGAACCGACCTTGCTCTATCCATCCGCCTGGGACGATCCGGCGCTGCAACAGGAGATCTTCGGCCCGGTGCTGCCGATCCTGCCGTATCGCGATCTCGCCGAGCTGGTGGCGACGATCAAGCGCCGGCCGAAGCCGCTGGCGGCCTATGTCTTCAGCAAGAACCAGAGCCACACCGACTTCGTGCTCGGCAGCCTGTCCTTCGGCGGCGGCTGCGTGAACCAGACCAACCTGCATTGCTGGATCGACAGCCTGCCGTTCGGCGGCGTCGGCTACAGCGGCATGGGCAAGTACTACGGCAAGGCCGGCTTCGACGCCCTGAGCAACACCAAGGCGATGCTGATCGGCAACCCGGACCTGGAACTCGACGTGTTCCCGCCCTATGCCGGCAAGGACATCGCGAAAAGTCTCGCGCTGTTTTCCTGAGCGGCCGATCCGCGCGACACTCCAGCCCCGGTGGACAAGCTCGATCGCTATCGGATCTTCGTACGCGTCGCCGAGATGGGCAGCTTCACGCGTGCCGCGTACGCGCTCGACCTGCCGCGCGCTTCCGTTTCGGCGGCGCTGCAACGCCTTGAAGCCGACGTCGGCACGCGCCTGTTGCACCGGACCACGCGCCAAGTGCAATTGACCGAGGACGGCGCGCAACTGCTCGACCGCGTGCGGCGGTTCATCGCCGAAGCGGACGAGATCGACCAATGGTTCCAGTCGCGCCAGCGCCAGGTCGCCGGCCGCTTCCACGTCGACGTGCCGAGCCGCGTGGCGAGACGCCTGATCGCTCCGGCGCTGCCGGGCCTGCTGCGCCGCTATCCACGCCTGCACCTGCGGCTCGGCTCGACCGACCGCATGATCGACCTCGTCGGCGAGGGGGTCGATTGCGCGATCCGCGTCGGCAGCCTCGACGACAGCAGCCTGGTCGCGCGGCCGCTCGGCCGCTTCGCGGTCGTCAACTGCGCCAGTCCGGCCTACCTGCGCGAGCACGGCATGCCGGCGAGCCTGGAAGACCTCGCGCAAGGGCACTGGTCGATCGGCTATGCCTCGCCGACCACCGGGCGGGAACTGCCGTGGGAATGCTCGACGGAGGAAGGAACGCGCGAGCTGCGCGTGGCGAGCCGGGTCGTCGTCAACAACGCGGAAAGCTACATCGCGTGCTGCCGGGCCGGTCTCGGATTGATCCAGGTGCCGCGCTACGACGTGCAGTACCTGCTCGACTCGGGGGAACTGATCGAGGTCCTGCCTGCGCAGCGGGCGGAACCGCTGGCGGTGTCGGTGCTGTATCCGCACCGGCGGCAGCCGTCACGCCGGCTCGCCGCATTCATCGAGTGGTTCGCGTCGCTGATCCGGCCGCACCTGGCGCCGCCGGGATAGACCAAGCTCGACCTCGGCGAGCGTCGTTCCCGCGACGGCGGGAATCCGCTCCGTCACCGATCCCGTCGAAGAGACATCGAAAGGGATGCCCGCCTTCGCGGAAACGACGAGGTCCTTCGGGGCCCCGACAAGCAAACGGCCGGTGCGGATCGAACGCACCGGCCGTCGGCCGCGGAATGTATCGAAGCGTCAGTGCAGCGTTTCGCGCGACTGCACGGCGGGACCGCCGATCGGTGCCTCGCTGCGCGGCGTACCGCCGTTGCCGGAACGCGGCGGNNCTGCCAGTCCTTGGGCGGGCCGGGCTCGCGGCCGTCCATGATCGCGGCGATCTGCTCGCGGTCGATCGTCTCGTACTGCAGCAGCGCCTGCGCCATCGCCTCGAGCTTGTCGTTCTGCGTGACGAGGATCTCCTTCGCGCGCCCGTAGGCACGGTCGATGACCTGGCGCACGACTTCGTCGATCTTGCGCGCGGTCTCTTCCGAGACGTGCTTGTGCTGCGTCACCGAGCGGCCGAGGAAAACCTCGTCTTCCTCGTCGGTGTAGGTCATCGGTCCGAGTTCCTCGGACAGGCCGTACTTCGTGACCATGTCGCGCGCGAGCTGGGTCGCGCGCTGGATGTCGTTCGACGCACCGGTCGTGACCTTGTCCTCGCCGAAGATCAGCTCCTCGGCGACGCGCCCGCCGTAGAGGCTGGCGAGGCGGCTCTCGAGCGAGGTCTTGGAATGGCTGTAGCGGTCCTGCTCCGGCAGGAACATCGTCACGCCGAGCGCGCGGCCGCGCGGAATGATCGTGACCTTGTGCACCGGATCGTGCTCCGGCACGGACAGGCCGACGATCGCGTGGCCGGCCTCGTGGTAGGCGGTCAGCTTCTTCTCGTCGTCGCTCATGATCATCGAGCGGCGCTCGGCGCCCATCATGATCTTGTCCTTGGCGCGCTCGAAGTGGTCCATGCGCACCTCGCGCGAGTTCTCGCGCGCGGCGAACAGCGCCGCCTCGTTGACGAGGTTGGCGAGGTCCGCGCCGGAGAAGCCCGGCGTACCGCGCGCGATCGTCAGCGGATCGACGTCGCTGGACAGCGGCACCTTGCGCATGTGCACCTTCAGGATCTGCTCGCGGCCCTTGAGGTCCGGCAGCGGCACGACGACCTGGCGGTCGAAACGGCCCGGACGCAGCAGCGCCGGGTCGAGCACGTCCGGACGGTTCGTCGCGGCGATCACGATGACGCCTTCGCTGCCCTCGAAGCCGTCCATCTCGACGAGCAGCTGGTTCAGCGTCTGCTCGCGCTCGTCGTGTCCGCCGCCGAGGCCGGCGCCGCGATGGCGGCCGACCGCGTCGATCTCGTCGATGAAGATGATGCACGGCGCGTGCTTCTTCGCCTGCTCGAACATGTCGCGCACGCGCGCGGCGCCGACGCCGACGAACATCTCGACGAAGTCGGAACCGGAGATCGAGAAAAACGGCACCTTGGCCTCGCCGGCGATCGCCTTGGCGAGCAGCGTCTTGCCGGTACCCGGCGAGCCGACCATCAGCACGCCGCGCGGGATCTTGCCGCCGAGCTTGGTGAACTTGGACGGGTCGCGCAGGAACTCGACCAGTTCGGAGACTTCCTCCTTCGCCTCGTCGCAGCCGGCGACGTCGGCGAACGTGACCTTGACCTGGTCCTCGCCCTGCAGCTTGGCGCGCGAGCGGCCGAACGACATCGCGCCGCGTCCGCCGGCACCGGCCTGCATCTGGCGCATGAAATAGATGAGGAGGCCGATGAAGATCAGGATCGGCACCCAGTCGAGCAGGATCTTCCACAGCGGCATGACGTTGTCGACGGGCGTCTGGCGCACTTCGACGTTCGACTTCGCCAGCAGCTCCAGCAGCTTCTCGTTGCCGTTGATCGGCACGATCGTCGACACGGTGCTGCCGTCCTTGAGCTTGGCCGTCGCCTTCGACGGCAGCTCGGCCGTGAACGTGACGGAGGCGATGCCGCCGTTGGCGACCTGCTGCGTGAAATCCGAATACGACAGGTCCGAAGGCGGCGCCGTGCGCGGATTGAAGCTCTGGAATACGGTCAGCAGGACGATCGCGATGACCACCCAGAGCAACAGATTCTTGACCATGTCATTCATTACGCGGGTCCTCCGCAAGAGCCCGCACATCCCGGCACGGACTTCTCACGAACAGCTGGCATTGAAATACGTTCGACCATCTTCCACTTCTACGCGCGCTTGCCGACGGCCAGCGCGTACACCTCGGGGCTCCTGGCCCGCGAGGCCTTCGGTTTGCGGATGCTGACGCGCTGGTAGCCCGCGCGCAAGCGCCTCACGAAATCGTCGAAACCCTCGCCCTGGAACACCTTGGTCAGGAACGCCCCGCCAGGACGCAGGTGCGCGGCGGCGAAATCCTCGGCCAGTTCCACCAGGTGCATCGAGCGCGGCTGGTCCACGGCCGTCATACCGCTCATGTTGGGGGCCATGTCGGAAAGCACAAGATCGACTTCGGCGCCGCCAAGCGCCTGTTTCAGTTGGTCGAGCACGGCGTCCTCGCGGAAATCGCCGTGGATGAACTCGACCCCGCCGATGCCCTGCATGTCCAGGATGTCCAGGGCGATCACGCGCCCCTTGTCGCCGAGCCGCGCACGGGCGACCTGCGACCATCCGCCCGGGGCCGCGCCGAGGTCGACGATGACCATGCCCGGCTTGAGCAGGCGGTCGCGCTCGATCAGTTCCTCCAGCTTGAACACCGCGCGCGAGCGCCAGCCCTCGGCCTGGGCGCGCTTCACGTAGGGGTCGCTGAAATGTTCCTGCAGCCAGCGGCTGCTCGACTTGCTGCGCGCCATGGGAACGCGGTTCCGCCCGGTTTCGGTCCAAACAGCCCGGCATGATACCCTGTACGACCGGCGCTACCGCGCGCCGCCCATCCCCGTTCATTCTCCGCTCATGCCCCTTTCCGCGTCCCAGAAACGTTACCTGCGCAGCTTCGCGCACGTCCTGAAGCCGGTCATCCTCGTCGGCCAGAAGGGCGTCACCCCGGCCCTGCTCGCCGAATTCGACGGCGCTCTGGCCCATCACGAGCTGGTGAAGGTCAAGCTGGCGGACGACGAGCGCGACTCGCGCGCGGCCTCGATCGAGGCGATCCGCGAGCACTCGGGCGCCGATCTGGTGCAGACGATCGGCAAGATCGCCTGCTTCTACAAGCGCAATCCGGAAAAATCGCAGTTCACGCTGCCGAAGTAGGCGTACCGGTGCAGTTCACGCAGGACCTTCCCGAGGGCTATTTCTTCTTCCGCGCCTGCGCCGCCGGCGCGGTGACGGTCATCGACCGCACGCTGACGAGGAGCTTCCTCATGGCGCCGGACCGCGTGGTCGAGGACTGGCCCGTCACCCGCGCCGACCAGTTCGACCTGGCCGCGGCCGAAGCCATCGCCGCGCTCGAGCCCGAGGTCGTGCTGCTCGGTACCGGCGCACGCCAGGTGTTTCCGCCGCGCGAGCCCATGGTCACGCTGCTGCGCCGCGGCGTCGGCGTCGAAGTCATGGACAACGCTGCCGCCTGCCGGACCTACAACCTCCTCGCCGGCGAAGGCCGCCGCGTGATCGCGGCGATCATGCTGCCGCCGGCTGGAAACTGAAGCGTCAGCCTGCCCCCATCGCGGCGGGACCGGACAGCCGCGACCGCGCCCATCCACTCCGAAGTGCCGGCCCGTATGGACACCCTGAAAAATCCGGGCTGCCGTCGTTCCCGCGAACGCGGGAACCCTTCTCGATCTTGATTCTTTCGAAGAAAAATCAAAGTGGATCCCCGCGTTCGCGGGGATGACGGGTTCCCGCATCAGGCTGGCCACGTCCCGTCGCCGACACGTCCCCCGGAACACCAACCGGCCTGACGGAGCCGCGTCGACCTCCATGCGGATGCGGATTCCGGGGCTACGCTCGCTGCGACGAGACGCCGCCCGGCCGTGTTGACGTGGATCAAGGTGGCGGCGCCGCACCGTCCCTATGGTGGCCGCCATGAACACTTCCTCGGCACAGGCCACCGCCGCAGCCTTCGATCGCTCGCTGGTCGCCAAGTACGACGTCAACGGTCCCCGCTACACCTCGTACCCGACCGCGCCGCACTTCCGCGACGATTTCGGCGAGACCGACCTGCGCCGCGCGATCCAGGCGTCCAACGAGGACCCGATCCCGCGCGACCTCTCGGTCTACGTGCACGTCCCGTTCTGCCTGTCGCCGTGCTTCTATTGCGGCTGCGCGCGCCTCATCACGCGCGACCGCGGCAAGGCCGGCGGCTACCTCGCCCGGCTCTATCGCGAGATCGAGGCCGTCGCCGGCCTGTTCGCACGCGACCGCAGCCTGGCGCAATTGCACTTCGGCGGCGGCACGCCGAACTTCCTCGATGCCGACCAGCTCGTCGAGCTGATCGACACGCTCGGCCGCCACTTCACCTTCAGCCGCCGCCCCGAGCGCGAGTTCGGCGTCGAGATCGACCCACGCTTCTGCGACGGCGACTATGTGCGGCGCATCGCCGCCGCCGGCATCAACCGGCTGTCGATCGGCGTGCAGGATTTCGATGCCGAGGTGCAGCGCGCGATCAACCGCGTGCAAGGTGTCGACGAGACCCGCGAGATCCTGGAGGCCGCGCGCGACGCCGGCATCCGCTCGGTCAATCTCGACCTCATCTACGGGTTGCCGAAGCAGACGCCCGATTCGTTCGCACGGACTCTGGAGCAGGTCGTCGCACTGCGGCCCGAACGCATCGCCGCCTACGGCTATGCCCATCTGCCCGAACGCTTCCCGGCGCAGCGGCAGATCGACAAGTACGACCTGCCCGACGCCGACACGCGCCTCGGGCTGCTGCAGCTCGCGGTGGAAACGCTGACGGGCGCCGGCTACCGCTACATCGGCGTCGACCATTTCGCGCTGCCCGGGGACGACCTCTCCCTGGCGTCCGAAGCCGGCACCCTGCAGCGCAACTTCCAGGGCTACTCGACCCACGCCGCCTGCGACCTGATCGGCGTCGGCATGAGCGCCATCAGCCACGTCGGCGCCACCTTCAGCCAGAACCGCAAGGACCTGCCGGGCTACTACGGGGCGATCGACCAGGGGCACCTGCCGGTCGCGCGCGGCCTGCACCTCGGCGAGGACGACGGCCTGCGCGCGGACGCGATCCAGCAGATCATGTGCGCGGGCGTGCTCGACATCCCGGCCTTCGAGGTGCGCCATCTCGTATACTTCGAGCGCTACTTCCGGAGCTCGCTCGAGCGCCTGCAGCCGCTCGCGGCGGACGGTCTCGTCGAGTGCACGCCGGAACGCATCGTGGTCACGCCGCGCGGCCAGTTCCTGCTCCGCAACATCGCGATGTGTTTCGACGCCTACGTCGGTGCGGACCTGCCGGTCCGGTATTCGCGCGCCGTCTGAAGAGGTGGAACATCGCATGGGCCAAGCCACGATGCAGGCGCGCATCCAGCGGCCGAGTCCGATCGCCGACGACGGCAACGAGCAGCGCTTCTGCTCGACCTGCGCATTCGGCTCCGTCTGTAGCGGGGGCGGCGTCGACAAGATCGCACTGCACGAATTGCACTGCCTCGTCGAGCACGTCGGCGGCTATCGCAACGGCGACACCGTCTTCCGCACCGGAGACCGCTTCAACGCGATCTATGCCGTGCGCTCCGGTGCCGTGAAGACGCGCCTGGTCGACCTCGAGGGCCGGGAACTCGTGCTCGGCTTCCATTTGCCGGGCGAACTGGTCGGCCTCAATGCGATCGACCCGGAAGCCTATCCCTGCGACGCCGTCGCGCTCAGCGAGGTCGAGGTCTGCCGCTTCTCGTTTCCCGCCTTGGCCACGCTCGCTACGCGCATGCCGGCGATCCAGCTGGAACTGTTCCGCCGGCTCAGCCGCGACATCGGCAACGCCGCCCTGCTCGCCGGCGACTACTCCGCCGACGAACGCCTCGCCGCATTCCTCATCGGCCTCGGCCGCCGCTACGCCGAGCGCGGCTTCCCGATGCACACGCTGAACCTCGCCATGTCGCGCGGCGACATCGCCAACTACCTGCGGCTCGCCGCCGAGACCGTCAGCCGCGTACTGCGCCGGTTCCAGGACCGCGGCCTGATCCAGGTCGACGGCCGCCACGTGACGATCGCCGATCCGACGGAACTCTTCGAACTCGCACGGCCGATCCTGAGCCGCTGAGCGCGGTCGGAGGCTCTCGTCCGCAGGCCCGGAATCCGGCGCCTCAGCCGTCGGCCGGTTTCTCGAAATGGACGACGTACGCGAGACCGTGCCCGAAGAACGCGCGCTCGCGGAAACCGGCCGCGGCGGCAAGCGCCGTGACGGCACGGCGGGATTGGAAATGCGGATCGAACACGACTTCGACGACCGCCAGGATGCCGCCGGGCGCGAGCGCGTCGAACAGTTCGGCCATGGCGGCGGCGGGTTCGGGAATCTCGCCGAGGACCGTGACCAGGACCGCACGGTCGAAACGGCGTACCGGCAGCGTGCGCTTCCCGAGGGCGGCAACGACGAACTCGATGTTCGAGCAGCCCGCCGCAGCCGTCTTCGTCCTGGCACGGGCCAGCATTCCGGGCTGGATGTCCAGCGCAACCACCCGGCCGTCCGGACCGACGCTCCGGGCCAGCGGAACCGTCAGGCGTCCCGGACCGCAACCGGCATCCAGAACCGTCAGGCCAGGCGAGAGCGCGAGGGTCTCGACGATGAAGGCGGCCCGGTTGGTCTTCGTGAACGGGTTGTCCAGCTCCACGAGTCAACGCAGCCACACGGGACAGGGAAGGCTGCGGCGACGCGAAGCGAGACGCCACGCCACTGCGACGAGGGTCGATACGGTCATGGGCACCGGAGGTTGATGGAGCGGGAAAGGAGGCGGTTTCGCCCTCCTCCATGCACGACGACGGCGGTTGCGAGGCGTCGGCGGCGACCAGGCACGAAGTTCCGTCCGATACACGATTCCTCGAAACGACACGAGGAAGTGCTGACAAGTCCCTAAGTTCAAAATGTGCTAGCGTTTTCGAGCCAGATTGCTGGCATTTCACACTCTTTTCAGGGCGGGCACGTTATGGCGAACTTACAGCGCAATTCATCCGTAGTACTGGCAGCGGCGGCGGCCGTTTTTTCGTTCACGAACTCTGCCTATGCAGGGACACCCTGTTGCGCGGGTGAACCGCACGGCACCCCCAAGGCGCTGACGGGTCTCGGACAACCGACTCCGCCGTCCGCGGACGTCAGCGAGAGCGCGGCATGGAGCGCCTACGAGCTGGAGCGTGACGGGATCCAGTACCTCCAGGTCGACGACCCGAGCGGCAAAGTCCGCGTGATCATCGGCAACATCGGAGAGACCTTCTGGAGCTTGCCGGCTGGCAGCGCGGCCGATCGCGTTTCCTTGCCGCAGAGCCGGCTGTCGATTCCGGTGACTGCCAAGCGCATGGAAGTCTATCGCCGGCCAGGCGTCGTGCTGGCCGCCTACGAAGTCGACGGCGGCATCATCTGGTCGATCGAGGCACCCGACGGGACCCGCTGAGAGGTCGGAACCCGGCTCGGCTCGACGAGCAGCAGTCGGATCTGGTTGCGGCGGCACCGGACCGTGCCGCCGTATACCAGCGCGCGCCCCATCAGCACCTCGACGGCGCGCGCCATGGTGTCCTGTGACAGCAGGCGCGCCGGATCGAGCAGGGACACGTTGACCACGATGCCCTGGCGCACCCCATGGCGCCCGCAGCGCGCACGCATCCGGATCATCCCCTTCTCCCGCTCCAGGAGAAGGGCGACCGCATCGCAGATGCAGCGATAGGCGGCCAGCTGCAGCTCCACGCTCAGCCGGCACGGATTGCCGGTCAGATGCGGGGACGTGAAGCGATTGGATTGTTCCCACACCCCGGCGATACCGCTGGACTGCAGGACCAGATACAGGCCGTAGTGCTCGATCCCGGACGGATAGACCAGGCTCAACTGTTCGCGGAACAGCTGCGATTGCGCCGCGCTGGAGCGCTGCATGTCCATTGCCGCCGTATGGTGCCCGCGCTCGTGCAACCACTGCACTGTATTGCGAAAGGCCTTGTCCATGTCCTCGCCGAGAAGCCGGATCCGCGCCGCACCGTCGCGCAGTTCGCGTTCATTGGCGAGCAGGTTGGCGCGCGCCAATGTCAGCGCATGCCCGTCGAGATGATCGCGGTGCATGAACTTGTAGTAGAAATGGGAAATCGTCGATCCCAGCAACAGCAGCGCGGTGCCTGCCATTGCGAGAATTTCCTGTACGAGAAAGGCGTTGGGATCGCGTGCCCCGAGCAGGCCGGAGGTTTCCATCGTGAGCCCGACCATGAGGTTCAGCGCCACCACACCCACCGCCCCTCCTTGCCAGCCGTGCAGGCACGTGAGTGCGATCGCAGGCAGGATCATCAGGATGCGCAAGCTGTTTTTTGCCGCTATCTCCGTACCCGGGAGGTGCATCGCATAGATGCCCAGCAGGCCGATGATGACGAGTGAGGCCGCCACGTCCAGGCGCCAGGTCCGGGAAAGCTGGATGGACAGGTTGCGGTGCCTCCAGAGCATCACGAGTGGGGCGAAGATCAGTATGCCGAGGTAGTCGCCGATCACGTAGGTGACGACACCATCCCACGAAACCGCTGCGTGTCGCGTCGGCATCAGCAACCAGGCCAGCCCCAGATTGAGCGCCGTGATGCAGACAGCGGACAGCCCCGCAACGGAGAGCACTCCGTAGGGATTGCCGGAAGCCAGCAATCGCCTGTGCCAGTGAACGATCAGCGCGACCGTCGGCATCAGCACGATGGAGGAAATCACAACCCAGGGCAGGCCGAAGCGCTCGATGTATGGGTAACGCATGTAGGCGAAGGCCACCCATTCACCGGCGATCAGATAGGGCCAGTAGCGCGGCGCGAACAGGAGCACGGCCCCTACTCGGATGCCGGCTGACAACATCCATTGGTCGACGGAAATATTCTGGCGGAAAGTCCAGAAAACGACTGCATACGCCGCCGTCAGGAGCAAACCGCTCAGGCGAATACGCAGCTGAAATTCCCTTTCCAACCAGTTCGGTCGTTCGGACACGGCCTCTTTTGCCATTCGCTTGTAAGGACTGCGTCAAAGATGAGGTCCCCACCCCATGGGCCAAGCATCCGCGCCCGGACTCGCCAACGTCAAGTCGGGACCGTGCGAACCGCGAACCCGGTGGCAGCCACGGCGGACGTTTCGTCCCGTCGCCCCGGCCGTGGTCGCGGTTCCGCTGGATGCGATGCGCGATCGTCCGCCGGGCCCGCCTCACCGGCCGAGATCCGTCGAACGCCAGCCAGACCGCCCCGGATCGACGACTTCGACGGGAGCGAGCCTGGGCGACGCATTCCGGGATCAGACCCCTTTACAGCGTGCCCGTTCCGACGCGGCCCGCCCCACGAGATCGTCGCTGCACCACAGGAAACGCCGCGCCATCCGATCAGCGCCGCTCGCGCAATGCCTTGAACTCCGACCCGGCCTTCCATTCCGGCCAGCGCGAGGAATTGGCGAGATCCCGGCCGAGATCGAACATCAGGCCGATGTCCTGCACCGCGCCATCGAGGTTCCAGTCCTGCCCCCAGGCATCGCACGGCTGGTGGTAGCAGCGGCCGGTGTAGTCGTCGACCCACTTCTGCCCGGCCGCGCGGCCGCCGTCGACGAGGTCGGATGCACCGGCGATGCCCATCATCAGCAGCACCGGCACGCCGCGCTTGGCGAACGAGAAATGGTCGGCGCGATAGAACAGGCCGCGCTCGGGCAGGCTCTCGGGCGTCACCGTGCGCCCCTGCTTCCTGGCGAGGCGGTCCAGGTCGTCTTCCAGGCTGCCCTGCCCGGCACCGACCAGGATCACGTCACGTGCCTTGCCCGCGGTCTGCAGGATGTCGAGGGTCAGGTTGGCGACGGTCTTGTCCATCGGATACACCGGATCCAGCGCATACGCCTCCGATCCGAGCAGGCCGCGCTCCTCTGCCGTCCACAGGCCGAACACGATGCTGCGTCGGGGTCGCGGCTGCTGCGCCATGAACTTCCGCGCGATCTCCAGCAGGCCGGCGACACCGAGCGCGTCGTCGTTGGCGCCGCCACGGACGGTCTTGCCGTTCGCATCTGCCGGCCCCTTGCCGTACGCATCCCAATGCGCGCCGTAGAACACGACTTCATCGGGGCGCTCGCGGCCGGGAATCTTCGCCAGCACGTTGTGGCTCCGCACGACCTCGTGCGTGACCGGAAGGTCGGCGGAGAACGTCACACCCTGCAACGTGACCGGACGGAAATCGGGGCGTCGCGCGGCCATGCGCTGCGCGGCAAGGTCCAGCCCCGCCCCGGCGAACAGCGTCGCCGCGGCACCGCCTTCGATCCAGCCCTGCAGCGCGAGGGTGGTCTGCTGGTCCGGCGCGCGCACGATGTCGTAGTTCTCGCCTTGCGGGCTCGTCACGACGTTCCAGCCGTAGCCCGCACCGGGCGTGTCGTGCACGATCAACGCGCCGATCGCGCCACGGCGCGACGCTTCCTCGTACTTGTAGGTCCAGCGACCGTAGTACGTCATCGCCTTGCCGCCGAAGCGGCCGGCAACGGCTTCGCCTTGGCCCGCTTCGAAGTCAGGATCGTTGACGAGGAACACCGCGACCTTGCCCTTGAGGTCGACGCCCTTGAAATCGTCCCACTGGCGCTCTGGCGCGCTGACGCCGTAGCCGACGAAGACCAGCGGTGCGTGCTCGATCACCGCGCGATCCTCGGCGCGGCGCGTGGACAGGTAGACCTGCTGGCCCGGCTGCCACGTCCGCATCGCGCCACCGACCGTCACTCCGAGCGTGCGCGGCGGGCCCAATCTCGTGTGCAGCAGCGGCGCCGCCTGCACCCAGCTGCCGTTCCTGCCACCCGGCTCCAGCCCGATGGCCTGGAACTGGCCGATCAGGTAGCCGACGGTGCGTTCTTCTCCGACCGTGCCCGGCGCGCGCCCCTCGAAGAAGTCCGAGGCGAGGACCTGCACGGTGCCGGCGATCCGTTCGGCGCTGATGTCCTGCGCGGCAGTGGGCAGGGCGATGGACGAGAGCAGCAAGGCAGGGAGCAGGGATTTCATCGGATCGTCCGGTGCGGTGTGGAGCGAACGTGGGCGGAGACCTTCAGCACCCAGGCACAGACCTTACCAGTACAAGGCGGACTCCACCGCGCGATCCGCAAAAGCCGGCAAGCGAGCCACGCCCTGTACCATGCGCACGGAACGTCTCGCTCGCCACCACCGATGTCCCTCAACACGATCGCGCTCAACCAGCGCATGAACCGCTTCGACGGCCACGCGCAGGTCTGGCTGTTCGGCTACGGCTCGCTGATCTACAAGGCCGATTTTCCGTATCTCGAACGGCGCCCGGCGCGGATCCGCGACTGGTCGCGCCGCTTCTGGCAAGGCTCGCACGACCACCGCGGCACGCCGGAAGCGCCCGGCCGCGTGCTGACCCTGGTGCCGGACCCGGGCGCACTCTGTGCCGGCATGGCCTACCTGATCACGCCCGAGGTCTTCCATCATCTCGATCATCGCGAGAAGAACGGCTACCTGCGCCACGTGACGACGATCGAGTTCGACGACGGCAGCCACGTCGAAGGCCTCATCTACATCGCGGCGCACACCAACGCGGCCTGGCTGGGCCCGGCGCCGGAGGCGGAGATCGCGCGCCAGATCGCGGACTCGCACGGACCGAGCGGCCCCAATCGGGACTACCTCACGCACCTCGCCGATGCGCTGCGGGAGCTCGGCGAGCAGGATGCGCACGTGTTCGCCGTCGAGAAGCACCTGAATGCTCTCGATGGTCCGCAATCCGGCTGAGGCATCGGCCCGGTCGCCCTCTCCGTACGAGAGGCGATTTTCCCGCCGCGAGGCGGCCGCACCGTCGCCCGCGATGCGCGCCCTTACACTACGTACCCTGCTTCTCCGATCCATGCCCATGTCCGACTCCATCCGTCTCGCCAAACGCGTCGCCGCCCTGGCCCACTGCTCGCGCGCCGAAGCCGAGCGCTACATCGAAGGCGGCTGGGTGTCGGTCGACGGAGTGGTGGTCGAAAAGCCGCAGCACCTCGTCTCGACCGAAACGGTGACCCTCGACCCCGAGGCGCGCCTCGAGGCCGAGGAACCGGCGACCGTCCTGCTGCACAAGCCCGTCGGCTTCGACACGATCAGCGGCTCCCATCCGGCCGCGGCGCTGGTGACACCGGCGACGCGCTGGACGGACGACGCTTCCGGCGTCCGCCTGCTCAAGCGCCACTTCGTCCGGCTGACGCCGCTGGTGCCACTCGACCGCGACGGCAGCGGCCTGATGGTGCTGACCCAGGATGGCCGCGTCTGGCGTCGGCTCACCGAGGACCACGACGAGATCGAGCAGGAGTTCGTCGTCGAGGTTCGCGGCGAGATCGCACCCTACGGTCTGCACCGCCTCAACCACGGCCTCAGTTACCAGGGTCGCGCGCTGCCACCGTGCAAGGTCAGTTGGCAGAACGAGGTTCGTCTGCGATTCGCGATCAAGGCGGTCCAGGGCGGGCAGCTGCGCGACATGTGCGCCCAGGTCGGGCTCGAGGTCGTGGCGATCCGGCGCATCCGCATCGGCAGGATCTCGCTCGGCAAGATGCCCGTGGGAGCCTGGCGCTATCTGCCGGTCGGCGAGCGCTTCTGACGTGATGCCCCTGAAGTACCTCGCCGGATATCCCGAAGCCACCCAGGCGCGGGTGCGTGCCCTGATCGCGCAGGACCGACTCGGCGCGATGCTGCGCGACAAATACCGCGACACCCATGCGGTGCGCACCGACAAGGCGCTGTATGACTACACGCAGGCGCTGAAGGAGCGCTACCTGCGCAAGGCCGAGCCACTCAACAAGGTCGTCTACGACGGCAAGCTGCAGGTGATGAAGCACGCACTCGGCACGCACACCGCGGTGTCACGCGTGCAGGGCAGCCGGCTCAAGGCCAGCCGCGAGATCCGCATCGCCAGCGTGTTCCGAGACGCTCCGGCGGACTTCCTGAAGATGATCGTGGTGCACGAATTGGCGCACCTGAAGGAGCGCGAGCACAACAAGGCCTTCTACCAGTTGTGCACGCACATCACGGCGGACTACCACCAGTTGGAGTTCGACCTGCGGCTGTATCTGACCCACCTGGAATGCGAAGCTGGGATGGCGGGATCGGGAGTTGAAAAAGAACGGATCGGTGCGTGATATCCCGCCGGAGGATCTGCGGCGATGCGCTGAGGAACGCTGTGGAGGTCATCATTCCCACGAGATGCTCTTCAACAGCCGAAAGGCTGGTCAAGCGGGAGGCGCTTTTCAACAGCCGCAAGGCTGGTCATCCAAGTCGCTGTTCTCAGTGGATGCCCGCGTTCGCGGGCATGACGTCGGAGGACCTGTTCAGCGTCGCCCGGGGACACGATGCCCTCCGCGCATGGTGGTTCATGGGCAGAACCGCTCATTCCGATCCGGACTGAACCGAACTTCCTCTCGGCCGTGTTCGCAGTGGATGCCTCCTGAAAAACGACGAGGGCATGCCAAAACTCGTCACGACGGTCCGCGTGGACGAACCGCTAGAGCCCATGCCGAGGCCATACGTAGACCGCAAAAAACGCACCGCAGAAGGCCAAGAAAGTAACGGTAAGAAGCGGGCCGACAAAGGCCATGTCCGCCTCAACAGGCGCAACGAGCGAAAGAAGCCCAAGAAGCGAAAAAGCACCGACGAGACCAGCCAGCGCACCATTGAACAGAGGGCTCGACCGGGCGAACAGAGCGCCTACAAAGCCGGAGAATACCGCGAGCAGGATCGCGGCCAGCCCTGACACGATCCATAACCCACGCGGCGCACCAAACGAACTGAGCACCCCGACAAGGACCATGCAGAGCACGTAGCCGCCGATAACCACCAATGAGCCCAAAATGATGGCTTTGAAGCTCGGTTCGAAATTCATATTCCCATGGGTGAAGGCTGAATGAACTGAAGCCCCGTTGTTGTGCGCAAGGCGCCGGCCCCGGCGCTCGCCGGGACAACGAGGAATGAACCGTGGGATTCGCACGTATGCCGAGAAGCGGCAACACGCGACGCCGGTGGTCCCACAAGACACCAGCGATGCCGAAGCATCACGCCCCCTTTCCCGCCAAGAACTCCATCAACCGCGCCTCATCCCAGATCTCCACCCCAAGCTCCTGCGCCTTGTCGAGCTTCGACCCCGCCGCCTCCCCCGCAACCACAAACGAAGTCTTCTTCGACACGCTCCCCGCCACCTTGGCACCGAGCGCTTCGAGCTTCGCCTTCGCCTCGTCGCGTGTGAGCGCCGACAGCGTGCCGGTGAGCACGATGGTCTGGCCGTCGAGCGGCAGCGCTGCGGCGGTATCGGCCACGTCGGCCAGCGCGGCGCGCAGGGTATCGAGCGCCTCGAAGGAGCGTTGCAGCAGGCGACGGTGCGCGTCGTCCTTACGCCAGGCGACGAACGCGGCGGCGGTGTCGGCCGGCAGGCCGGCGCTGACGAGTTGGTGCTCGGGCACCTTGAGCAGGTCGTCGAGGCGGGCGAAATGCGTGGCGAGCTGAACGGCGCGCTTCTCCGTCAGCTTCGGCGCCTCGAGGTTGGCGAGCAGCGTCGCCGCGTCGAGCGCGGCGCGCAGCTTCGGTGACGGTGCGTGCGCGTCGACGATCGTGACGCCGTGTGCGAGCAGGTCGTCGATCGCACGCTGGTTGCCGGGCTGCTGGAAGAACGCGTCGATCGCGCGGGCGACTTCGCCACCGATGTCCGGCACCAGCTTCAGGATCGGCCACGGCAGGCGGCGGATCGTCGCGAGTTCGCCGAACCAGGTCGCGAGCGCCTTGGCCGTGCTCTCGCCGACGTGCGCGATGCCGAGCGCGTACAGGAACCGCTCGAGCGTCGCGCGGCGGCTGTGTTCGATTGCCTCGATCAGGTTCTCGGCCCACTTCGTCGCGACCTTGCCGGCCTTTACCGTCTCGGGCGTGGTGCCGTCGCGCTCGTCGGCGCGGCGCTTCATCTCGAGCAGGTCGTCGAGCGTGAGCTTGTACAGGTCGGCGACCGAGCGTACGTAGCCGAGTTCGCCGAGGTCCTCGATGTAGCGTTCGCCGAGGCCGTCGATGTCCATCGCGCGGCGCGCGGCGAAGTGGAAGATCGCCTGCGTGCGCTGCGCGGCGCAGATCAGCTCGCCGGTGCAGCGCGCGACCACCTCGCCTTCCTCGCGCACGATGTCCGAGCCGCAGATCGGACAATGCGCCGGCATATGCCACGGATGCGTGTGCGGCGGTCGCAACTCCGGCACGACGCGCACGACTTCCGGAATCACGTCGCCGGCGCGGCGCACGATCACCGTGTCGCCGATGCGCACGTCGAGGCGCGCGACCTGGTCGGCGTTGTGCAACGTCGCGTTGGTCACGGTGACGCCGCCGACGAACACGGGCGCGAGCCGTGCGGTCGGCGTGGCCGCACCGGTGCGGCCGATGTTGACGTCGATCGCCTCGACCGTGGTCTGCTGTTCCTGTGCCGGGAACTTGTGCGCGATCGCCCAGCGCGGCGTGCGACCGACGAAGCCGAGTTCGCGCTGCGCGGCGAGGTCGTCGAGCTTGTAGACGACGCCGTCGATGTCGAACGGCAAGGTGTCGCGCTGTGCGCCGATGCGTGCGTAGTAGGCCAAGCAGCCCTTGGCGCCGCGCGCGGTGTCGACCAGCGAGCTGACGGGAAAACCCCACTCGCGCAGCGTCTTCAACATCGCCGAATGCGATTCGGGTACGTCGCCGCCGTCGACGAGGCCGAGCGCGTAGGCGTAGAACGCCAGCGGCCGTTTCGCGGTGATGCGCGGATCGAGCTGGCGCAGGCTGCCGGCGGCGGCGTTGCGCGGATTCACGAGCGGCTTGATCTTGCCGTCCGAGGCGCGCGCCTTCTCGTTGTACGCCTCGAAGCCGGCGCGCGGCATGTAGACCTCACCGCGCACTTCCAGCACGCGCGGCCAGCCCTTGCCGCGCCGCTTCAACGATCCATCCTCGTTTTTCCCTCCGCGCAAGCGCAGCGGAATAGCCTTGATCGTGCGCAGGTTCGCGGTGACGTCCTCGCCACGCGCGCCGTCGCCGCGCGTCGCGCCGCGCACGAAAACGCCGTTCTCGTAGCGCAGGCTGATCGCGAGTCCGTCGAATTTCGGCTCCACCGAGAACAGCGGATCGTCGATCTCCAGGCGCTCGACGATCTTGCGCACGAACTCCTCGACCTCGTCCTCGGTGAACGCATTGGCGAGCGACAGCATCGGGATCTCGTGCTCGACGGTCGCGAACGCGGACGACGGCGCGTTGCCGACGCGCTGGGTCGGCGAATCGGCAGTCGCCAGCCCGGGATGCGCGGCCTCCAGCGCTTCGAGCTCGCGCATCAGCCTGTCGTATTCGGCGTCCGGAATGTCCGGATCGTCGAGCACGTGGTAGCGGTAGTTCGCGTCGTCGAGGCGCTCGCGCAGTTCGGCGGCGCGGGTGGCGGGGTCGGTGGAAGAGTCGTTCGGTGCCATGCCGGCGAGTTTAGGGTTTCCGCATGAGGCATCAAATACGCACGGGATTCCGGTTTCCGTATTGCGCGCAGTCCCGGGACGACGCCAGGAAGCGCGGCCTGCGACCGCGCAGCCGGCCCGCTTGCCGCACGGCGGCGTGACGCCGCACGCGGCGGCCGACACACTCGCGCCTTCACCCGCGGAGGAGACGGCGATGGCGAAGAAGGACTGGGCGGCGTTCCCGCACCCGGACAAGGCGTTCGACTACGCCGGCGACAAGCTGGCCAAGGCCTGGGGCAAGCTGCACGCGGGCGACCAGGAGCCGTTCCCGGACGAGAAGCACGTCGCCGCGCTACTGAAAGGCAACGCGAAGCTCGGCAAGGACGCGGGAGCGATCGCCAGCCAGCTCCAGGACGCCTGGCGCGCGTTCCACCGCGGCGACTTCCAGCAGGCATACGAACAAGGCATCGCGCTGAAGGCGCTGGGCGCCTCGGTCGCGGTCAAGGCCGGCGGTATCCACGCGACCTACCTGCTCGACGAGGAGAAGGCCCGGCTCTCGCGCTACGAGGAGCTGGTGCGCCTCGCCGAGGACGCCGTCGCCGCCCTGCCCGGCGAAGCGAACAGCCACTACCGCCGGGCCTTTGCGATCGGCCGGCTGAGCCAGGCGCTTTCGATCACCAAGGCGCTGGCACAGGGCCTTGCCGGCAAGGTGCGCGAGTCGCTGGACCGCGCCATCGACCTCGCGCCGAAGCACGCCGAGGCCCAGACGGCGTTCGGCCTCTACCACGCCGAGATCGTCGGCAAGGTCGGCGGCATGCTGGCCAAGCTCACCTACGGCGCGAACGCGGGCGATGCCGAGAAGCACCTGAAGCAGGCGCTGAAGCTGACGCCGGACTCGCCGATCGCCTGGATCGAGTACGGCAACGGTCTGCTCCTGCTGCACGGCGACAAGCGCGAGGACGAGGTCGCGGAAGCCTGGGACAAGGCGGCGAACCTGAAGCCGCGCGACGCCATGGAGGCACTCGACGCGGGCTGGGCGCGCGAGCAGCTCGAATAGGCGTTCCGTCGCCCCCCGGACCCCGCTCCGCATCGGACCCGACTCATGAAGAAAGCCCTGCTCGCCTCGGCGCTGGCGCTCGCCGGCGTGCCGTCCCTCCATGCCGAGGAATGGGTCGTCGAGGCCCGCTACCCGGACCGCGCCGCGCTCGCGCGCGTGGCCGCGCGCTTCCAGCACGTCGCGGTGGATCCCGAACGCCGGGTGCTGCGCGTGGACACCGACGACGCGGGCATCCGCCGGTTGGAGGCCGAGGGCCTGGCGGTCTCGGTCGACGTCGCGGCGACGGCCCAGGTGCGCGCCTTCCAGGCGAACCTGCAGGACGCCTTGCGATCGACGGCACCGCAGATCACCGCCGGCGGCTACCCGGGCATTCCGGGCTTTCCGTGCTACCGCACGGTGGAAGGCACCTACCAGACGATGGACGACCTCGCCTCGTCACGGCCGGACCTGGCCGAGATCCACGAGATCGGCCCGACATGGCAGAAGACGCAGGACCCGGCGCAGGGCTACGGGATGCGCGCCTTGCGCGTGACCCGTCTCGATACCGCCGCGGCCGCCCCGGATCGTCCGAGGATGGTCCTGTTCGGCTCGATCCATGCGCGCGAGTACACGCCGGCAGAACTGCTGACGCGCCTGGCCGAGTGGCTGGTGAACGGCTACGGCAGCGACCCGCGCGCGACGTGGCTGGTCGACCACGTCGACTTCCGCTTCGTCCTGCAGGCCAACCCGGACGGTCGCAAGAAGGCCGAGGGCGGCATCCGCTGGCGCAAGAACACGAACACGGTCGATGGCGCCTGCCCCGGGACGCCGTCGGACTTCATGCAGCCCGGCATCGACCTCAACCGCAACTTCCCGTTCCACTGGAACACCACCGGCGGCGAGGGATCGAGCGACTGGACCTGCGACGAGACCTTCCACGGCCCCAGCGCCGGTTCCGAACCGGAGACGCGGAATCTCGTTACCTACGTCGCGGGCACGCCCGGCGTCGACGGCATCTATTCCGGCGGCGCGCTGCCCGATCGCCGCGCGGACGACCTGGCGACGCCCGCGCCGGACGACTACGCCGGACTGTTTTTCGACATCCACAGCTATTCGCGGCTGGTGCTGTGGTCGTGGGGGGACGTCGCCAGCCCGGCACCGGACGACGTACCGCTGCGCACGCTGGGGCGCCGCCTCGCCTGGTTCAACAGCTACCGCCCGCAGACCGCCTACGAGTTGTACGCGACCGACGGCACCACGGACGACACGTTCTACGGCCTGCTCGGCGCGCCGTCGTACACGATCGAACTGGGCACCTCGTTCTTCGAGAGCTGCAGTTCGTTCACCGCCAGCACCTACCCGCTGAACCTGGCCGCGCTGACCTATGCGGCCCGTTCCGCCCAGGCACCCTATCGCCTGCCCGGCGGCCCGGATGCGTACGACATCACCGCCACTGCCCCGCAGGAGGGCGCCGGCGGCCTCTTCACCACCGTCAGCGCGACCATCGACGACACGCGCCTGAGCCGGGCCAACGGGTCGCAGTCGCCGCGCACGGTGCTGGGCGCCAATGCCTATGTCGACACCGCGCCGTGGGAACCGGGTGCCGTCGCGATTCCGCTGACCACGACCGACGGCCAGTTCGACGGCACTAAGGAGAACGTGCGGGCCGACATTCCGCTCGACCGGCTCGCCCCCGGGCCGCCACCTGGTCTACGTTCAGGGCGTCAATTCCTTCGGACCCGGCGCGCCGGACGCGGTGTTCGTCGACGTACCGGAATCGAACGACCGCATCTTCGTCGACGGCTTCGAGTCCTGAACCGGTAGATGGCACGCCGCGTGCCGCTGTCGGCTCCGCGCCCGGCAGCAGTGGCGGTCGACGAGCCGCCGAAGCGCATTCGATGATGCATCGCGACACGACAAGCGCGAATCGAAGCGTCTAGCATCCGCGCCTTCGCGCTTTCTTCACTCCCCGCCGATGAACAGACTCCTGCTCGCTTCCGCACTGGCCCTGGCCGGTGCGCACTCCGCCGTGGCCGACGAATGGTTCGTCGAAGCGCACTATCCGAATCACGCCGCCCTGATCCGCGCCGCCGCCCTCTTCCAGCACGTGATCGTCGATCCCGAGCGCCAGGTGCTGCGCGTGGACACCGATGACGACGGCATCCGCCTGCTCGAGGACGCAGGCCTGACGGTCTCGATCGACGCCGCCGAGACCGCACGGCTGCGTGCTTTCTACGCGCAGATGGAGGATGCCCTGCAATCGCGCCGCCCGTGGTTCACCGATGCGGGCTACCCGAGCATTCCCGGCTATGCCTGCTACCGCACGGTCGAAGGCACGTACCAGACGATGGACGACCTCGTCGTGGCGCATCCGAACCTCGCGACGATCGACCTGATCGGCCCGAGCTGGCAGAAGACGCAGAATTCGGCGACAGGTTTCGACATGCGCGCCTTCCGCGTGACGAACCTGGCGACCGCGGCCGCGGACCCGAACCGTCCGAAGATGGTCGTGTTCGGCTCGATCCACGCACGCGAATACACGCCGGCGGAACTGCTGACGCGCATGGCCGAATGGCTGGTCGGCAGCTACGGCACCGATCCGCAGGCGACCTGGCTGGTCGATCACGTCGACTTCCGCTTCGTCCTGCAGGCCAATCCGGACGGACGCAAGAAAGCGGAAACCGGCATCTCGTGGCGCAAGAACACCGACACGACTAACGGTGCCTGCGGCGGCACGCCGAGCGGCAGCGCGCAACCCGGCATCGACCTCAACCGGAATTTCCCGTTCCACTGGAACACCACGAACGGCCAGGGCTCGAGCGGCACCAAGTGCAACCTGACCTACCGCGGCCCGACCGCTGCCTCGGAGCCGGAAACGCAGAACCTCGTCGGCTACGTCGCCGGCACGCTCGGCAACGGCGTCTACAGCGGCGGCGTGCTGCCCGATCGCCGCCCCGACGACGTCACCGTCGCCGCCCCGGACGACTACGCCGGAATGTTCCTGGACATCCACAGCTATTCGCAGCTGGTGCTGTGGCCGTGGGGCGACACGACCAGCGCCGCGCCGAACAGGATCCCACTGCAGACGTTCGGGCGCCGCATGGCGTGGTTCAACGGCTACTCGCCGGAACAGTCCGACTCGCTCTACCCGACCGACGGCGCCACCGACGACAACTTCTACGGCACGCTCGGCGCGCCGGCGTTCACGATCGAGCTGGGCACCGCGTTCTTCGAAAGCTGCTCCTCGTTCGAGAACGCGACCAGCGGCACCTACGTCAAGAACGTCGCCGCGCTGAAGTATGCCGCGCGCGCGGTCGCGGCGCCGTACAAGCTGCCGTCCGGCCCGGACGTCTACAACCTCGGCGTGACCGCTCCCGCGCAAGGCGCCGGCGGTCCCTACGTGACCGTCAGCGCGACCATCGACGACGGGCGCTACAACCAGACCAACGGCACGCAGGCAACCTATGCGATCAAGGGCGCGAACGCCTACGTCGATCGCCTGCCGTGGGATCCGGCCGCGACGCCGATCGCGCTATCGGCCACCGACGGCACCTTCAACAGCACGACCGAAGCCGTGCGCGGCGACGTCAGCCTCGCCGGCCTCGCGCCCGGGCGCCACCTGATCTACGTCCAGGGCATCAACGCGCTCGGCGGCGGCACCGGCACGCCGGGTACGCCGGATGCGGTGTTCGTCGACGTGCCGGCACCGTCCGGCAATGTCACCGCCACGCCGGTCGTCGTCGGCGATGGCAGCATCGCCCCGAGCACGCCGCAGACCGTGCCGTCGGGCACCTCGCTGCAATTCACCGTGTCACCGGCCGCCGGAAGGCACGTGGCCAGCGTCGCCGGCTGCCCCGGCACGTTCAGCACGCCGACCTTCACGACCGCCGCGCTGACCGCCGACTGCACGCTGATCGCGACCTTCGAACCGGACCAGTACACGATCGGCGGCACGGTCGGCGGCCTGAACGCGAGCGGCCTCGCGCTGCGGCTCAACGGCGGCGCGAATCTCGCGATCTCCGCGGGCGCCACCGCGTTCACGTTCCCCGGCACGCTGGCCCACGGCTCGACCTACGACGTCACGATCGCGACCCAGCCCGCGAACCAGACCTGCGCGGTCGCCAACGGCCACGGCACCGCGACCGGCAATGTCGTCGACATCTCGGTGACGTGCGCGACGAACACGGTCACGGTGACTCCGGCCGTCAGCGGCAACGGCACGATCAATCCGTCGACACCGCAGAGCGTGGCGATCGGCTCGACGGTCGACTTCACGGTGACTTCGGGCACCGGCCAGCACGTGCGCGACGTCAGCGGCTGTCCGGGCACGTTCGGCGCGTCGGTCTTCCACGCCGGCCCGATCCAGGCGGCCTGCACGCTGACCGCGACCTTCGATCCCGACCCGCACACGGTTTCCGGCACGGTCGGCGGCCTGACCACCAATGGACTCACGCTGAAGCTCAACGGCGGCGCCGACCTCGCCGTCGCCGCGAACGCCACGAGCTTCTCGTTCCCCGGCACGCTGGCGTACGGATCGAGCTATGCGGTCACGATCTCGACGCAGCCGGCGACGCAGCACTGCACGCTCGCGCACGACGCCGGCACCGTGGCGGCGGACGTCACCGACGTCGCGGTGAGCTGTACGCCGGACACGAGCGACACCATCTTCAAGGACGGCTTCGACGACTGACGCGCGAGTTCCGCCAGCGGCGCTTTCGCTGGTGGGACCTTCACCGGCGTGAAAACGACGAAGGCCGATGCGGATTCCCGCACCGGGCTTCGTCGTTTCGCGGGCGGGTCGCCTGCGTCAGCGCACGAGTTCGCCGCTGGCGACGAGATCGCAGATCGCCTTCACGTCGCCGTCCATCGCGCGGTCGCGCGTCATGAAGCCGATGCGTTCGCGGATCGTCGCATGGGCGGCACGCACGGCCGGACCGGCCTGGAAGTCCCGCGCTTCGACCAGCGCCTTCGCCAGCGCCTGCACCTCGCCCTCGAACTGCGCGCGCGCCGGGTGGGTCGCCTCCGGTGCATTGGCGATCTTTGCCGCGAGCGCGCGCCAGTCGCCCCGCTGCGCGAGGCGACGCGCGGCATTGAGCATGTCCTGGCGGTAATCGAGCGCCTGCGCGGCGGTGTAGAGCTCCATCGCCAGTACGTGCGCGAGGTCCTCGGTCATCTCCAGCACGTGGCGCGCCTCGTTCGCGCCCATCGACACGTGGTCCTCGGCATTCGCGCTGGTCGGCACCGAGTACACGCTGGCCGGATGCGCGCGCGTGGCGAGGTCGTTGACCAGCGCGGCGGCGGTGTACTGCACGATCATGAAGCCGGAATCGGTCGCGTCCTCGTTGCCGATCAGGAACGCCGGCAGGCCGTCGTTCGTGGCTGGATCGACGAGCTTGTTGAGGCGGCGCTCGGAGATCGACGCGAGCACCGGGATGGCCGCCTTCACGTAGCTCATCGCCAGCGCGAGCGGCATGCCGTGGAAGTGGCCGGCCGAGATCACCTGGTCCTCGATGACCGTGGCGTTCTCGGCGTCCGGGAACACCAGCGGATTGTCGGTGACGGCGTTGAGTTCGACGTCCAGCACGCGCGCCGCCTGCGCGATCGCGTCGCGCACCGCGCCATGCACCTGCGGCATGCAGCGCAGGCAGTAGGCATCTTGCGGCTGGTGCTTCTTGCCGCCCTTGAACGGCAGGAAACGCTGGTAGAACGCCTCGCGGCCATGGCGCTGCGAAGCCGGCACCCAGTCCCAGGCGATGTCGAAATGCCGCTTCTGGTCTTCGGCGTCGCTCCACGCGTCGGCGAGCCAGGTCTTGAAGCGCGGTACGAGGTGATAGGCGATGTCGGCGAGCGTCGAACCGTCGAGCAGCGCGCGGATCCTCGCGGCCGTCTCCACCTGCCCCGGATGCGGACGCAACGCGTGCACCTCGGGCTTGAACGCGCTGGTGCGGCCGGCGAACGCATCCAGCGTCATCGACGCGGCGAGGTCGGCCGTCGCGACCAGGGTTTCGAGGCGATCGAGCGCCAGCACGCCGCAGGCGAGCATCTGCGCCGTGCCGTTGTTCAGCGCCAGCCCTTCCTTGAACGACAGGCGCACCGGTTCGAGGCCGGCGCGGCGCAGCGCTTCGGCACCGCCGACGCGTTCGCCGCCGTGGAACGCCTCGCCGCCACCGAGCAGGACAATCGCCAGATGCGACAGCGGCGCGAGGTCGCCGCTCGCGCCGACCGAGCCCTTCTGCGGGATCACCGGCACCACGTCGCGGTTCAGGAGTTCCGCCAGCGCCTTCAGCGTCGACGCGCGGATGCCCGAGTGGCCGCGCATCAGCGTATTGATGCGGATCGCCAGCATCGCGCGCACGACATCGGCCCCGAACGGCTCGCCGACGCAGACCGCGTGCGTGATGACGAGGTTGTGCTGCAGCTCTTCCAGCAAGGTGCCCTGCGGCGCGTCCGGATTGCCGCCCGGCAGCTCGTCGCGCGCGCGATGCGCGCCGAGCAGCTTGTCGGCGTTGCTGCCGAAGCCGGTGGTGACGCCGTAGATCGGCTCGCCGCAGCGGACCTTCTCCGCAAGGAAATCCGCCGCGCGCTGCACACGCACGAGCTGTGCCTCGTCGAGCGCGACACTCGCGTCGCCGCGCGCGATCAACACGAGCTGGCCGCGGGTCAGGCTGTGGCCGTCGAGGGTGATGGTGGTGTTCTTCATCGAAATTGAGCCCTGTTCTTTGTCGCCGTCATTTCCGCGGATGCGGGAATCACACCTGTTCCGAGCACTCTTCGTCGTCGTTTGCGTGCAAGCGGGAGCCCATCTCGTCTTCAACGTCCGGACCGCAATGGATGCCCGCTGGTGCGGGTACGGCGCCGATCGAATCCGCTTGTCCGTCGCGAGTCGTCGCGCCTCATCCCCGCGGCATCGCCGCCGCCTGCGCGATCTCCACGCGCAGCGTCTCGGCCAGTTCCGCGCGCGACACCTCGAACTGCTCCTGCTTGCGCAGGTCCTTGACCGTGACGACGCCCTTGGCGATTTCGTCGGAACCGAGCACGAGCACGAAGCGGATGCCGGCGCGGTCGGCATACTTGAACTGCTTGGCGAGCTTCCCCGGCTCCATGACGGCTTCGGTGTTGATGCCGGCGCGGCGCAGCTCCGTCGCGAGTTCGAGGTAGCGCGGCAGCTCGTTCTCGTCCATCTGCGCCACCAGCGCCTGCACCGTGCTGCGGCCGCCCTTGAGCAGGCCGGCCTCGCGCAACTGCCAGTACAAACGCGTGGCGCCGATCGAGATACCGACGCCGGGCAGCCTCGACTTCGTGTAGTGGCTGGCGAGGTTCTCGTAGCGGCCGCCGGAACAGATCGAGCCGATCTGCGGGTGATCGTTCAGCGTCGTCTCGTAGACCGTGCCGGTGTAGTAGTCGAGGCCGCGCGCGATCGAGAGGTTCAGCGCGAAATGCGATTCCGGCACGCCGAACGCCCTGATCAGCGTCAGCGTTTCCTTCAATTCCGCCCGGCCCTGTTCGAGCGCCTCGCTGCCCGGACCGAGCGAATCGAGCCTGGCGAGCGCGTCGGCGAGCGAGGCCGAGCGGAAGCCGACGAAGTCGAGCAGCCTCGCGACCGCGTCGGCGGAGAGGCCGAAACCCTCGCCGGCCAGCGTATCGCGCACCGCGTCGAGGCCGCGCTTGTCGAGCTTGTCGACCTCGCGCAGCACCGCGCCCTGCTGCTCCGCGTCGGAGAGGCCGAGTCCTTCGAGGAAGCCGCGCATCAGCTTGCGGTTGTTGATCTGGATCGTGAACGGACCGATGTCGAGGTCGCGGAACACGCTGTAGATGACCGCCGGCAGCTCGGCGTCGTAGCGCACCGACAGCGAGTCCTTGCCGATGACGTCGATGTCGCACTGGTAGAACTCGCGGAAACGACCGCGCTGCGCGCGCTCGCCGCGATAGACGCGCTGGACCTGGTAGCGGCGGAACGGAAACACGAGATCGTGTTCGTGCTCGGCGACGTAGCGCGCGAGCGGCACGGTCAGGTCGAAGCGCAGCGCCAGCTCCGGCACCTCGCCTTCCTTCGCCGCCTGCAGCGCGCCGGTGGACTGCACGAAGTAGACCTGGCGCTCGGTCTCGCCGCCCTCCTTGGTCAGCAGCACGCTGGAGAACTCCATCACCGGCGTCTCGATCGGCAGGAAGCCGTAGCGCTCGAAATTGCGGCGGATCGCGTCGAGCATCGACTGGAATTCGACCTGGTCGAGCGGCAGCAGCTCGAGCACGCCGGGCATCGTGCGGGCGGGGGTGAAGGCCATGGACATCCTCGGAATATCGCTCCGCGGCAGAGGGCCGCGAAGCGTCGAAACTGGGGGCGCTAGGTTAGCAGAGGGTGCACATGCCCGCGTCCGGCACGCGGTAGCGGCGGCCTTTCGCCGCGCGGCGCGCCGACGGATGTTCGTGCGACGAGGTATTGCACGCGCGGATTACCGTCGTATATGATTCGCGCCCCGCTACGGCGGGCCCGGTTCGGGGTGTAGCTCAGCCTGGTAGAGCGCTACCTTCGGGAGGTAGAAGTCGCAAGTTCGAATCCTGTCACCCCGACCAACCATTCGACGAGAAAGGCCACCGCGCAGCGGTGGCCTTTTTTCGTTCCGGCCCCGCTGCGACGAACGCCCGTCCCGGGCCGTCGTCGCATGACGGTCGTCGCATGACGGCCATCACATGACGAACGGCCAATGTGGAAAAATGCGGGAATCCGTACGCTTACGGCCATGGTTTGCTCCATCCCACAGGGGAGGCCGCGAAGACGGCAAGGTAACGAGCATGGACATCAACGGGGACACAGGCGACTCCACGAGTGACGACCAGGCGGCGGTCACGCGGCTGCTGCACGCCTGGAGCGGCGGCGACAGCCAGGCCGCCGAGCGGCTGACCGAACTCGTCTACGCACGCGTGCGCGCCATCGCAGGCAAGCACATCCGCCAGTTCAGCGGGCAGCTCACGCTGCAGCCGACGGAACTGGCCAACGAACTCTTCCTGCGCCTGATCGATGCGCAGATCGACTGGCAGGACCGTCGTCATTTCTATGGCGTGGTCAGCGTCGCGATGCGGCGCATCCTCGTCGACACGGCGCGCTCGCGCGGCAGCGAACGGCGCGGCGGCGGCAAGGTGCACGTCACGCTGTCCGCCGTGGAGAACGCCGCCGACAGCACCGGCGGCGACGCTCTGGCGCTCGACGAGGCGCTCGACAAGCTGCGCGCACTCGATGCGCGCAAATCCGAAATCATCGAACTGACCTACCTGCTCGGCCTCACGCGCGAGGAGATCGCCGAAGTCATCGGCGTGTCCGTGCCGACCATCGACCGCGAACTGCGCTTCGCGCGCGCCTGGCTCAAGCAGCAGCTCACGGCATGAGCGAGACGCGCTGGCAACTGCTGCAGGACGTCTTCGACGGACTGCTCGCGCGCGCGCCCGAAGAACGCACGGCGTGGCTGGCCGGCCTGGACATCGACGAGTCGATCAAGCGCGAGGCGATGGCGCTGGCCGAGGACGAGGAACACGCGGACGCCAGCCTCAGCGACCACGTGCGCGCTGCCGCCGCCCGCAGCAGCATGCCCTTTGCGAGCCAGCAGCTCGGCGCCTGGCGCCTGCTGGAGGAGATCGGCAGCGGCGGCATGGGCACCGTCTTCCTCGCCGAACGCACCGACGACGCCTTCGACCAGCGCGTCGCCATCAAGCTCCTGCGTGGCATCCCCACCCGCGAGTCCAC
>DBMH01000279.1 GCA_002297645.1 Rhodanobacteraceae bacterium UBA703 | reverse complement strand
GCCGCTGCGCCCGCTGGTGCGGCACGCGATGCGTCTCGTCGCCGACGGGCGACGGACGCTGTTCCACCGCCTGCTCGACCCGTTGCGCGAGCGCCACGGCGCCGCGGCGCTCGCGCGCGTCGAGGCGGGCCTGGCGATGTACCTCGGCGACCGACCGACGGTGTACGAGCACGAGAGGCAGCGGCCGAAGTTCCTGTACGTGCCGGGCCTGCCGAGCCCGCGCTGGTTCGATCGCGGGCTGTTCCCGTGGTACGACGCCGTCGAGGCGGAGGTATCGGCGATCCGCGCCGAGATGCTCGCGGTGCTCGCCGATCCGCAGGGAATCGAACCGTTCCTCGGCGACGTCGGCGATCCGCGCCTGCTCGAGCAGCAACTGCGCGGCGATCGCGGTGCGCCGGCCTGGGACGCGTTCTTCTTCCATCGCCACGGCGTGCGGCACGACGGCAACGCGGCGCGCTGCCCGCGTACTGCGGCGATGCTCGACACGGCGCCGCTGTGCCGCATCCGCGAGCACGCGCCGGAGGTCTGTTTCTCGGTGCTGTCGCCCGGCACCCACATCCTGCCGCACTACGGCGTGACCAATGCGCGCATCGTCACACACCTGCCGCTGCGGGTGCCGGACGGCGATCTCGCGCTGAACGTCGGTGGCGAAGCGCGGCGCTGGGAGGAGGGCCGCTGCTTCAGCTTCGACGATACCTGGGAACACGAAGCCTGGAACCGCAGCGGCGAGACACGTGTGGTGATGCTGCTCGACGCGTGGAATCCGTACCTGACCGAGGTCGAGCGCGATGCCCTGGCGGAGCTGATCGGCGCGATCGGCGACTTCAACCGCACGGCAGGAACCTGAATCCGCCGACGCGCCGGCGCACGAGCACGGAAACGGGTCCGGACATGCCCCCTGCCGACTCGAAAAACCGCCGGGAAGACCCATGTCGGGGATCCGCGATTGAGCCGGAAACGCGATTCGAAGACACTCGCGGGCCTTCCGACCGCCCCGATGCCGATGATCGACCTCGCCCACGCCACACACGCCGTGCACGCCGCCGCACTCGAACAGGAACTGCTGTCCGACATCCCGCTGACGCGCGCGATGGCGCTGAAGGCGACCGGCTACGACGGCGATTCGCTGACGCTGTCGGCGCCGCTCGGACCGAACGTCAACGACAAGGGCTGCGCGTTCGGCGGCAGCCTCGCCAGCCTCATGACGCTGGCCGGCTGGGGCGTCATCAAGCTCGCGACCGACGCGCGCGCGCTTGATTGCGACATCTACGTGCAGGACAGCAGCGTCCGCTACCTCGCGCCGGTGTGGGAGGATTTTTCCGCCACGGCGCGCCTCGCCGACGGTGAATCCTTCGAGGCCTTCTTCGCCGCGCTGGCCGCGCGCGGCAAGGGCCGCCTGCGCGTGCACGTCACCGTTCCGCTCGCCGACGGCGTGCCGGCGGCGACGCTCGACGCCCGCTTCGTCGCGCTGGCCAAGCGCTGACGTACGACGGCGCGTGATGCACAATCGGCGGACGGGAGACCTCTCATGCGCCATCACAAGCCGCTGTTCCTGTCCGCCACGCTGGCGACGCTGCTCGCGTCCTGCGCGAGCAATCCGATGCACTCGAAGGACGACATCCTGACCGAGACGCTGCGCTCCTACGGCGCCACGATCCGCTGGGGCGACGTGGCGCGCGCGCAGGCCTTCATCGATCCGAAGGTGCTCGCCGAACGGCCGCCGTCGCAACTCGACCTCGCGCGCTTCCAGCAGGTCAGGATCACCGGCTACAGCGAGCAGACGCCGGTGCCGGTCGGCGAGAACGAGGTGCGCCAGGTCGTCGAGATCGGGCTCGTCAACGTCAACACGCAGGCCGCCCGCAGCGTCATCGACCACCAGATCTGGCGGTACGACGAGGCGACCAAGCACTGGTGGCTGACGACCGGCCTGCCGGACATCACGCAATCGCAATAACGGGGGCGCGGCGCGGACCTCCTGCCGAGCCGGACCGGCCGGCGCCGCGGAGGTGCCCTAGCTGCCCGCCGGGGGCTGCCACAGTTCCACCTTGTTTCCTTCCGGGTCCATCACCCAGCCGAACTTGCCGTATTCCGACTCCTCGGCCGGCCCCAGCACCTCGCACCCTTCGCTGTGCAGCGCCTGCAGGAGCGCCGCGAGGTCCTCGACGCGATAGTTCACCATGAACGGCGCCGTGCTCGGCGTGAAGTGGGCGCCGTCGCCGACGGACCAGATCGTCGTGCCGTCGACCGGCTTGCCGTCGCCGTCGGCCCAGCGAAATGCCGCGCCGCCCCAGACCTGCACGTCGATGCCCAGATGCTTCCGGTACCAGTCGCGCAGGGCCGCCGGATCCTTGGCCCGAAAGAAGATCCCACCGATACCCGTAACCCGTTTCATGTCATCTCCCGATGAGGGCGGACGCCGCGACAGCCGAAGGCCGCGCGCGGCGGCGCAGTATCGCCGCGGAGACCAGGCTGACGGCAAGTCCGATCAGGAACAGCGTCGCGAACATCACCGCGGCCTGGAACGCGTAGTTGAAGAACAGCGGCCGCATCGACTCCAGCTCGGCGAGCTGCCGCGCAACCGTTGCGGCGTCGGCGCCGCTGCCGCGGATCTCGGCGACGTAGTGGTCCCACAACCGCTGCGGGAAGCCGTCTCCCATGATCCGGTAGAACGCGTACGTGGCGACCCCGAACAGGAACGAAGCGACCGCGGTGACACCGACGCCGATCGCCAGCCCGCGCGAGAACCCGAACGGGCCGTCCTGCCGCGAGCGCGCGTGGCGGATCGCGAAATAGGTCGCTGTCATGGTCAGCACCATCGCGCTGTAGCCGAAGATCTCGCCGTAGCGGAACCAGTCCGGCCGTTCGCCGAACACGGCGATCGGTCCGAACATCAATCCGTTGACGACGATGCCGGCGAGCAGTCCGTATTTCAGGATGACGGCTTTCATCACGACGACCTCCTGGGAGCCTTGGGAAGCCGCCCGGACCTTCCCCGGACGGCCGCAGGAACCTAGCCCGGAAGCGGGTTCGCGCCCATCGCCCGAACGGGTGATTTCCGGGGGAGCGAAGGAGCGATCAGGGCGCGATCACTCCACCGCGTCGCGCCGCAGCGACCGCCTCGGTGCGACGGCGGGCGCCGAGCTTGGCGTACAGGTTGGCGAGATGCGTCTTGACCGTGTTCGCCGAGACGCCGAGTTCGCGCGCGATTTCCTTGTTGCTGCGCCCTTCGGCGAGCAGGCCCAGCACGTGCCGCTCGCGCGGGCTCAGCAAGGCCGGCGCCGCCTCATCGCCGGCCGGCGGTGCCGCGGACGACCGCGCATCGGCGTCG
>DBMH01000044.1:5350-5559 GCA_002297645.1 Rhodanobacteraceae bacterium UBA703 | reverse complement strand
GCGGGCTTCCGGGTCCGCTCGGTGCACGTGGACGAGGCCGGCGCGCTCCCCTCGGGCCTGGGCGACGTGCCCCGCGGCGCGCTCTTCTACCTGACGCCGTCGCACCAGTTCCCGACCGGGGCACTGCTGCCGCTGGCGCGACGCGTCGAGCTGCTCGACTGGGCGGCCGCGGGCAGCGCGTGGCTGATCGAGGACGACTACGACAGCGA
>DBMH01000044.1:0-5324 GCA_002297645.1 Rhodanobacteraceae bacterium UBA703 | reverse complement strand
TCGCGTGATCTACATCGGCAGCTTCTCGAAGGCGCTGTTCCCGTCGCTGCGGCTCGGCTACATGGTGCTGCCGCCGGCGCTGCGCGACGCCTTCGTCGCCGCGAAGTGGCTGGAGGACCGCGGCAACAATTCGCTCGAACAGGCCGCGCTCGCGCACCTGATGCAGAGCGGCGGCTTCGAGCGCCACCTGCGCCGCGCCGCGCTGGCGCTGCGCGCGCGCCGCTCGGCGATGTTGAACGGCTTGAAGAAGCACGCGGCCGGAATCGTGGAGGTCGTGGATTCGAACGCCGGCATGCACCTGACCGCGTGGCTGACGCGGGCCAATCACGGCGACTGCGAGCGTCTCGTCGCCCACGCGCGCGCGCGCGGGCTGGGCCTCTACACGGTCGCGCCGTACTGCATGCGGCCGCCGCCGCGGCCCGGGCTCGTCCTCGGCTACGCCAGCCTGCCTCCGGCCGACATCGAGGCGGCGATGAAGCTGTTCGGGGCCTGCTTGCGGGATACCGGGCTCAGCGAGCCCGTGCGTTGAAACGGCGCGCTGCCGTTCCCATTCTGGAACTTGGCCGCCGGATTCCCTCTGCCGGCATAATATGCGGCTGAACCGAGCCGACCCGAATCCGATGGGCTACAGCCAGACTTCCGAACCGATCCGCCTCGAACGCGACTGCGTCGCCGTGATGGTGCCGCAAGGCGCCGAGGTCACCCTGCCGGCCGGGCAGGTCGGCTACATCACCCAGGCGCTGGGCGGCAGCTTCACGATCTACGTCGACGGCAACCTGTTCCGGATCAGGGGAACCGATGCCGACGCGATCGGCAAGGAGCCGCCGGCGGCCCTGGAACTGCCGGAAGACGCCGGCGACGCCGATGTCGAGAAGCTGGTCTGGCAGCAACTGCGCACCTGCTTCGATCCGGAGATACCGATCAACATCGTCGAGCTCGGCCTCGTGTACGACTGTGACCTCGAGCATCTCGAGGACGGCCGTCGCAAGGTCAGCGTGCGCATGACGCTGACGGCGCCGGGCTGCGGTATGGGCGAAATCCTGGTCGACGACGTGCGTACCAAGCTGGAGATGGTCCCGACCGTCGCCGAGGCGGACGTCGACCTCGTGTTCGACCCGCCGTGGAACCAGACGATGATGTCCGAGGCCGCCCGGCTCGAGACGGGCATGTTCTGACGCCATTCCGGGGATTGCCCTGGGTCACGTGGCGCAGGTTTTCGTCTAGGATTCCGCGACCCGGGGAGACTGCTCGATGAAAGGCCGGCTGCACCTGATCGCGTTCCTGCTGTTCTTCGTCGTGCTGCTGTACGACCTCGTGATCTGGGGCGCCGTTCCGGCGCTGGACGGGGTCGGATCGTCGATTGCGGCATCCGCGCGCCGGGAGGCGCCGCTCGCCGCCACCTACATCGCGCTCGGCGCGCCGCTGGACGCGCTGGTGCCGCCGCTGCGCTCGTTCGGCAAGCAGTACCTGACCGATGCCTGGGAAGAAGGCTTCGAGCGCATGCTCGACGACCGTGCCGTGGCGATGGACCTGGTGTTCGACAACACCTGGAACAGCCGTCATCGCTGGATCAAGCTGATGTACTGGCTGCCGCTGCCGTTGCTCGTGCTGGCCTTCGTGCTGTGGCTGCGTCGATCCCGGCAGGTGCACTCGCTCTCGCGCCGCTGACGTGGCCCGGGTGCGGATGGCCCGCGCGTTTCCGGATTCGTGACGGCGGTCAATCTTGATCGGTCTCCGTGCCGTGGAATACGCCCGTCCGCGGTGCTAGCGTCGTCGGGCGTTTCGCGGCAGGTGGAATGCGAGGCGCCGGTACCGGGGCACCCCGGGAGAGAACGGGGTGCCTACGCAGCCATGCCTCGTGGGGTTCCGGGAGAGGGAATCCGGGAGAGGGCGAGGCGGATGCGTCCGCGGGGCGGAGGGAGTTCGCACAGCGACCGTCGCGTCCGAGCGACGGTTTCGTCCACTCCAACGCTTGGGGACATAAAAACCATGAAGACCCTATCGCACATTCGTATGCGGCGTTCATTGCTTGCGGGCGCCATTTTCGCCGTCGTCTGCGTCCCGGCAGTGCAGGCGGCAGGCCGCATCGGCGCGGCCGACATCCAGGCCTACGCGGACCGCGCGAACTTCGCCGCGGCATCCGACGACGTGTTGTACGAGAACTACATCGTCACCTACGCGCAGGGAACGGCGCAGCGCGCGAGCGAGGATTCGAAGCGCCAGGACCTCGAGCGCGTCGCGGCGGAAACCGGACTGCAGGTCGCGTACACGCGTTCGCTCGCCACCGGTGCCGACCTCGTCACGGTGAAGGGCGCCAAGCAGCGCTTCATGTCCTACGCGGATTCCGCGCGCGCGGTCATGGTCGCCTTCGCGAAGAATCCGTCCGTCGAATACGTCGAGCCCGACCGCATCATGCGCGCGGTGCTCAGCCCGAACGACACCTACTTCGGCAACCAGTGGGACCTCACCGATCCGGTCGGCGGCGCGAACCAGACGGCGGCCTGGGACATCTCCACCGGTGCCGGCATCAACGTCGCCGTGATCGACACCGGCATCACGCCGCACAGTGACCTCAGCGGCCAGATCGTCGGTGGCTACGACTTCATCAGCAGTGCCACGACCGCGCGCGACGGCAACGGCCGCGACTCGAACCCGAACGACGAAGGCGACTGGTACGGTGCCAACGAGTGCGGTGCCGGCTATCCGGCCTCCAACTCGAGCTGGCACGGCACGCACGTGGCCGGCACGGTCGCCGCGCTGACGAACAACGCCAAGGGCGTGGCCAGCATGGCCTACGGTGCGAAGGTCGTCCCGGTGCGCGTGCTCGGCAAGTGCGGCGGCACCGTGTCCGACATCGTCGACGCGATCGTGTGGGCCTCGGGCGGCAGTGTCACCGGCGTACCGGCGAATCCGAACCCGGCTCGCGTGCTGAACCTCAGTCTCGGCGGCGGCGGCGCCTGCGGTTCGTTCCAGAGCGCGATCAACACCGCGCGCGCGAACGGCTCGGTGTTCGTGGTCGCTGCGGGCAACGACAACCAGAACGTCAGCAATTCGTCGCCCGCGAACTGCAGCGGCGTCATCTCGGTCGCGGCGACGACCAAGAGCGGCTCGCGCGCGTCGTACTCGAACTACGGCAGCACCATCGTCGTGTCGGCGCCGGGCGGCGACGGCAGCGGCGGCGCCGGCGACATCCTGTCGACGCTGAATTCGGGCACCACCACGCAGGGCAGCGAAACCTACGCCTACTACGCCGGCACCTCGATGGCGACGCCGCACGTCGCCGCGCTGGCCGCGGCGATGCTGTCGAAGAACCCGTCGCTGACGCCGGACCAGGTGAAGACCTACATCACCGGCAATGCGCGACCGCTGCCGGGCTCGTGTTCGGGCGGCTGCGGTGCCGGCATCATCGACGCCAAGAAGACGCTGGACGCGGTGGTCGGCGGAAGTGGCGGCAACGTCGCGCCGGTCGCGAACTTCAGCTTCACCACCAGCGGCCTGACCGCGAACTTCACCGACTCCTCCACCGACAGCGACGGCACGATCGCCTCGCGCTCGTGGAACTTCGGCGACGGCACCGGTTCGACCGTGGCGAGTCCGAGCCATGCGTATTCGGCCGGAGGCACGTACAGCGTGTCGTTGACGGTCACCGACAACGGCGGCCTGACCAACACGAAGACGCAGTCGGTCACGGTGTCGTCCGGCGGAGGCGGCAACGTACTTCAGAACGGCGTGACGGCGACCGGCCTGTCGGCGACCACGGGCAGTTCGGTGGTCTACACGCTGAACGTTCCGGCCGGCGCGACGAACCTGAAGTTCGTCACTTCCGGCGGCAGCGGCGACGGCGACCTCTACGTCAAGTTCGGTTCCGCGCCGACCACGTCGAGCTACGACTGCCGCTCGTGGAACTCCGGCAACGGCGAAACCTGCAGCATCACGACGGCGCAGGCCGGTACCTACTACGTGATGGTCTACGCCTATTCGAGCTACAGCGGCCTCGGGCTGACCGGCAGCTACAGCGCCGGCGGCGGTGGCGGCACGGCGCTGACGAACGGCACCGCCGTGACCGGCCTGTCGGCGACGACCGGCAACTGGACATCGGTCTACACGCTGGTGGTGCCGGTGGGCGCGAAGAACCTGTCGTTCGCCACCAGCGGCGGCACGGGTGACGCGGACCTGTACGTGAATCTCGGCAGCGCACCGTCGACGACGAGCTACACCTGCCGGCCATACCTGACCGGCAACAGCGAAACCTGTTCGTGGGCGTCGCCGACGCCGGGCACGTACTACGTGTCGCTGCGTGCGTATTCGACGTTCTCCGGCGTCACGTTGATGCCCAAGTACACGCCCTGAAGCACGTCGCGATGCGATGAAGGGAACGGCGGCCTGATAGTCCGGGCCGCCGTTCTTCGTTCTTGTCGGGGAAATACTCCGGACAGGAACGGGGATGCGGGTCGACGACACCTGGGGGACGCGCACCCGCGTCCGGTTGCAGCGGAGTGCGGCCGGCGCAGGACGCGCGGCGGGACGACTAGAGGCTCTCGAAGCGGTTCGCGTCGCGATTCTTGCGCACGCGTGCCGGATCCCAGATGCGCCCGTTCATGGCGATGTACACGCCGTCCGGCAGCGTCTGCACGGCGCCGACGGCGCAGCCGATGTTGAACACCGCGTCCGAGCCCTTGAAGAGGGCCGGATTCAGCGCGCCGGTCAGCACCACGACCTTGCCCGTCAGGCCGGCGAGGGCCTGGGCGGTCTCGACCATGGTGTCGGTACCGTGCGTGACGACCACGTGCCGGTGCGCCTGCTGCTCGATCGCGGCGCGGATCTGCGCGCGGTCACCGTCGTCCAGGTGCAGGCTGTCCTTGCGCAGCACCGGCACGACGTCGAACGAGAACGCCACGCCGAGCTGGTCGAGGATCTCGCCGATCTGCGGCTCGCCGATCTGGAACGTGGACTTGTCGTCGAAGTAGATCTTGTCGATCGTGCCGCCGGTGGTGACGATGACGAGGTGCTGCATGGGGCGGTTGCTCCGGGTCGCATTGCAAGAGCGGCGATTCTAAAGGGAACGCTGCGGAACCGCCTTCCCGGCGTGTCCGCGCGACGACGAATCCCCGGGCCGGATGCGCGTCGCGGGCGACCCGCGGCCGGATCGAAGGCCTCTCCGTGGTGTCGCGCCCGCGGACGTGGCCATCCGTCGGGCGCTGTCTTGTGGATTCCTGCTGGCGCGGGAATGACGGCGTCAAGCCGGCGTTCCGTGATGGACGTGCTCGTCGGCGAGCAGGGCGACGTCATCCGGCGCCGGACGAGCCAGCCGCGACAGGCCGTGG
>DBMH01000151.1 GCA_002297645.1 Rhodanobacteraceae bacterium UBA703 | reverse complement strand
GCCCGCTCACGCGGGGCGGGCGAGGACACAGTTCAGCCCCCGGCTCGCCGCAGGGAAAAGAACGGCACGTCCGCGCGCAACCGGTAGCCGAGACGTTCGTACAACGCCTTCGCACGCGCATTCGCGTAGCTGACGTGCAGGAACGGCAGCCGGCCATCGGCGAGCGTGTCGTTGGTCAGCGTCGCGGTCAGCCGCCGCGCGTAGCCGCGGCCGTTGAAGTCCGGATGCGTACAGATCGCGCTCATCTCGCGCGCGGTCGCCGTGCCGAGGCGCTCGCCGATCATCGCCGCGAGGCGGCCGTCCTCGTAGATACCGAAATAGCGGCCGAGATCCATCGTGCGCTCGCGGAAGTAGTGCGGATAGACCAGCGCCGTCAGTTCGAGCACATCGGCGCGGTGCGCTTCCGACAGCGGCACGATCGGCGGCCCGTCGACGCTCTCCATCGGCGTCTCGCAGACCATTTGCGCCAGCGAACCGAACTTTTCCAGCGTCCAGCCGGGCGGAACGCGCGGTACCGCGCCGATCAGGTAGACGCTCTCGCCCGGGTCGACCAGCCGCTCCAGCGCCGGCGCGACCTCGATGCCGTCCTCGCCCACGCCGAGGAACGGCGCGTACGCGGCCGGATAGCGCGCCACGTCATCGGCGCGCAGCGCCAAACCCTCGTGGATGCTCCGCAATGCGGACCAGAACGGATTGTCGAGTTCATGCATGCCAATGGTCTTCCCGCACCGCGAATCAAGCACGAAACGGCGGCCGGTGCACCCCCGACTTTCGACCGGCGCCAGCCTGTGCGCGGCAGCGCTATCTTTGCACGGCTACGCGGCGCGCCCGCGCCGCCGGACCCATCCAAGGAAGCCCCATGCCGATTCGCCCGCTCGCCGCGCTGTTGACCGCCCTGCTTGCCACTTCCGCCGTCGCCGCACCGCCGGCGGCACCGTCCCGCGTGCTGACCGGCGACGACCTGTTCAACCTGGAAGTCGCCGCCGATCCGCAGATCTCGCCGGACGGAAAGACGGTGGTCTACTCGCGCCGCACCAACGACATCATGATCGACCGCGCGCGCTCGTCGCTGTGGGCGATCGACGTCGCCAGCGGCGCGCAGGTGCCGCTGGTCGCCGGCCCGGGTTCGCACGGCCAGGCGCGCTGGTCGCCCGACGGCAGCAAGCTCGCCTACATTTCCAGCGCCGACGACAAGGCCGGCGCACAGCTCTACGTGCGCTGGATGAAGACCGGTGCGACCGCGCGCATCACCGGCCTGCCGGCCACGCCGTCCGGCATCGCCTGGTCGCCGGACGGCGAGCGCATCGCCTATTCGATGTTCGTACCCGACGACGGCCCGCGCCTCGGCAAGTCGCCGGACAAGCCGGAAGGCGCCAAGTGGGCCGAGCCGCTGCAGGTCATCGACAAGATGGTCTACCGCACCGACGAGGGCGGCTACGAGAAGCCCGGCCACGAACAGATCTTCTGGGTCTCCGCCGAGGGCGGCGCGCCGGTGCAGCTCACCTTCGGCGCCCTCGATGCCGGCGGGCGGCTGTCGTGGTCGCGCGACGGGCGCAGCGTGCTGTTCAGCGCGAACCTCGCGCAGGACCGGGAGCGCGACCCGCTCAACTCCGAGGTCCACGAGGTCTCGATCGACACGCTCCAGGTGCACGCGCTGACCCGCCGCAAGGGACCGGACAACGCGCCGGCCGTGTCGCCGGACGGCCAGTGGATCGCCTACACCGGCTTCGACGACAAGGTGCTCGGCTACCAGAACCAGCAACTGTCGATCATGAAGCGCGACGGCAGTGGTGCGCGCATGCTCACCGGCAACCTCGATCGCAGCGTCGGCAACCCGGTCTGGGCCGCGGACGGGCGCGCGATCTACGTCGCCTACGACGACCACGGCAGCGTGCGCGTCGCGCGCGTCGGCCTCGACGGCTCGCTGCGCACGGTCGCCGAGGACCTCGTCGGCGGCGACCTCGACCGGCCCTACAGCGGCGGCCAGTTCAGCGTCGCGCGCGACGGCACCGTCGCCTACACCGGCGGCTCGACGCAGCGCCCCGCCGACGTCTGGATCGCCCATGGCGGCAAGCCGCGCCGGCTGACCCGGCTCAACGAATCGCTGTTCGCCGCGAAGACGCTCGGCAACGTCGAGAAGCTTGCCGTCACCGCGTTCGACGGCCTGCCGATCGACGCCTGGCTGGTCACGCCGCCCGGCTTCGATCCGGCGAAGAAGTATCCGCTGATCCTCGAGATCCACGGCGGCCCGTTCGCCGCCTACGGACCCTCGTTCTCGACCGACGACCAGCTCTACGCCGCCGCCGGCTACGCCGTCGTCTACGCCAATCCGCGCGGCTCGACCAGCTACGGCGAGGCGTTCGCGAACCAGATCGACAAGGCCTATCCCGGCCGCGACTACGACGACCTCATGAGCGCGGTCGACGCCGCGATCGCGAAGGGCTTCGTCGACAAGGACAACCTGTTCGTCACCGGCGGTTCCGGCGGCGGCGTGCTGACCGCGTGGATCGTCGGCAAGACCGACCGCTTCCGCGCCGCGGTCACGCAGAAGCCCGTCATCAACTGGTCCAGCTTCGTGCTCACCGCCGACATGACGCCGTTCTTCGCGCGCTACTGGTTCGGCAAGCTGCCGTGGGAAGACCCGCAGGGCTACTGGGCGCGTTCGCCGCTGTCGCTGGTCGGCAACGTGAAGACGCCGACGATGGTCGTCGTCGGCGCCGAGGACTACCGCACGCCGAACAGCGAGTCGGAGCAGTACTACGAGGCGCTGCAGCTGCGCGGCGTGCCGACGATGCTGGTCAAGGTGCCCGGCGCGAACCACGGCGGCCTCGCCGACCGCCCCTCGCAATCGGCCGCCAAGGCCTCGGCGATCCTGGCCTGGTTCGAGCGCTATCGCGCGAAGCCGTGACGTGAGACGGCGGGACGAGCGGATCGCACGCCGCGATCCGCTCCGTTCCCGGCAAGGCCGGCGCAACCGGCCTCTTGGCCGTCCACTGGCCGCACGCTACCCTCTCCCGCGCATCCGACCTCGGGGGAGGCCCATGACGATTCGACGCATCGCGACCGGCGTGTTCGCCGCCGCGGCATTCACCCTGCCCGCCGCGGGCGGCGCGCAGGACGATACCCAGCCACTGGAGACCGTCACGGTCACCGGCTCGCGCATCAGCTATCGCGACCTGCTCGACACGCCGGCCGTCGCCATCCGGCGCTCGGGCGACTACCTGCTGCTGCCGATCACCCTGGTCAACGACACGCGCAGCGAGGACGGCCGCAAGCGCGAGATCTACGCGACGATCGAGAAGAGGATCGCGTCCTCCGGAAAGCGCTTCGAGCTCGTCCACGACGACGGCTACCCGGTACTGCTCGACGCGCGGAACCACCAGGTTCCGCTCGGCAAGAAGGAGAAGCGCCCCGACGTCAGCAAGGTCGAACTGTCCGTGCGCACCGCGATCGGCGGCGAACCGTCCAAGGCGGGAGAACTGACCCGCGCGCTGCGATCGTTCGTCGACAAGGCCGAACGCGTGGGTCGTACCGAGATCGACGCCGGCAGCGAAACCGCGCTGAGCCTGACGCGCCCCGAGCGCTTCCGCTACGACCTGGTGAAGGCGATCGCCGAGGACACAGCCAAGGTCCGCGCCCCGCTCGGCTCCGGCTGCCGTGTGTCCGTCGACGGCCTCGGCAGCCGCATCGAGTGGCGGCGCGTGTCCGCCGCGGAACGGCTGCTCTACCTCCGTACCACATGATCATCGAGAAGCGCGGCGAAGAAGGCGGTTCCGCACCGTAGCCTCCCGCCATCCGCTCGAACGCCTCCGCGACGGACGCATCGTCGTGTCCGCGGTCGTCTCCGCCTCCCGTCATTCCCTCCCTGAAAGGAAATCGCATGTCCCGTTACCGCAGCGCCAGTGGCCAGCTCCAGCCGGAAAAGATCGTCCGCGACGTGGCGATCCTCGCCGCCGTCGTCCTGCTCATATGGACGTTCTGGCCGTTCCGCCAGGTGCCCACCGGCTCGCGCGGCGTGCGCACGCAGTTCGGCGCGATCAAGGGCATCGAGTCCGAGGGACTGGTGTTCGTGCCGCCGTGGCAGAACGTGAACCTGTTTTCGGTGCGCGCCGAAGCCGCGCACATCGACAAGGCCACCGGCTCGACCAGCGACACGCAGCCGGTCGACACCGACCTGACCGTGCGCTACTCGATCCTGCCCGACCGCGTCAGCGAGGTGTACGAGAAGTACAGCCACAACGGCGACCTGTCCTCGTACGTGCAGACCGCCACGCAGGAAGTGTTCAAGGCCGTCACCGCGCGCTACAACGCACCCGACCTGATTTCCAAGCGCGCGCAGGTGTCCAACGACATCCTCGAACAGCTGCGCCACAAGCTCGACAAGTACGGCGCGCAGGTCATCAACATCGACATGCGCACCTTCGCCTTCTCCGAGAGCTACATGAAGGCGATCAACGACAAGGTGACGCAGGAACAGCTGCGCCTCGCCGCCGAGAACAAGGTACGCACCGTCGAAGCCGAGCAGAAGCAGAAGGTCGCCGTGGCCGAGGCCGAGGCGAACGCGCTGAAGGCACAGGCCGACGGCGAAGCCTATGCCACCGTCAAGGCCGCCGAAGCGCAGGCCGAGGCGCTGCGCGTGCAGAACGAGGCGCTCGCGCGCAGCAAGGAAGTGCTCGAGCTGCGCCGCATCGAGGTCGAGCGCACCAAGGCGGAGCGCTGGAACGGCCAGCTGCCGACGAACATCTACGCGGGCACGCCGATCCCGTTCTTCGATCCGCAAAGAGGCAACTGAACCGCCGATGGCGACACCTGCGGCTCCACGTGCATTCCTGACGGACCGTCGCGCTCCATCGCATTCCGGGATACTTTCCCGACATTCCCATTCCCGCATGCGCACAATGCGCGGTGCTCCTTCCAATGCATCCGGGTCACGCCGGGAGGCCTTTCCGCCATGAGTTACATCGTCATTTCCAGCTTCGAAAACGTCGCTACCGGCGACCTCCAATCGCAAGGCGAAGCCATCGCCGTGTTTCCGTCGGAGGCGCCTGCACGCACCCACTTCGCGGCTCGCGCGTCGGCACTCGCCGCCGCCGTCCGCACGGCCCGCGAAAGCGACGCGAACGCGACTTTCATCTCCTGGCTCGTGATCCTCCACATGCCGCTCGAGGTCGCCAGCGCCGAGGAGGCGCTGGAAGACCTGGAACTGATCATCGAGGAAACCGATACCGTCGACGATCCGTTCGGCGAGCTGGTCGTCGACTACCAGGGACGGCGGTATGCACCGGACGCGGGAACGGAATATCCGCGAAAGGACGCATTGCAGGTGCTGGAGGCGTGGTTGACCTGAAGAGGAGGCGTAGCGCCCGGGTGACACGCGATCTTCGCTGCACCGCCCATCGTCCCGACCTCGCTCGTGCGCATCGCTGCGGGCGGGTTCGGCCGCCCGACTCCGGCTAGGCCGTCTCCGGCGAATTGATGACCGCCTCGATCCTGTGGCCGTCCGGATCTATCAGGAACGCTGCGTAGTAGTCGCGCCCGTAGTGCGGACGCAGTCCAGGCGGCCCATTGTCCCGTCCGCCAACCCGCAATGCCGCCGCATGGAAGGCGTCGACCACTGCCCTGGACGACGTGGCGAACGCCAAGTGAAACCCGGGGCCGGGAGGCGAAGCGGCAGGATCGAGGTTCAGCAAGAGAAGATCCTGCCCGTCGACCAGGCCGTAGCCGATCGATTCGTCGCCTTCGAACACCCGACGAAACCCGAGAGCACCCAGCGCGGCGTCGTAGAACGCGCCGGACAACGACAGGTTGCGAACGCCCAGGGAAACGTGATGGAACATGATCGAGGCCCGACACCTGACCCAAATGGAAGTCGGAGCAGAGTCGCATATCCGGCCGGCATCGCCAACGTCCTCCGGAACAGCGTTCTTCCCCATTCCCGCTACACCGTCGCCTGCTTCCACGTTCCGCGCGTGAACAGCCACAAGGTGAACAGGCCGACCGAGGTCTCCGACACGAACACGCCCCAGAACACGCCCAGCTCCTTCCAGCCGAAGTGGATCGCCAGTGCGTAGCACAGCGGGATCTGGATCAGCCAGAAGAACACCGCGTTGATCTTGGTCGGCGTGATCGTGTCGCCGGCGCCGTTGAACGCCTGCACGGTCACCATCCACCAGCCGTAGACGAAGAACGAATACGACAGGATGCGCAGCCATTCCGCGCCGACCTTGACCACTTCCGGATCGCCGCTGAAGAAGGCGACCAGCGGCTGCGGGAAGGCGAAGAACAGCACCGACACGCCGACCAGATAGGCCATGTTGTACCAGCCGATGCGCCACACCGACGCCTCGGCGCGATCGGCATGGCCGGCGCCGAGGTTCTGCCCGACCAGGGTCGCGGCCGCGTTGGACATGCCCCAGGCCGGCATCATCGTGAACATCATCAGGCGGATCGCGATGGTCGCACCGGCCACCGCCTCGCTGCCGATCGCGGCGAGGATGCGCATCAGGAAGATCCACGCCGTCATCGCGACGATCATCTGGCCGATGCCGCCGAGCGAGGTGCGCACGATGTTCCACAGCATCGCGCCGCGCCACACCAGTTGATCCAGGCTCACGCGCAGGTGCTTGCCGGCGTGGAACAGCATCCACAGCTGGAACAGCACGCCGCAGCCGCGGCCGATGTTGGTGGCGATCGCCGCGCCTTCGATGCCGAGCGCCGGGATCGGACCGAGACCGAAGATCAGCAGCGGGCACAGCAGGATGTTGAGGCCGTTGGACAGCCACAGCACGCGCATCGCGATGGCCGCGTCGCCGGCGCCGCGAAAGATCGCGTTGATCACGAACAGGAGCACGATCACCGCGTTGCCGCCGAGCATCCACTGCGTGTAGCGGTAGCCGTGCTCGATCGCCCAGGCGTCGGCGCCCATCAGGCGCAGCAGGTCCTGCGCGTACAAGACGCCGACCAGCGCCGGCAGCACCGCCACCAGCAAGGCGACGAAGATCGCCTGCACCGCGGTGATCGCCGCCTCCTCGCGCTTGCCCTCGCCGATGCGCCGCGCCACCACCGCGGTCACCGCCATCGCCAGGCCCATCGCCACCGCGTAGAGCAGGAACAGGTAGCTCTCGGTCAGGCCGACCGTGGCGACGGCCGACGGGCCGAGCTTGGAGACGAAGAAGATGTCGACCACCGCGAAGGTCGATTCCAGCACCAACTCCAGCACCATCGGCACCGCCAGCAGGAACACCGCGCGGCGCAGCGGGATCTTGGTGTAGTCCGCGTCGGTGCCGCGCACGGCGTCGCGCAGTTCGCGCCAGAGCGACTGAGGCGGATGGGGGGCGGTGTAGTCGGGTGCCGACGTTTCTGGGGGCATTGCACGCTCCTGAGGTTCCGTCGTCGCGGCGCAGGTGGTAGACGAAGCAGAAGTCGCCGCGGACGAAGGGACGACGATCGGCGGAGGTCGGAATCGACAGGGAGCGAGATCAGGCCACTCCCCGTGGTCGCCGATCGACGTCGTTTGGAGAAACGCCCGCCCGGTCCTCTACAACGCTCCTGGATTGAGCCGCCACACCGAATAGCACAGCACCGTGGCGAAACCGACCCAGAGCAGGTAGGGCAGCAACAACGCGCCCGCTGTCTTGCGGACACGCCAGAACGCGAAGAGCGTCGCGACGACGAGCAGCCACAGCAGCGCGATCTCGATAACAGCCAGCGCGCCCAGCTTCCAGCGGAAGAACAGCCAGCTCCACAACGCATTGAGCGCTAACTGCACCAGGAACACGCTCAACGCGGCACGCGCGGCACGAAATCCCCCCACGCGCCAGACCAGCCACGCGGCGATGCCCATCAGCGTGTACAACACGGTCCAGACCGGACCGAACCACGCCGCCGGCGGCGCCCATTCCGGCCGCGCGAGTCCTCCGTAGAACGAAGCCGCCTGGATCGAAGCGATGCCGCCGATCGCGGCGGCGGCGAAGCAGAGCGCGAGCCAGGCGATCAGTCCGATGAGTTGTTGGCGCGTCGACATCACGATCGACTCTCCTTAGGATCGAATGAAAGCGGGTTGCTCAATGCCGCGTCACCACGATCGGCTCGCCCCGCGTGATGATCATCGTGTGCTCGTACTGCGCCGACAGGTTGCCGGGCACGCCGACCAGGGTCCAGCCGTCGGAGGCCTCGGTCACGAGGCGGCTCCTGGTCGAGAGAAAGGGCTCGATGGTGATCACCATGCCCTCCTCCAGGATGCGCCGGTCCGAAGGATCGAAGTAGCCGGGGATGTGCTCGGGCGCCTCGTGCAGCGCGCGACCGACACCGTGGCTGCCGAGGTTCTCGATGACGCGGAAGCCGTAGGCCTTCGCCGTGCGCTGGATGGCCGCGCCGATGCCGTTGATCGGACGGCCGGCGCGTGCCTGCCGCATGGCCTCTTCGAGCGCCGTGTGCGTGGCATGGCACAGGCGCGTCTTCTGCGGATTGGTCGGTGGCACCACGCGCGTGCCGCCGGTATCGGCAAAGTAGCCGTCCAGCTCGGCGGACACGTCGACGTTCAGCACGTCCCCGGGCTGGATCACCCGGTCGCCCGGGATGCCGTGCGCGGCTTCCTCGTTGATGCTGATGCAGGTCGAGCCGGGGAAGTCGTAGGTGATCTTGGGCGCCGAGCGCGCGCCGTGCCGTTCGAGCAGGCGCTCGCCCAAGGCGTCCAGCTCGCGCGTGGTCATGCCGGGCCCGGCCGCGTCGAGCATCTCGTGGAGCACGCTGGAAACGATCCTGCCAATGCGTTTGAGCGCGACGACGTCGTCTTCGGTTTCGATGGTCATGAGGTTGCCCCGGATCGGAATCGTCAGCCCAGTATCGCCCACATCGTTCCAGAAGGAAGCCTTTCGCCTCGAAGGCTCACCTCGCCGCGATGGACGAGGCGTACTTTCCGGCGGCGTCGTAGAAATGATTTCCTCCCTCGTCGACATACTCGCCGACGACCCTCAAGCCGGCTTCATCGAGTGCGTGCCGATAGGCTTCGTCGCCCAGCGACACGGATTCGCGCCCCGTCAGCGTGTCCTTCCACGTCGCGCTCTGCAGCGGCGCCGTGAACAGAAAACGCCCGCCCGATTTCAGCGCAGCGGACACCCGATGGATCAGCGAACGCTGCACGTCCGGCGCCAGCAGGAACAACAGGCCGACGGCGACCACGCCATCGTAGGCCCGGTCGAAGAAGCGGGATTCCTCCGCGGGCTCGCACGCCACCTGCACCTGCGGAAACCGGCGGCGAAAGGCGGCGACCAGGATGGGAGACGCATCGACGCCGAAGACGTCGCAGCCCTCGCCCAGCAATGCCTCGGAAATCGGCACGCCGGAGCCGCAACCGAGATCGAGCACCGAGGCGCCTTCAGGCAGCACGCGGCACCACGCCCGTACGGTTGCTGCGCCGGCGGACGAGCGTTCGGCCATGAAGCGCTGTGCAATGGCGTTCCAGCCGTTCGATCGATCCGGTGGCATCGACGACCTCCTGGGGTCGTGCCGCGGCAGCGCTCGAATGAATCGTCGGCCTGCGGCGTTTCCTCGTCGACCAAGACTACAGGACGCCGATTTCCACGAGCCAGTTCTGCAAGAGCGCAGGCCACGCCGCGACGACCGGATGCTGCGAGCGCCGCAAGCCGAAGGCATGGCCGCCCTTGGCGAACAGATGCACCTCCGCGGGCACGCCGGCCTCGTCGAGAGCCCGCGCGTACAGCGTGCTGTTGCAGATGGCGTCGACGGGATCGTCCCACGCCTGCAGCAGGAAGGTCGGCGGCGTTCGCCGGGTCACGCGAATGCCGGGATCGAGCCTGCCGCCGGATCGGCACAGATGGCCCGGGTAGAACGCGACGGCGAAATCCGGGCGGCTGCTGATGCGGTCGGTCGCATCGACCGGCTCGTACACCGGTTCGACGATGTTGCTGGTCTGCACGACGAGATAGCCGCCGGCCGAGAATCCCATCACGCCGATCTTGTCCGGGCGGATGCCCAGCTTCCCCGCGCTGGCGCGAACCAGCTTGATCGTCCTCTGCGCATCCTGGAGCGCGCGCGGAACCTTGGGCGTGACGGCACACCGGCAATCGCTGTCCCAATGATGGTTGCTCTTGGGAACACGGTACTTCGACAGGATGCAGGTGATGCCTCGGGCGGCGATCCAGTCGCAGATCTCCGTCCCCTGCTTGGTCAGCACGACGGCTTTGAACCCGCCGCCGGGAAACACGATCATCGCCGCGCCCGTGCTCTTGCCCTGCGGCGGGAAGACGGTCATGGTCGGAACGGTGACGTTCCAGGCGGCTTCGGACGTCTGCGCCTCGAGCGCATCCGGCGTTCGGGCGATTTCGACTCGTTCGGACGCCTGCGCGACACCTTCCATGTCCGGCGATCCGTCCGGCCAGATCGGGGTCTGCTCCAGACCCACCGGCGGCTGCCATGTGCGCTGAGCCCAGGCGTGCTCTTCCTCCTGGCCCGCCTTCGCTTCCCGTGCCGGAACGCTCTCGCCTTGCGGATTCGACGCCGCGACTGAGCCACCCGACCCGCTCCACAATCCCAGGACGCAGGCGAGCAACGAAGAGGTTCGGCGCATCATCGGTGCTCCGTGAGCAGAGGGCCGTGGGAACGGCCTCTCGATGATTCGAAAGAAAAATAGCAATTCGATGTTTACGGGCTGGCTGGATGAGGACGCCGTGTCATGGCGTGGTCCACGCCTGAACCGTGAATCACGGAAAGAGTCACAAGGCCGGCTTCACAGCCAAGTCGGCGGACCGCGAACGGCGCCGGCCGAGCGAACGCTACGCCACCACGTCGAGATCGGTTCGATCGCCTGCCGTGGGCGGGCTGGAGATGACCAGGAATTCCACGTCCGTGGTGCCGTTGTTCCTGAAGCGGTGAGTGGTCCCCGGCTCCACGTGCACGCCCTGCATGGGGCCGAAGCTGACCTCGCCGTCCGCGAATTCGAGGGTGGCGACACCGCAGAGCACGTAGAAGAACTGCCTGGCCTTGGCGTGGACGTGCCGGGTTTCGCTCGCGCCGGGCGGGACGCGTTCCTGGATGACGCTGAGGTCGGCGGACTTGAGCAGATGCCAGCCGTCGCAGACGTTGCCCCAGACGTAATGAGCGGCGTTGCGCTTGTCGGAAGGTTGCATGTTTTTCTCGGCGGCCTCGCCTGCGCCGGGCGACGAGGATCGGCAGCCCCGCCGTAAAAAGATACCCTGCTCCCGCTCTCTCCGTGCAGCGGGCCGCGTCGTGCGCTTTCCGAATGGCGCACGTCGCGAACGGCTCCGCTGCCGCCCAGTCGCAATTCGTCACCTGGAGACGACCCGAACCATGACCCGAAGCCAACTGCTGCGCATGGACAACATCGGCATCGTGGTGGAATCCCTCGACGAGGCCGTCGCCTTCTTCACCGAACTCGGCCTGACGCTCGAAGGACGCGCCACCGTCGAAGGAGAATGGGCCGGACGCATCACCGGACTCGGCGACCAGCGCGTCGAGATCGCCATGATGGTCACGCCCGATGGCCACAGCCGGCTCGAACTTTCGCGCTTCCTCGCCCCGCCTGTCGTCGCCGACCATCGCAACGCCCCGGTGAACGCCCTCGGCTACCTGCGCGCCATGTTCGCCGTGAGCGACCTCGACGACACGCTCGCCCGGCTCGGCGCTCACGGCGCACGGCTCGTCGGCGAAGTGGTCCGGTACGAGAACGCGTATCGGCTCTGCTACATCCGCGGGCCGGAAGGGATTCTCATCGGCTTGGCAGAGCCGCTCGGCAGCCATCCTTGATGGTTGCGGGAACGCGACGCCTGCATCGAAAGTCCCAAGCGCCTACTGCGTTGGGGGAGGCGCGGAGGATGTCTGCGCTGCGCTCCGGGGCTTTGGCGCAGCGTTCTGGTTGTCCATGTCCGAGTAGATCAGCCACGGCTTGCCGGGCGTACGCCGCAGAGTGAGGGTGAACTTTCCCGTGTCTCCGGGTTTGTCGCCGTAGCCGTAGCCGCCGACGATGTAGGCGATCGTGTCTTCGGACGCGAAGGCGAGCGCACGCAGCCGCAACGGGCCGCCGCCTTCGCCGGCATAGGCGGCCTGGATCGCCGCGCGCCCGCGAACCGGCGGGCGGTTGCTTTGCAGCACGAAACCGTCCTCCGCGAACAGCGCCGCCAGCGCCGCCGCGTCACCCGCGCGCCAGGCGCGCTCGTAGTCGCGGAGCACGCGGTCCAGCTCGGGCGGGAGGGCGATGCCGGGAAGCTCCTTGACGGTGCTTGGTGCTGGAACGCTTTGCGCGAGCAGTGACTTGGCTGCCAGCAGCATCGCCAAGACGACGACGGTGAAAATGAAACGGTTCATATCTTTCAATCCCTTCCGAATGCTGGCGGCCCGACGTCCTGATGAAGCCGGTCGCAGCGTCGGCTTGGACGAAATGGGTAGGCCGCCGCCGGGGGGCCGCACCAAGCCTGCCACCGCCGAACGCCTGATCCGAAACGCTACGCCGGCAGATTCGAACGGATCAAGTCCACGGTTTCAGCAAGCTGTTCGGCGGAAACTCGAACTCGCTCCCGACGCTGCGCATCCCCGCCTGGATCGTGAGATACGCCCCTCCCACGTCCCGCACCATCGAACGTCGCGAGTTGCGGCGGCCCTATGCCCCAGTCACTGCCCTTCTGCCGAGGCACGACGTGGAAGTGGAAGTGCGGTGTTTCCTGCCCACTGTAGACCCCATTGTTCTGGAACGTGAGTATGCCGAGTGGCCGATACGTCCTGACGAGTGCCTCGGCGACCCGCCTGGCCGAGAGCAGTATGGCGCTGCACTCCTGGTCGGAAAGATCGAGCAGCGTCGCGACATGCCGACGCGTGATGACGCAACACTGGCCGACCTCGAACTGCCACGGATTGATCACGGTCAGCGTGTGTTCGCCCTCTTCGATGATCTTCCATGTTTCCTCGCGGGCTGCTACGCAGAGATCGCATGGATGTCTTATTGGAAGCTCGATCATTCACGCCCTCCAACTGATATGGCTCGCCACAAGTAGGGTTACGCATGCAAGTGCTGATAGGAAAAATTGCACTCTGACCCCGTTCTCGCGTGCCTGCTGTTCCGGCGTCAACGGCGACTGGGCTTCCCCCTCAAGCAACGGATTTCATCCCGACCGCCGGGAAAACGAAGCAACAGCCGCCGCCATGACATACCCGCCCTGTGTCGCTGGCCGCAACGCGGGCGGCGGATACGGTACTGCTCATGGTCTATTCCAGAATGGCTCGCACCGCCTCCAGCGCTTCCTCCACCAAGGGGGCTGGCGCCTTTTCCACTCGTGTGAACGTGCGTGCGCGGGCGTCGATGGTGCGCGTCTGGTCGCACAACACCACGCCTTGCGTGCGCGTGCCGCTGCCCAGCAGGGTGACACTGAACCCGGTCTCGCGCGATGCGTTGCCACCCTGGGTGATGGGCGCGACGAGCAGCAGGCCGGAGGCCTTGTTGAAGGCATCCGCGGAGAGCACCAGCACCGGCCGGGTGCCGCGGATTTCGTGCCCCTTGGTCGGATCGAGGCTGAGTTCGAGGATGTCGCCGCGTGCCGGCAGGCCGCGGCTCACAGCAGTTCGCGCCCGACGGGAACGTCGTCCAGCGAAACCTGGTCGCGATGCCACGCGGCGGGGGACTTGGGACTGTGCGCCAGCCGGTCCGCCAGGCTGCGGCGGGCCGGTGTCACCGACAGCGTGCGGCCTTCGAGCGCCAGTTCGACGACCGAACCGGCTTCGACCGCCATGGTCTGGGCGATGCTCTTGGGAATGGAAAGGATGATCGAACCACCCGATTGGCGCAGGGTTGCGGCGCAGGCCATGATATTGCCCTCACGTTTTACTGGCGTAAAACCTTAGCATCGCTGCCCAGGCGTCGCAACGATGCACTCCGCAGTGGCTGCCATCCGTCCGGCACCGCCGAGAAAACGGCGCCGGGTTTACCTGTCAGACCGCCACCAGCACCTTCCTCATCGCCTTCGGCATCGCCGCCAGCACGGCCTTGCCCACTCGACCCACATCGCGCTCCTGCAAGGTGTGCATGGAGCCGCTGAGCTTGGCGACGAAGTCGGCTGACGAGAGGCCAAGCACCAGCGACCGGTGCGGCCGGCCTTGGTCCCGACGGCCTCCAGCAGATCCACCGACGTTGCGCCTGCTGTCGCGTTCAGTCGATTGAACTTCGCTCTTGTTCGTCATGAACCAGCTCTTTCCCTGGGCTCAAGGGCGCATCCAAGCCAGCTCCTGCGGCATTGCGGTAGAAGCGGGATCGGAGTCAGTCATTCCTCCCTCAACCCATCGGCAACTTCACCCCCTGCTCCCTCGCACACCGCTGCGCAATCTCATACCCCGCATCCGCATGCCGCATCACGCCAGTGCCGGGATCGTTCCACAACACGCGCGCGATGCGCTTGTCGGCATCCTCGCTGCCGTCGCAGACGATGACCATGCCCGAGTGCTGTGAATAGCCCATCCCCACCCCGCCGCCGTGATGCAGCGACACCCAGGTCGCGCCGCCGGCGGTGTTGAGCATCGCGTTGAGCAACGGCCAGTCGGACACGGCATCCGAGCCGTCCTTCATCGCTTCCGTCTCGCGATTGGGGCTGGCGACCGAGCCGGAATCCAGGTGATCGCGGCCGATCACGACCGGCGCCTTCAGCTCGCCCTTGCGCACCATCTCGTTGAAGGCGAGACCGAGCTTGTGGCGCTGGCCGAGGCCGACCCAGCAGATGCGCGCCGGCAACCCCTGGAACGAGATGCGCTCTCTGGCCATGTCGAGCCAGTTGTGCAGGTGCGCATCATCCGGAATCAATTCCTTCACCTTGGCATCGGTCTTGTAGATGTCCTCCGGGTCGCCGGACAGCGCGACCCAGCGGAACGGGCCGACGCCGCGGCAGAACAACGGGCGCACGTACGCTGGCACGAAGCCGGGGAAGTCGAAGGCGTTGGCGCAGCCTTCGTCCTTGGCCATCTGGCGGATGTTGTTGCCGTAGTCGACGGTCGGGATGCCCTGCGCGTGGAAGGCGAGCATCGCCTCGACGTGCACGCGCATCGACCGCTTCGCTGCGTCGCGCACCTTCTCGGGGCTCGCCTTCTGCTCGGCCAGCCACTGCTCGACGGTCCAGCCGATCGGCAGGTAGCCGTGCACGGGATCGTGCGCGCTGGTCTGGTCGGTGACGGCGTCGGGCTTCACGCCGCGCTTGACCAGCTCGGGCAGGATCTCGGCCGCATTGCCGAGCAGCGCGATCGACTTCGCTTGGCCGGACTCGGTGTACTTGGCGATGCGTGCGAGCGCATCGTCGATGTCCTTCGCTTGCTCGTCGACGTAGCGCGTCTTCAGGCGGAAATCGATGCTGCTCTGGCGGCATTCGATGGTGAGCGAACACGCACCGGCGAGCGAAGCGGCCAGCGGCTGCGCGCCGCCCATGCCGCCGAGGCCGGCGGTGAGGATCCACTTGCCCTTGAGGGAACCGCCGTAGTGCTGGCGGCCGAGTTCGACGAAGGTTTCGTAGGTACCCTGCACGATGCCCTGGCTGCCGATGTAGATCCAAGAACCGGCCGTCATCTGGCCGTACATCATCAGTCCCTTCTTATCCAGCTCGTTGAAGTGCTCCCAGGTCGCCCAGTGCGGCACCAGGTTGGAGTTGGCCAGCAGCACGCGCGGTGCGTCCTTGTGCGTGGGGAACACGCCGACCGGCTTGCCGGACTGGATCAGCAAGGTCTCGTCGTCTTCGAGTTCGCGCAAGCTGCGCAGGATCGCATCGAAGCATTCCCAGTTGCGCGCGGCGCGGCCGATGCCGCCGTAGACCACCAGCTCGCCCGGCCGCTCGGCGACGTCGGGATCGAGGTTGTTCATCAGCATNNCGAGGTTGTTCTGGATCATGCGGAACGCGGCTTCGCTGAGCCAGCTCTTGCAGGAAAGTTCGCTGCCACGCGGGGCGCGGATCGTGCGCGTGGTGTCGATGCGGGTCGGGGCGTTCATCAGGGACTCCGGCGTTCGGGGATGCCGGGATTATCGCGCCGCGCTCTCCGCCGCGGCCACGCAAGCAACGGCATAAGACGCCCTGCCAGGCCGTTTTCGCGGCCGGATTGCGTCCGCGGGCACGGAAAGTATACGCTGTATACATGAGTCCGCCCGCCACCGCCGAACGCATCCTGCGCGCCGCGCGCGTTCTGTTCGAGCAGGACGGTGCCGGCGCGGTCAGCATGCGCCGGGTGGCCGAGGCGGTCGGCATCACGCCGATGGCGATCTACCGCCACTTCCCCAATCGCGAGGCGCTGCTCAAGCGCATCAGCGACGACAGCTTCCAGGAGATCGCGCACCACTGGAGCGCGCGCAACGAGGGCGGCGACGTGCTCGCGCGGCTGCTGGCGATCCAGCGCATCTACCTCGACTACGCGCTGTCGCATCCTCACCTGTTCGATCACGCCTTCTCGGTGCGCCGCGAGGACGCGCGCAAGTTCCCCGAGGATTTCCGCGCGCGCCGCTCGCCGACGCTCAACGTGGTCGCCGACGTGGTGGTCGAGGCGCAGCGCGCCGGCCTGCTGCGCGACGGCGACGCCTGGGACATCGCGATGACCTTGTGGGCACACACGCACGGCCTGATCGCGCTGTATCGCGCCGGCCGCTTCAGTTACGACGAGCGCGCCTTCCGCGCGTTCTACGACGCTTCGCTCGGGAGACTGCTCGATGGACTCAAGACCTGATTTCGCGCCGGCCTGGGCCGGTGCCGTCGCCGTCGCCGCGAGCGCGACGCTGTGGTGGCTGGCCAACGACCTGCAGCCGGCGTGGTCGGCCGCCT
>DBMH01000152.1 GCA_002297645.1 Rhodanobacteraceae bacterium UBA703 | reverse complement strand
CGACACGTGCACGAGGCCGTCCTTGCCCGGCAGGATCGTGACGAACGCGCCGAAGTCCATCAGCTTGACGACCTTGCCCTCGTAGACGCGGCCCGGCTCGACGTCGGAGACGATCTGCTCGATGCGCTTCTTCGCGGCATCGCCGGCCTCGCGGTTGACCGAGGCGATGACGACGGTGCCGTCGTCGCTGATGTCGATCGTGGCGCCGGTTTCCTCGGTGATCGAGCGGATCACGCTGCCGCCCTTGCCGATGACTTCGCGGATCTTGTCCGGATGGATCTTCATCGTGATCAGGCGCGGCGCGTACTCGCTCATCTCCGTACGCGACGTGCTGATGACCTTGCCCATCTCGCCGAGGATGTGCAGGCGGCCCTGCTTCGCCTGGGCGAGCGCGACCTTCATGATCTCCTCGGTGATGCCGTCGATCTTGATGTCCATCTGCAGGGCGCTGATGCCCTCGGACGAACCGGCCACCTTGAAGTCCATGTCGCCGAGGTGGTCCTCGTCGCCGAGGATGTCGGACAGGACGACGAAGCTGTCGCCTTCCTTGACCAGGCCCATCGCGATGCCCGCGACCGGCGCCTTCAGCGGCACACCCGCGTCCATCATCGCCAGCGACGAGCCGCAGACCGAGGCCATCGACGAGGAACCGTTCGACTCGGTGATCTCGGAGACGACGCGCAGCACGTACGGGAAGGCTTCGATCGTCGGCTTGACCGCCTGCACGCCGCGCTTGGCGAGGCGGCCGTGGCCGATCTCGCGGCGCTTCGGCGCGCCGAAGCGGCCGGCTTCGCCGACGGAGAACGGCGGGAAGTTGTAGTGGAACAGGAACGTGTCCTTCGACTCGCCTTCCGGCGCGTCGATGATCTGCGCGTCGCGCGCGGTACCGAGCGTGACGACGACGAGCGCCTGCGTCTCACCGCGCGTGAACAGCGCGGAGCCGTGCGTGCGCGGCAGCACGCCGACGCGGACGGTGATCGGACGCACGTCGTCGAGCTGGCGCCCGTCGATGCGCACCTTGGTCGCGAGGACCGAGTCGCGCATCGTGCGGTACTCGAGCTCGCCGAATTCCTTGGCGAGCTCGCCGGAGGCCCAGCCGTCGGCTTCGGCGCGGCCGGCGAGCGCGGTCAGCGCGTCCTGCTTGATCGCGGCGATCGCGTCGCGGCGCTGCAGCTTGTCGCGGATCTGGAACGCCTGCGCGAGCTGCGTGCCGACCGTTTCCTTCAGCGCGGAGATCAGGGCGTCGTTCTTGACCGGAGCGACCCACGACGACGGCTTGGTGCCGGCTTCGACGGTCAGCTCGTTGATCGCGTTGATGACGACCTGCATCGCCTTGTGGCCGAACACCACGGCGCCGAGCATGACGTCTTCGCTGAGCAGCTTGGCCTCGGACTCCACCATCAGCACCGCGTTCGAGGTGCCGGCGACGACGAGGTCGAGATCGGATGTCTTGAGTTCGCTCGCGGTCGGGTTCAGCAGGTACTCGCCGTTCGCGTAGCCGACGCGCGCCGCGCCGATCGGGCCCTTGAACGGGATGCCGGCCAGCGACAGCGCCGCGGAGGCGCCGATCATGGCCGGGATGTCGCCGTCGACTTCCGGATTCAGCGAAACGACCTGTGCGATGACCTGCACTTCGTTCCTGTACTCCTCCGGGAACAGAGGACGCACCGGGCGATCGATCAGGCGCGAGGTCAGCGTTTCCTTCTCGGTCGGACGGCCTTCGCGCTTGAAGAACCCGCCCGGAATGCGACCGGCGGAGTAGAACTTCTCGACGTAGTCGACGGTGAGCGGGAAGAAGTCCTGCCCCTCCCTCGCCTTGGGCGCCGCGACGACCGTGACCAGCACCACGGTACCGTCGATGCTGACCATGACGGCGCCCGACGCCTGGCGGGCGATTTCGCCCGTCTCCAGCGTCACCGTGTGCTTACCGTACTGGAATGACTTGGTTACTTTCGCCACGTTGATTGTCCTGTCTGATGAAACGCACTCCCCATGGAATGCGCTTTTGATGCTTCATTTGAGAAGTGCGGCCACGGATGGCCGCTTCTGGAGTTGCCTACGATGTGAAACGCATTCGTCCATGAAACGGCACATCGTGCAGCGTTCACGGACGAACGCATAAACAAAGGCCCCGGCGCGGGTTGCCGCATGCCGGAGCCGATGAAGTGCTTAGCGACGCAGTCCGAGGCGCTCGATCAGCGACTTGTAGCGCTCCACGTCCTTCTTCTTGAGGTAGCCGAGCAGGCTGCGGCGCTGGTTGACCATCTTCAGCAGACCGCGACGGGAATGATGATCCTTGTTGTGATCGGCGAAGTGCTTGGACAGGTGTTCGATGCGCGCGGAGAGCAGCGCGACCTGGACTTCCGGCGAGCCGGTGTCGTTCTGGCCGCGGCCGAAATCGGCAATGATCTTGGAGGTCTGTTCAACGGGAAGGGACATGACGGATACCTTTTTGATGGAACATTCGGCGCGATTCGGCCCCGCCGGGGCGCGATCCGCGTTAAGGGAGATGCTTCGAAAAGCCGCCTATTGTAACCCGATCCGCTCCCTGCGGGCACCTGTCGCGTTTCCGCCTGCCCGATAGGCGTCGGGACTCGCCGGCCGGCGCGGCATGGCCCGGGCCCGGCCGTACGCGGACCCGGCACCGGTACGGCCCGACACGAGCGGGAATCGACCACCGATACACGGAACGCACCGCCATGCCCGCCTGACGCCCGCCCCTCGCCTTGTGCGGCCACCTCGAAGCCGCCGCGTCATCCATGACAGCGCCGCGACAATGTCTTCGCGGCCGGACACCTCGCCCGTGCTGGACAGGCCGACGACGCGGAACGCGGTCGACACGGGTGCGCCTGCTCGCCGACGACGCGCTTGACCCCATGGAGCGCGGCAGAAACTGGCGCTACGCTTGCGCCCGGCAACCTCGCCGCGCCGGACGATTCCACGCGCACGCGCGCGCTCGATGGCGCGGCGGCGCCGCTCGCTGCGTGCCGATCGCCGGGCCCGGAACCGGACACGGACACCGCGCCCGGCTCCGCCTTTGACGCTTTTTCCCTCCCCGGAGCACCCAGTCCATGCCCACCGTTCCCGCGCGCGTCACGCCGCACCGTAGGACACTCGCCGCCGCCGTGCTGCTCGGCCTCGCGCCATTCGCCGCGAACGCGGCGACGATCGTCGTCGGCTCGCCCGACGACCCCACCCCCACCGCCACGACCACCTGCACGCTGCGCCAGGCGATCCTGTCGGTGAATGCGGCAGCACCCGTCGGCGGCTGCACGAATTCGAGCGCCGACGCGTTCGGCACAAACGACACGATCACCTTCGCCGCCTCCGCGCTCACGGGCGGCACGACCGCCGGCACGATCACGCTCGCCGACTCCGCCGACACCAGCGGCGCCGTCGGCGGCACCCTCGTGATCGACGCCAGCGTGAACGCGCTGGTCATCGACGGCAGCGCATGGCGCGGCAACGGCAGCGGCCAGTTCCCCGGCGGCGTGACGATCGCGCGCAGCGCCACGGCCATCCATGCGTTCGGCCTGCTCAGCGCGGGGCACGCGCCCGGAACCAGCGAGACCTCCGCCCTGACGCTGAACGGGCTCACGCTCACCGGAGGCAAATCGCAAGGAGCCAGTGTCTTCGGCGCCGACATCTCGTGCGGCGGCGCCATCGCCACCACCTATGTCGATCTCACCCTGGTCGACAGCACCGTCACCGGCAACTCGGCCGGCTCGATGATCAACGGTGGCACGAACGGCTTCGGCGGCGGAATTTTCGGCGCTTTCGGTGTGCTGAAACTCGTCCGCAGCACGGTCGACGACAACCACTCGTTGATGCCGGCCAACTCGCAATCGGCTTCCGTCGGCGGCGGCGTCGCGTCGATCTACGGTTCGCTCGTGGTGATCGACAGCACGCTGACGGGCAACAGCGCCCTCATGGGCGGCGGGGCGGCGACCAATGCCGGCCCGCTCACCATGGAGCGCAGCACGGTCAGCGGCAACGTGGCTGCCATGGTCGGCGGCGGCCTGTATCCGGGCGGCGGCGGCACCCTGATCGACAGCACGATCAGCGGCAACTCGTCGGCGGGGGGCGGCGGCATTGGCGCCATCATCGCCACGATGACACTGAACGTGGTCAACAGCACCCTTGCCGGCAACCAGGTCACGCAAACGGGCGGCGCGATCTACCTGCCCTCCAACTCGACCCTGGCCTTGACCCACGCCACGATCTCGCGCAATACCGTTTCTCCGGTCAACAGTACAGGCACGGGCGGTGCGATTGCCGGCCGGGGCACGGCGACCGCGCTCAACTCGATCGTCGCCGACAACCTGCAGGCTCTCGGCGGCGACGTCGCGTTGACCGGCTCCGGCACGTGGACGCCGACCGACAGCATCCTCTCGGACGTCGGCCTGAACCTTGGCAACCTCGCCGACAACGGCGGCCCGACGCAGACGATGCTGCCCGGCATCGGCAGTACCGCGATCAATGCGGTCGCCTGCCTCGCCAGCGTGACGGCGGATCAGCGCGGCATGCCGCGCCCCGATCCGGCCGGCGCGGGCCTCGCCACGCCCTGCGACATCGGCGCGGTCGAGACCGGCTCGATTCTCGACCGCATCTTCGCCAACGGCTTCGAAGCCGGAACGATGCCGTAGTCCATCCCTATGGCGTGCCTCCCGCAGCGGTTCGTCCGGACCGTTGCGACGGGGCGCATGGCGCATCCGCCGGACCAGCGGCATTCCCGATGCATCCGCACGCGCGACTGCTGTCGCCTCCGTGCACCGGCATTCCGTCGACGGGAAATCCCCTGTCCGCCCGGACCCGATCGCAAGTGCCATCGCCGCCGTGACCTGCCCGACGATGCCGATCCCGCTGCCGCACTCGCGTTCGGCAGCGACACGCCCTGTACGCGACCGTGCCCGGCGGTGCAGCGACGTCTCTCATGCCGGCGCGGGAAGCGGAACACCAATCGTCGCACCGGCACTGGATTCCGGCCGGTGCGCCCCCTCGGGGCTTCCTGCGCGCCGGCCGAACGACCCTTCCAGCGACGGTGGTGCGCGTTTCATCCGCTGCGGCACGCCAACCGCCTCCCACACACAAATGCAGCGTAGTGCGCATTTACAGGACATGCGGCGGCGACCATCATTCGCCGCGCAAGAACCAAACGGGGGAAAAATGTACAAGTACCTTCTTCTCGCCACCCTGCTGCTGGCGGGCACGGCGTCGCGTGCCACCGCACAAACCTGCACCGGCCTGTGCCTGCAGCAAGTCACCTGCCCCGGCGGCGGCACGACCAGCGTCAGCGGAACGGTCCTGGCACCGAACGGCACGCTGCCGATGCCGAACGCCCTCGTCTACGTGCCGAATGCGCCGGTGAGTCCGTTCGTCGACGGCGCCCAATGCACGACGCCGGTGACGGGTTCGCCACTGGTCACGGCGACCACCGGGGCCGACGGCAAGTTCAAGCTGACCAACATGCCGGTCGGCCCGAACATTCCCGTGGTGATCCAGGCCGGCAAATGGCGGCGCCAGGTCACCGTCAGCAACGTTCCGGCCTGTGTCGACACGGCCATGTCCGGTACCCAGACGAGGCTGCCCAGGAACCAGGGCGAAGGCAGCATCCCGAAGATCGCGATGGTGACCGGCAGCCTGGACACCGTCGAATGCACGCTGCGCAAATTCGGCGTGCAGGACAGCGAGTTCACCTCGCCGAACGGCAGCGGCCGCATCCACCTCTACAGCGGCAGCGGCGCCGGCGGCGCCATCCCCGGCACGGGGGCGGCACTGTCGGAAACGGTGCTGTGGGGCAGCCAGAGCCGGCTCAACTCCTACGACCTGACCATGCTCGGATGCCAAGGCAGCGCGTACGCTCGAACCCCGGCGGAGCTGGCTGCGCTGACCAACTACGCGAACGCCGGCGGCCGCGTGTTCGCCACGCACTACGCCTACGTGTGGCTGTCCGGCAACGGCAGCTTCGCCGGCACCGCGAACTGGAATCCGGACTGGGGCATCCCGAGCAGCGACTCCCAGACTGGCTACATCGACACGGGTTTTCCGAAAGGCCTGCAACTCGCCCAGTGGCTGCAGGTCGCCGGGGCGACGACGACGCTCGGCCAGGTTTCCCTCAGCAGCTTGCGCATCGACCAGACCGGCGTCGTCGCGCCGACGCAATCGTGGGTGAGTATCCATGACAGCGGCGTGTCCTCTTCGCCGATCCCGATGCAGTTCACCTTCAACACGCCGGTCGGTGCGCCGGCCGCCAACCAATGCGGACGCGTCCAGTTCAACGAGTACCACGTCGCTGACACGACGGGCACCGGGGGAACGGTTTTTCCCAGCGAGTGCGCCCCGGGGATGGCGATGACGCCGCAGGAAACGATGCTGGCGTTCTCGCTGCTGGACCTGACCTCCACCATCACTCCGGACCAGCCCTCGGCGATCGCGCTGAAGGCCTCGCACGTGCCCGCCACGTTCACGCAGGGCGGCGCGCCCGGCACGGTCACGATCGACGTGCGGAACCCGAGCGCGACGCTTCCCGCGAACTCCAGCCTGACGTTGACGGCGGCGATCCCGCCCGGCTTGACCCTCGCCGGCATGGCCGGCACCGGCGCAACGACCGGCTGGACCTGCGACGTGCCGGCGGCACGCTGCACGCGCACGACGTCGCTCGCGGCGGGCTCGAGCGATCCGATCGCGCTGACGCTCGGCGTCGCCGCCGACGCACCGGCCGGCGGACCGCTGACGCTCACCGCCACCGCGCAGAACGGCGGACTGGCGAATCCCGTGGTGCAGTCCGAGGCGATCCCGATCCGCGTCGTGCCGGCGATCGCCTGGACCATCGCGCCCATCGTCCATCCGACCGCGCTCGGCGCCGCGCAACTGAACGCCCAGGCGAGCTACGGCGGCAACGCGGTCAGCGGTTCGTTCGCTTACTCGCCGGTTGCGGGAACGGTGCTCGGCGCGGGCACGCACACGCTATCGGTCGATTTCACGCCGGACGACGCCGCGGCGTATGCCAGCGCCGGCACGACCACGACGATCACCGTCGCTCCGTACCCCACCACGACGACCTTGTCGACATCTCCCTCCGCCACCGTGTTCGGCCAGAACACGACGCTGAACGCGAGCGTGACGCTGCCGCCCGGCACGACGAACGGCACGATCTCCTTCGACGACGACGGCACGCCCGTGTCCGCTTGCGGCGCGATCCCCGTCGCCGCCGGATCGGTGCAATGCCAGATCGCCACGCTCGCGGTCGGCGCGCATCCGCTGACCGCGAGTTTCAGCGGCACTGCGAACGCGACCCCGTCGACGAGCAACACGACGTCGGTAGTGGTCGCCAAGGCTTCGACCATCGTCACGCTGTCGCCGCCCGCGCCGATCACGCTCGGCCAGAGCGCGGAGGTAAGCGCGAGCGTCGCCGTCGCCGCGCCGGGCGCCGGCACGTTCGGTGGCACCGTCGCGATCGACGACGGCAGCGGCGCCACCTGCTCGTTCACGCTGCCCGCGACCCACTGCCTGCTGACGCCGACCAACGCCGGCACGAAAACGCTGACCGCCATGTTCACGCCCGACGGCGCGTCGTCGGCGAGCTTCGACGGCAGCAGCGCGAGCGGCTCGCTGATCGTCGACCTCGCGCCCGCGCACCTGACGCTTGCCGTCGCCGATGCGCCCGCCCATGTGCGCTATGGCCAGGTCGTCGACTACGCGGTCACGCTGAAGAACGAAGGCCAGGCCACCGCGTCGAACGTGCCGATCGACGCCGCTCTGTCGTCGGCGTTCGACGCCGACCACGCGCATTGGCAGTGCTCCGGGAGCGGCAGCGGCGCAAGCTGCACGGCGAGCGGCAGCGGCGTGCTGCACGACCTCGCCACGCTGCCCGCCGATCGCAGCCTGACCTGGCTGGTCAGCATGCCGGTGCGCGCCGACGCGAGCGAGCCGGATGCGACGTTCACGATTTCCGTCGATGGCATGCAGCCGGGCAGCCGTTCGTATTCGTCGATCCTCGTGCTGCTGCGTGACGGCTTCGACGGGTCCTACGGCAACGGCATGCCGCCGGTCCCTGTCGTCGAAGGCACGCAGGCGAAGGCGATCCTCGACGGCGACGCGCTGCACGAATTCGCGATCGACGCGGCCGAGATCGCAAGGCAGGCCGACGAGCGCGCGCGGGCCACGACGGCGCTGCTGTCCGTGCGCGACGGCACGCGCGAGCTGCGCGTGGAAGCACGCTCTGACCGCGGCGTCACTCGCGTGCGCCTGCTCGCGCATGACGCAGGCGGCCGGGAACGCGCGAGCGCGTGGAGCGAAGTCGCGCCCGCCGCCGTGCTCGTGCTCGGCAGCGTCGCGGACGAGGACGGGAAGCCGCGCACGTTCGTGCTCACGGGAGCTGCGCAGCCGCTCATGCTCTGACCGGCCGCCATCGACGCCGAAGCTGCTCCAGCACCTCCGCTGGGCAGCTTCCGTGCCGTGGCGCACGAGGCACGGGCACCTCAGGATTTCCCAGCGCTCCGCATGCGTCCCCGTGTCGAGCGGCAGCGTCGGCCCCCTTGCCGGCGCCGGCGGCGCCACCGCGCCGAACTCGATCATCGCCGGCAACACGAAGTCCGACGGCGATGACGCTGCGCTGACCGGCTCTGGACGCCAAACCACCGCGTCACCTCGGCCGTCGGCCTCGCCCCCAGTCGCTTCGTCGGCACCGGCGACCCGACGCGGACGATGCTGCCCGACCCCGGCAGCACCTCGATCAACGCGGTCGCCTGTTTCCGCAGCCTCGGCACCGATCGACGCGGCGTGCTGAGCCGCTCGCGATCCTCGATGGCACCGTCTTGCGCGTCAATGCGCGAAGCAACGTTTTCTGCTTCGTCAATTCAGGGGGAACCTCATGCGCAGCATCGTTCTTTTCACCATCCTGCTGCTCGTCGCGGCGGGTTCGCCCGCCGTAGCCCAGCCCTGCACCGGGCTGTGCCTGCAACAGGTGGTCTGCCCCGGCGGCGCCACCACCAGTGTCAGCGGCACGATCTTCGCGCCGAACGGCACCCTGCCGATGCCGGACGTGCTGGTCTACGTGCCGAACGCGCCGGTGACGGCGTTCGCCGAGGGCGTGCAATGCACCACGCCGGTGACCGGCGCGCCGCTGGTCACCGCCACCAGCGCGGTCGATGGCAAGTTCACTCTGACCAACATGCCGGTCGGCGCCAACATTCCGCTGGTGATCCAGGCTGGCAAATGGCGGCGCCAACTGACGATCGACAACGTCGCCGCCTGCACCGACACCGCCGTACCCGCCGCGCGGACGAACCTGCCCAGGGACAAGACCCAAGGCGACATTCCCAAGATCGCGATGGTGACCGGCAGCGTGGACGTAGTCGAATGCACGCTGCGCAAGTTCGGCCTTCAGGACAGCGAATTCAGCCGACCGAGCGGCACTGGCCGCGTGCACATCTACCTCGGTTCCGGCGGCGCCGGCGCGAGCGCCGGCGCGGCAACGCCGTCCGAGACGACGCTGTGGAGCAGCCAGAGCACGCTCAATTCCTACGACCTGACCCTGCTCGGCTGCCAAGGCGCCGCCTACTCCCGCACGGCTGCGGAACTGACCGCACTGGGCAACTACGCCAACGCCGGTGGTCGCGTGCTGGGCACGCACTACGCTTTCTCCTATCTCAACACCAATCCGGCTTTCGCCGGCACCGTGATCTGGCACCCCGATCAGGCGCCGCCCGCCGACCAGCCCGGCCTCGTCAATACGAGCTTTCCGAAAGGACTGCGGCTGGCGGAATGGCTGCAAACCGTCGGCGCCTCCACGACCCTGGGCCAGATTCCCCTCCAGTACCTCCGCACGGACCTGGACGGCGTGCTGGGCAGCACCCAATCGTGGATCCGCATCGACAACCCGTCGATCCCGGTGCAGATCAGCTTCAACACGCCGGTCGGCGCGCCGCCCGCCGACCAGTGCGGGCGCGTGCAGTTCAACGAGTACCACATCAGCGATGCCAACAGCAGCGGAAAGGTCTTCCCGGCCGAATGCGCGCCCGGCCCGATGACCCCGCAGGAAACCATGCTGGCGTTCTCGCTCTTCGATCTCAGCTCCACCACCATCACGCCAGCGATACCTTCCACGCTCACGCTGACGGCCACGCACCTGCCCGCCACGTTCACCCAGGGCGGCCCGCCCGGCACGGTGACGATCGACGTGCACAACCCGAGCCCGACCATCGTCCTCGACCATCGCCTGACGCTGACGGCGGCGATCCCGAACGGCCTCGCGCTGGTCGGCATGGCCGGCACGACGCCAACCACCGGGTGGACCTGCGACACGGCAACGGCGCGCTGCACGCGTGCGACGCCGCTCGCGGTGAGTTCCAGCGACCCGGTCGCGCTGACACTCGACGTCACGCCGGAGGCACCGGTCGGCGGCCCGCTGACGCTGACCGCCACGGCCGAGAGCGGTGGCCTGGCCGCGCTCGTCACCCAATCCGAATCGATCCCGATCCGCGTCGTGCCGGCGCTGGCGTGGACCGCGCCCGCCGCCCTCACCTGGCCGGCCGCGCTCGACGCCGCGCAACTGAACGCCAGCGCGAGCTACAACGGCAATGCGGTCGCCGGCATGTTCGCCTACGCGCCGGCCGCCGGCAGCGTGCTCGACGCGGGCACTCACACGTTGTCGGTCGATTTCACCCCTGACGACGCCGCTACCTACGCCGATACCAACGCCACCACCACGCTCACCATCCATCCCGCCGCGACCGCGACGACGCTGGCGGCCAATCCCAACGCGACCGTGTTCGGCCAGAGCGCCATGCTGAGCGCGAACGTGAGCTTGCCCGGCGGCCTGCCCAACGGCACGGTCGCCTTCGCCGACGGCGGCACGCCAGTGCCCGGCTGCGGTGCCGTGCCGGTCGCGGCCGGATCGGCCGCATGCCAGGCCGCCACGCTCGCCGTGGGCACGCAC
>DBMH01000268.1 GCA_002297645.1 Rhodanobacteraceae bacterium UBA703 | reverse complement strand
CGAGGCCGAGGCGCTGCCGCCGAGATGGCTGGCGGCATGCAGGTGTTCGAGCGCCCACGGGCCGGCCGCCTCGGGATCGCGCCCGACCGCGAGCGCCTCGAGGTCGCCGTCGTGCACTTCCTTCTTGCGGTCGCACAGCGCCTTGAAGCGCGCGAACACCTCGTCGAGTGCAGCCTCGTCGAGCGTGTAGCCCAGCGTGCCCAGGCGATCGCGCAGTGCATGGCGGCCGGAGTGCTTGCCGAGCACGAGCGACGAGCGCGCGCAGCCGACGTCCTCCGGCCGCATGATTTCGTAGGTCGCGCGATGCTTCAGCACGCCATGCTGGTGGATGCCCGATTCGTGCGCGAACGCGTTCTCGCCCACGATCGCCTTGTTGCGCGGAATCGTCGCGCCGACGAGGTTGGCGAGCAGGCGCGCCGTGGGCTGCAGGCGCTCGGTGCGGATGCCGGTCGTCGCGTGGTACAGGTCGCGGCGAGTGCGCAGCGCCATCACGATCTCTTCCAGCGAGGCGTTGCCGGCGCGCTCGCCGATGCCGAGCAGCGTGCATTCGACCTGTCCGGCGCCGCCCGCGATCGCCGCGAGGCTGTTGGCGACGCCCATGCCGAGATCGTCGTGGCAGTGCGAGGACAGCACGGCGCCGTCGATGCCGCGCACGTTGGCGCGCAGCCAGGCGAAGCGCTCGAGGATCTCGCCGGGCGTGGTGTAGCCGACCGTGTCGGGCGCGTTGACCGTGCGCGCACCGGCCGCGATCGCGGCGCCGAACACCTCGGCGAGGTAGTCGGGTTCGGTGCGGATCGCGTCCTCGGCCGAGAATTCGACGTCCTCGCAGAATTCGCGCGCGCGGCGGATGGCCGCCGTCGCGGTGTCGACGACCTGCTGCTTACTCATGCCGAGCTTGTGTTCGCGGTGCAGCGGGCTCGTCGCGAGGAAGATGTGGATGCGCGACCGTGCCGCCGGCTCCAGCGCCCGCGCGCAGGCTTCGACGTCCTTCATCTGGGCACGGGCCAGGCCGCAGATGCGTGCCGTGTGCAGTTCCGTCGCGATCGAACGCACCGAATCGAAATCCCCTTCGGAAGCGACCGGGAATCCCGCCTCGATGATGTCGACCCCGAGTTCCTCCAGCGCGTGCGCCATGCGCAGCTTCTGCGCGCGGCTCATCGAGAACCCCGGCGACTGCTCGCCGTCGCGCAGGGTCGTGTCGAAGATCAGCACGCGGCGAGCGGCTACGTCGGTTTCGTTGTCCGTACTGGCGATATCGCGATTCATGTGGACCTGCTTTTTTTAATTGAGAAGTGCGGCCACGGATGGCCGCTCGTAGATCGTCCGGAGCCGAAGCCCCGCCATGCCTCGCAGCCTTCCCGACCGCAGCGATCCCGGACGGATCGCAGAAACAAAAGCCACGGATGGCCGCTCGTAGATCGTCCGAAGCCGAAGCCCCGCCATGCCTCGCAGCCTTCCCGACCGCGGCGATCCCGGATGGATCGCGGAAACGAACCCAATAAAAAACCCCGCATCCGTTTCCGGGTGCGGGGTTCTTGGGGGTCTTCTAGCCTTTTTTGCTATCGACGCGCGCCCTAACCCGCACCTCCGCTGGTAATGAGGAGTACGAGTACAAGAAGAAGCGCGCCACGCAGAGCGAGCGTACGAGCGACCGCCGCGGAAGCGAGGCGGATGGCGTTCGGACGGTGGCTGCTGCGATGCGACATGGACCCGACGCTAAACGAGTCGAAAACGGTATGTCAAGCATCCCGCAATGCAGGATCGTTGGCACGATTCTTGGCAGCCGCACAGGGCGGGTGCCTCATCGTATGGCCGTCCAGACGGCTTTCCGTTCTCGCGCCCGCCGTCGCCGCCCTCTTCGCGCGGCGGAGCATCATCGCCGCGGAAGTCCGGTGCGACGGCGCGGACGCCGCGTGGAAACCCGTATCGACACCTGCGTCAGCGCACGGGCAGATGCTCCATCCACTGCCGCACGAGCGACGACAGGGCATCTCTCTTCGCGTGGACGTCGTCCTCGTCGCGGAACGCGATCGAGGCGCGATCCGGGCCGAGCCATTTCAGCAACCCCTGCGGGTCGGCGATCGCGTTTTCCGGCAGCGCGGCCTTCTTCGCTCCCAGATGCAGGATGAGCAGAAGGCCCTCCTTCGAGCGCAGGTTCATCGTGGCGAAGTGCTCCGTGGTACGGAAGCTCGGCGCGTTCCACTTGATCTCCTCGGAGATCGCGGGGTCCACGCCGAGCAGGATCGCCCGCAGCGCGGCCACCTCGCGCCGGCGCGGAGGCGCCAGTGCCTCGACGAACCGATCCACCGCGACACCCTCTTCCCCGCCCTTGCGCGATGCCATCCTCGCCCCCGTCGGTCTTCGAACTCGAGCCCTCGATTCGCCAGCGCCTCGACGTCGCGCGCCGGCCTGCCGGGCATCCGGGATGCCGGCGTGCCGTCAGTGCGAGGCCGCCTTGGACAGGAGATTGAGCACCAGCACGCCCGCGACGATCAAGCCCATGCCGACCAGGGCCCAGGCATCGAGCTTCTGCCCCAGCACGAGCCACGCCACGACCGACACCAGCACGATGCCGACTCCGGACCAGACCGCATACGCCATGCCGACGGGAATCGTCCGCAGCGCGAGGGACAGGAAGTAGAACGCGACGCCGTAGCCGACCGCGACGACGATCGACGGCAGCGGCCGCGAGAATCCCTCGCTCGACTTCAGCGCGGAGGTGGCGATGACCTCGCCGACGATCGCGACCGCCAGGTAGAGCCAGCTCTTCATCGCGGGTGCTCCTTCGACTGCGAAGCGCGGGGTAAGGGCATTGCCGCTTCAGGCCACGCCGGACTCGCGATGCGTCCAGCCTGCCAGCCGGACGTGGATGCCGCCAGCCCGAAGCAGGAATGGCGCCGCGACGCCGGCGAATGACCAGAACCGCGCAGGACCTCGGCCTGCGGCCGCGCCGCGGCGATCCTGCGCACCGGACACAAAGGAGCCGCCGACGCGGGCCGGCTCGACCTCAGGCCGGCACGGCGCCGTCCTGCCGCCCTATTGCGACAGCGGCGGCGGGCACCGCCTCAGCGCGAGGAGACGTATTTCTCGCGCCGGATCTGCGGCACGGCGAGGCCGGCTTCCTTCAGCATGGCGAAGCTCTGGTCGACCATGTCGGGGTTGCCGCAGAGGTAGGCGATGTCGGTCGCGGCGTTCGGGACCAGTTCCGCCAGCGCGACCTGCACCCGTCCGTTGCGGTCGTGCGGGCGCGGCTCGGCGCGGGGGACGCGGCTGAAACACGGGTGGAACGTGAATCCGGGGACCTCGCGAGCGAACGCCTCGAACTCCTCGCCGTAGAGCAGCTCGACTTCGGTGCGCGCTCCGTAGACGAGGGCGAAGGTGCAGCCGCGCGTCGCGGTCAGCCGGCGGATCAGCGGCAGCATCGCGCGGTACGGGGTAACGCCGGTGCCCGTCGCGACGAGCAGGTAGCGCGCATTGGCGTCGGCGTCCATCAGGCAGAAGCGGCCGTAGGGGCCGCTGGCGTCGACGGTATCGCCCTCCTCCAGGCCGGACAGCAGCGCGGTGGCGGCGCCGCCCTCGACATAGGACACCGCGATCTCCAGGCGTTGCACGGCGCCGCTGCCGTCGCCGACCGTCCCGACCGAGTAGCTGCGCTTGGTCGGCTTGCCGTCGGCGTAGTGGAAATGCACCTGGATGAACTGGCCGGGGACGAAGGCGAACGGCTGGCCGTCGTCGCGCTCGAACGCGAGGTGGCGGACGGCCGGAGCCAGCATGTGGCTTGCGGCGAGGCGCAGCTTGAAATGTTCCATCGAGACGGCAACTGAAGGCGTGGGTCAGCCCGTTATACTAGCAGGCGGCCGTGCTCCTCCCTTTGCCGGCCTTCCCGGATCCCATGACGACCATCCCCGCGCTCGACGTCGTCGAGCTGAAGAAGACCTACGCGAACGGCGTCGAGGCGCTCAAGGGCGTCTCGCTGACCGTGCAGCCGGGCGATTTCTTCGCCCTGCTCGGCCCGAACGGCGCCGGCAAGTCCACGCTGATCGGCATCCTGTCCTCGCTGGTCAACGCGACCGGCGGCGATGCGCGCGTGTTCGGCGTATCGGTGCTCGAGCGCCGCAACGAGGCGATGCGCCTGATCGGCCTCGTGCCGCAGGAGCTCAACTTCAACTTCTTCGAGAAGCCGTTCGACATCTGCGTCAACGCAGCCGGCTTCTACGGCATCCCGCGCACCGTCGCGGCGGAACGCGCCGAGAAGTACCTGAAGGAACTGGTGCTGTGGGACAAGGCGTTCCAGCCGGCGCGCGCGATGTCCGGCGGCATGAAACGGCGCCTGATGATCGCTCGCGCGATGATGAGCGAGCCGAAGCTGCTGATCCTCGACGAACCCACCGCCGGCGTGGACATCGAGATCCGCCGCACGATGTGGAAGTTCATCAGCGGCATCAACGCCGCGGGCACGACGGTGATCCTCACCACGCACTACCTGGAGGAAGCCGAGCAGCTCTGCCGCAACATCGCGATCATCGACCACGGCCACATCATCGAGAACACGTCGATGAAGCGGCTGCTGTCGAAGCTCGACGTCGAAACCTTCGTGCTCGACCTCGCCGCGCCGGTCGCGGACCTGCCCGTCGTCCCTGGCGTGGCGCTGGCACGCGTCGACGACATGACGCTCGAGGCGGAAATGTCGCGCGAGCACGACCTGAATTCGCTGTTCGCGGCGCTGTCCGCGAGCGGCGTGGTGGTGCGCTCGATGCGCAACAAGGCGAACCGGCTGGAGGAGCTCTTCGTGCGCCTCGTCGAGAACGGCAAGACCGGCAAGGCCGATTCCGGCTCCCGGGCCGCCTGAGGAAAAGGCAGGATGCCGACCGGAACGCGCTCCAGCGACGGATCGCCGTACGCGCCCACGACTCGCCTCGAGTAGTCCCACCATGGAACTCCCAATGCCCTCCAGCCCCAATCTCGTCGCGCTGTACACGATCACGCGGCGCGAAGTCATCCGCATCCTGCGCATCTGGTCGCAGACGCTGCTGCCGTCGGCGATCACGATGACGCTGTACTTCGTCATCTTCGGGCGCATGGTCGGCAGCCGCATCGGCGAGATCGCGCCGGGCATCCAGTACATCGACTACATCGTGCCCGGCCTGATCATGATGGCCGTGATCACGAACAGCTACGGCAACATCTCGTCCTCGTTCTTCGGCGCGAAGTTCGGCCGCCACGTCGAGGAGATGCTGGCCTCGCCGATGCCGAGCTGGGTCATCCTCGCCGGCTACGTCGCCGGCGCGATGCTGCGCGGCCTGATCGTCGCCGCGATCGTGCTGGCGATCTCGCTGTTCTTCACGCACATCCACCTGTACCACCCGTGGATCACGCTGCTGACCGTGCTGCTCACCTCGCTGGTGTTCTCCCTGGCCGGCTTCGTCAACGCCGTCTACGCGAAGAAGTTCGACGACATCGCGCTGGTGCCCACCTTCGTGCTGACTCCGCTGACCTATCTCGGCGGGGTGTTCTATTCGGTCAGCGCGCTCGGCTCGCCGTGGAAGGAAGTCTCCTACGCGAACCCGATCCTCTACATGGTCAACGCGTTCCGCTACGGCCTGCTCGGCATCAGCGACGTGCCGCTCGGCGTCGCCTTCGTCGTCATGTCCGGTTTCGCGGTCGTGCTTACGGTCGTCGGCATGGCCCTGCTCAACCGCGGCATCGGCCTGCGCAGCTGAGGGCGTCCGTCGCGTCGCGACGGCTGGTGCGACGGGACGCGAAGCGCGCTGGACGGATGCCGGTCCGTTCGCCGATCGCGAACGCGGCGTTCTTCCCGGCCGGACTCGCAAACCCGGCCGCCGCCCCGATCTAGCCGGCACTGGCTACCCGGAGAACGACATGATCGAACGCAGACCCTTCAACGAACTCGGCGGCGCCGACCACGGCTGGCTCAAGGCCAAGCATCATTTCTCCTTCGCCGGCTACATGGACGAGAAGCGCATGGGCTGGGGCGCGCTGCGCGTGTGGAACGACGACGAGATCGCCGCCGGCACCGGCTTTCCGCCGCACCCGCACGCGGATATGGAAATCATCACCTACGTGCGCGACGGGGCGATCACGCACCAGGACAGTCTCGGCAACCATGGCCGCACCGAAGCGGGCGACGTGCAGGTCATGAGCGCCGGCAGCGGCATCCGCCACGCCGAGTACAACGCCGAGGGCGAGACCACGCGGATCTTCCAGATCTGGATCATTCCGGACGCGCGCGGCGGCGAGCCGTCCTGGGGCTCGCGGCCGTTCCCGAAAGGCGATCGCTCGGGTCGCTTCGTCACGCTCGCGAGTGGTCAGGACGGCGACGGCGACGCCCTGCCGATCCGTGCCGATGCGCGCGTGCTCGGGGCGACGCTGAAGGCCGGCGAGCGCGCGGACTATGCGCTCGGCCCCGGACGCCACGCCTACCTGGTGCTGGCGAAGGGTTCGGTCGAGGTGAACGGCACGCGCATCGACGCGCGCGACGGCGCGGCCATTCGCGACGTTTCGACCGTGACGCTGACCGCGCTCGACGACGCCGAGATCGTGCTGGTCGATTCGCGCTGACCGGTGGATCGCCGGGGAATGGGCGGCCGGCCCTTTCCCCGGCGCGCACGTCGCGGCGGAGCCGCTTCCCCCTGCTGCGCGGATCGACGCATCGCGCCGTCGATCCGCCGGCGCTCCGTCGCCGGGGCGCACCGATGGACTGCTCCCCGGCCGGCTAGAGTCCGAAGAACCCGCGCGCGTTCGCCGTGCTGAGGGCGGCGGTGGTTTCGACGTCCTCGCCGCGCGCCGCCGCGACCGCCCGGCAGACGTGCGCGAGATACATCGGTTCGTTGCGCCGGTGCGAGGGCTTCGGGTGCAGGTCCCGCGGCAGCAGGTACGGCGCGTCGGTCTCGATCATCAGGCGGTCGGCGGGAATTCTTTTCACGAGATCGCGCAGATGCTGGCCGCGGCGTTCGTCGCAGATCCAGCCGGTGATGCCGATGAACCAGCCGCGATCCAGGTAGGCGTCCAGTTCGTCGCGCTCGCCGGTGAAGCAGTGCACGACGGCGTGGCCGATCCGGCCGGCGAACCGGTCCATGCAGGCGACGAAGTCCGCGTGCGCGTCCCGCTGGTGCAGGAACAGCGGCTTGCCGCTGTCGGCGGCGATCGCGAGCTGGCGCTCGAAGGCGTCGATCTGCGCCGCATGCGGCGAATAGTTGCGGAAATAGTCGAGGCCCGTTTCGCCGACGGCCTTCACCTCGGGCGTGGCGACGAGTTCGCGCAGCAGCGCGTCGGTGGCGTCGTCGTACTCGTGCGCGTGATGCGGATGCACGCCGGCCGTCGCGTGCAGGAAACCGGGATGACGCCGCGCCAGTTCCTGCGCGGCGCGGCTGCCGCCGGCGCTCGCACCGGTCACCACCATCTCCGCCACGCCGTGTCCGCGCGCGCGCTCGAGCACGGCGTCGAAGTCCGCGCGGAAGGATTCGTGGGTCAGGTTCGCGCCGATGTCCACCAGTTGCATGCGCGCTTCACTCCATCGTCCAAACGCGCGATTATGCGGCGGCTGCGCGCCGGCGGCCACGCGGGACGCGCATTCCAGAGGATCCCCAGGAGGAGATGTCGATGAGCCCCACGCTTCGTTCCGCGCTTGCTTTCGCGCTCGCCGCCGCCGCAGGCAATGCATGGGCCGAAGGCTCGGTGGACCTGATCGCCTCCCCGGCGACCAGCGGCGCGCAACGCCTGGCCACGCTGGCCTCGACGCAGGCGCGCGCGACGTCGGCGAAACCCGCGCAGGCCAAGGCGATGGGCAATGCGCGTTACCCGGGCACGCCGATGGCCAACCCGTACCGCGCCTATCCGCCGAGCTGCGGCTCCGATCCGCTGCCCGACGCCAGCGGCAGCACCGGCGTGATCCTCAGCCAGGACCTGCCGCTGTACACCAAGGACCAGAACGGCCGCACGACACCGGAAACCGTCAAGGTGACGCTGTGGCGCATCGCCTGCAGCAGCGGCAACACGTCGACGCCGTACAACGCCAATGGACAGGCGCAGAACGCGATGACCCTGCTGCGCTTCGACCGCGCCGCCGCCAACGAAGGGCGCAGCGACGTCATCCCGACGATGCCGCTGGTGCGGATCAAGCAGGGCCCGACCGGCTACGGCGACCAGGCCAGCCTCGTGCGCGTCGCGGCAGAACCGAACACCGTGATTTCCGAGACCGCCTTCGACAGCCCGATCATCTACAGCACGACCTACGTGCTCGAGAACTTCCCGTTCGGCGACGACTTCAACCACCAGTACAACCAGGCGTTCGACCTGCTGGTCGACCCGCAGGACACCGTGGCGGGCTACAAGACCGCGGAATTCAAGGTCCCGGCCTACGCACCGACGCAGGCGACCTACCCGGATGCGAGCGCACCGCTGTTCCTCGACGGCTACGCCGCCGCGCAGTGGATCAAGGGCGATACCGGCGACGGCCTGCTCGTGCAGGTGACGGAGCAGTACGGCGGCGACGGTTCGATGACGCGCCAGCTCGTCTACGACCTGCTCGTGCGCGACCTCGACGACAATCCGTTCTGGCTGGTCGGCAGCGCGGCATTCCCCGTCGGGGCGACCGAAGTCGAAGTGGCGGCGAACTATCTCGGCAAGAGCGGCCAGCTCCCGGCCTGGGGCAAGGCGAAGTTCCGCGTGCAGAACTGCAACCGCCTTGAGGTGACCTTCACCCCGAACGCCGGCCTCGCGGCGCCCGTGCCGACATTCAGCGGGACGCGCGTGTACTCGCGCCTGTTCAGCGCCAACGGCATGATCTGCGAGTGACCCCTGCCGCGGCCGCACCGGCCTTCGCGGCCGGCGCGGATCCGCGGAGTTCCCGCGAGGCGCGACGATTTTCCGTCGCACTTCGTCCTTGGACCGGACCTGCGCGCGCGTCGCTGGATTCGCGCCCAGTCTGCCGGTTCATATTCGAAGAGGTTTGATGATGAAGACGATTCTCGGCCTGACGGCCGCCCTCGCCTGCGCCGCTTCGGCGCTTTCCGCTTCCGCTTCCGAAAGCCGCACCGCATTCGCCGGCTTTGCCATGCCCGTCGCGCTGCCCGCGGCCTCCGGCGCGAAGGTCGCCGGCAACAACGAGCGGGGAGGCGCCCCGCAGGCAAATCCGCAGCGCTCCTACCCGCCCAGTTGCGCTTCGGGCACGCTGCCGGACAAGCCGAGCGGCACCGTGTACGAGAAGGACATCGTGCTGCTGGCCGCAAAGGGCGGGCGTCCGGTGGCGGAGAACGCGAAGGTCGTCGTCTGGCGCATCCCGTGCAGCAGCAGCGGCCAGGACGTGGCGTACAACGACAAGGGAGCGCCCAACAGCATGACGCTGGTGCGCTTCGAGCGCAGTGCCGAGCTCGAGGACCAGTTCTACTTCATCCCGACGATCAGCGTGGCGCAGGGCACCATCGAGTTCGGAAAGCCCGCGAGCTATCCGCGCGTGGCCTCCGAACCCAACACCCGCCAGTCCGACACGCTGCCGGGCATCGGCCTCTACGCCAGCACGACCTACGTGCTCGAGAACGCGACCTTCAAGGATGCCGGCCGCTTCAACTTCAACAAGGCGTTCAAGATCCGCATCGACCCGCGCAATGCCTATATCGCGGCATCGCAGGCGGTCGACATCGACATCCCGGCGTACACCGCCCCGGCCGCCTTTTCCATGCCGATCGACGGCTACGCCGCCGCGCAGTGGATCAACGGCGAGAAGGGCCACGGCCTGCTCGTGCAGGTCACCGAATCCGATCAGAATCCCGCCGGCGCCGCGATGCCGCGCCAGCTCGTGTACGACCTGCTGCTGAAGGACCTGGAAGGCAATCCGTTCTGGCTGGTCGGCAGCGCCTCCGTTCCGGCCGGTGCCACCAGCATCACGATCGATGCCGCCTATCTCGGCAAGGATCTCGAGCAGAAGCCGTGGGGCAAGGCCACGTTCCAGCTCCAGCATTGCAACCGTCTCGACGTCGCGTTCACGCCGAATGCCGACCTGGCCGCGCCGGTACCGAGCTTCAACGGCACCATCGCGTACGACCGCCTGTTCAGCGCGAACGGCATGCTCTGCGAATAAACCCTTCCGCTTCGTCCGGATGGGCAACGGCGCGGCCACACAGTGGGCCGCGCCGTTTTTCGTTTGTCCCTGCTTCCGTACCGGATGCCGGCGGTTCGCGCGGCATTGCCGTCGGATGATTCCCTTGCGGCCCTACGTGGCCGCGCTTTCCGTTTCGCTACGATAGCGGGATGACGTCGCCCGCCTTCCCCGTCGATGCGCTGCTGCCGCGGATCCTCGCCAGCCTGCGCGAACACCCTCGCCTCGTGCTTGAAGCGCCGCCCGGCGCCGGCAAGACGACACGCGTGCCGCCGGCCCTGCTCGGCGAAGCCTGGCTCGCGGGCGGCCGTATCCTGATGCTCGAACCGCGCCGCATCGCGGCCCGCGCCGCGGCCGAGTTCATGGCGTCGCAGCGGGGCGAACGTGCCGGCGAGACGGTCGGTTACCGCATCCGCTTCGAATCGAAGGTTTCGGCCCGGACGCGCATCGAGGTCGTCACCGAAGGCATCCTGACGCGGATGATCCAGGACGACCCGGAACTCTCCGGCATCGGCGCGATCCTGTTCGACGAATTCCACGAACGCCACCTGCACGGCGACCTCGGCGCCGCGCTCGCGCTCGACGTGCAGGCGAACCTGCGCCCGGACCTGCGTCTCGCGATCATGTCCGCGACGCTCGACGGCGAGCGCATCGCACGCTGGTTCGACGCGCCGCAGCTCGCCAGCGAGGGCCGCAGCTTCCCGGTGCGCGTGGCGCATCCTCCTGCGCGCGCCGGGGAGACGTTTCCCGAACGAGGCTGGCCGTTCCACCTGCGCCGTGCGGTCGAACAGGCGCTCGCCGAGAACGACGGCGACGTGCTCGCCTTCCTGCCGGGCCGGCGCGAGATCGAGCAGGCGCGCGCGGCACTGGGTGGAAGCGATGCCCGTGACGCGGCCGAACGTGCCGGTCCTGCCGCGAGAACATCGGCGTCTTCGGACACGACCTCGCCCCGGCCCCCGGTCGAGATCCTGCCGTTGCACGGCGAGCTGTCGCTCGCCGAACAGCACGCCGCCCTCGCCCCGGCGGCGTCCGGCAGCCGCCGCGTCGTGCTCGCGACGAACGTCGCGGAGTCGAGCCTGACGCTGCCCGGCGTGCGCGCCGTCGTCGACCTCGGCCTCGCGCGCGAACCGCGCTTCGATCCGAACTCCGG
>DBMH01000350.1 GCA_002297645.1 Rhodanobacteraceae bacterium UBA703 | reverse complement strand
GCCGGCGCGCAGCCGATCTGCGTGCCGGCGCTGCCGCGCACGCATGCGACGGCGCCGCTCGGCCATGACCTCGACGCGATGGCCGCTGCGGTGCGCGCCGACACGCGCCTCGTCTATCTCGCCAATCCGAACAATCCGACCGGCACCTGGTTCGGCGACGGCGCCCTCACGCGCTTCCTGGAGAACGTGCCGCGCGACGTGCTCGTCGTCGTCGACGAGGCCTACAACGAATTCGTCGACACGCCCGGTTTGAGCACCGCGCTGAGGCTCGTCGACGATCATCCGAACCTGATCGTCGCGCGCACGTTCTCGAAGGCCTATGCGCTGGCGGGCGCGCGTGCCGGCTACCTCGTCGCCGACGCCAGCGTCGTGGCCGTGCTGGAACGCCTGCGCGAGTCGTTCAACCTCAACAGCCTGGCCCTGGCGGGCGCGGAAGCGGCGCTCGCCGATCGCGACCACCTCGACCACGTGCGCAGGACCAACGCGAGCGAACGCGCCTGGCTCGTGGCCGAACTTGCGCAGCGCGGATACGCCTGCCTGCCGTCGCAGACGAATTTCGTGCTGGTCGACCTCGGTCGCGACGCCGCGCAACTCGAGCGCCGGCTGTTCGAGCGTGGCGTGATCGTGAGGCCGATGGGAGGCTACGGCCTGCCGCACACCTTGCGCATCAGCATCGGCCGCCGCGAGGAGAACGAGCGGTTGCTGGCGGCGCTGGACGCCTCGAGCTGAGCGGCGGCCGCCACCGACGGATTTCCGGTTCCCGCCCGACGGCGAGGAGCCCCATGGGATTGAACGAATGACGACCGAACGCATCGACTGGATCAGCCGGCCCGCCGGCCCGCTCACCGGGGAAATCACCGTTCCCGGCGACAAGTCGATCTCGCATCGCGCGATCATGCTCGCCTCACTGGCGGACGGCGATTCGCGCATCGACGGATTCCTCGAAGGCGAGGACACGCGCGCGACCGCTGCGATCTTCGCGAAGATGGGCGTGCGCATCGACAGCCCGTCGCCCTCGCGACGCATCGTGCACGGCGTCGGCCTGCACGGGCTCGCCGCGCCGGACGGCGTACTCGATTGCGGCAACGCCGGCACCGGCATGCGCCTGCTCGCCGGCCTGCTCGCCGGACAGGCGTTCGACACCACGCTGACCGGCGACGCGTCGCTCAGGAAGCGCCCGATGCGGCGCGTGATCGAACCCCTCAGCGCCATGGGCGCGCGCATCGACGCCGAACCGGGCGGCCTGCCGCCGCTGCACATCCACGGCCGCTCGAACCTGCACGGCGTCGACTACGAGCTTCCGGTCGCCAGTGCGCAGGTGAAATCGGCGGTGCTGCTGGCCGGCCTGTACGCGGACGGCGAAACGGTCGTGCGCGAGCCGCATCCGACACGCGACTACACCGAGCGCATGCTCGCCGCTTTCGGCTGGCCGATCGGCTTCGAGCCGGGCAGGGCGCGTCTTCCGGGCGGCCATCGGTTGCGCGCGACCGACATCGTCGTGCCGGCGGACTTCTCCTCGGCCGCGTTCTTCCTCGTCGCCGCGAGCATCATCCCCGGATCGCATCTCCTGTTGCGTGCCGTCGGCCTGAATCCGCGCCGCACGGGACTGCTCGATGCGCTGCGCCTGATGGGCGCGGACATCCGCGAGCACGACACGCGCGAGCAAGGCGGCGAGCGCGTTGCGGATCTGGAAGTGCGTCACGCGCCCCTGCACGGCATCGAGGTGCCGGTGGAACTGGTGCCGGACATGATCGACGAGTTCCCGATCCTGTTCGTCGCCGCCGCGGCGGCGCGCGGCACGACGACGGTACGCGGTGCGGCCGAACTGCGCGTCAAGGAATCCGACCGCATCGCGATGATGGCGACGGGACTCGCCGCGCTCGGCGTTCGCATCGCGGAGACGCCGGATGGCGCGATCATCGAAGGCGGCCGCATCGGCGGCGGCGAAGTCGACAGCGCCACCGACCATCGCATCGCGATGAGCTTCGTCGTCGCCGCAGCGATCGCCGATGCCCCGGTCCGGATTCACGATTGCGCCAACGTCGCGACCTCGTTTCCCGGCTTCGCCGAACTCGCGCGGGCCTGCGGGCTCGACGTCGAAGCGGCGGAGTAGTCGGAGCGGCCCGCGCGACCGTGCCGCCAGGCATTGGTCGCGCAACGGATCTGCGGCTACCATGCGCCCGGTCCACGTGACGGATTTCGCTGCCCGGATGGCGAAACTGGTAGACGCAAGAGACTTAAAATCTCTCGGCCGCAAGGCCATCCCGGTTCGATCCCGGGTCCGGGCACCAGGAAACCAGCCTTCGTCGTGGCAGGAAGATTCGAAGGGATCTGACTGCTGCCGGTGATTCCCATACGGCGCGAATGAGAAAGTTGTTCGCGCCTGACGCGACGCGCGCTCGTCATCGCCATCGTCGCATGGCCGAGGAATGCTCGCGCGAAGAATGGCGGCGTGCCAGCTCGGTCAGCCGGATCGCTTACCGGACGCCTCGCATCACCGCCTCCCCGGATCGCCACGACACCGCCGCCTCCAGCAGTGCTGCGGCGGAGGGCAAGCCGAGCTTGCGCTTGATCGACTCGCGATAGCTCTCGACGGTCTTCACGCTGATGTCGAGTCCGTTCGATATCTCGGCGTTGCCCTGCATCCAGCCGATGCGGACGAACACGTCGTACTCGCGGCGGGTCAGCGGGAGTGGCGGCGGCTGCAGGGTCCTGTGGGACGGGCAATGCGTGCAGGAGGGATGACCGGCCTGTTTCTGGCCGCAGCGCGCGATCGTGGCGATCGAGGTGGCGATGCGGCCGGGCGTTTCGCCGAGATGGAAATAGCCGCAGGCGACGCGGTCGTCGAATCGGGCGCGGGTTCCGACGTGGCGCTGCGATCCGAAGACCAGCATTCGCGACCGTGAGCGGGTCGAGTCGAGCCATCCGAGAGCGCCGTCGACCAGGGCCCCGTCGACGACGAGCACGTCCGGCGCCCGCGCGTGCAACAGGTCGAGCAGCGTCGCCTCGTCGGCTGCGGTCCCCCCGACGGCGACGTCGTCGATCTCCCGTACGAGATCCAGAAGTCCCCGCAGGACGATGTCGCTGGGTGATGCGATGATTGCGACGGGGCGATTGCCCCCCTTCGTTTCCGTTCCCGCCATGTAAATTTCCGTTTCGCCGGCGCTGGACGCGCATCGCATCTGCGATGTGTTTCCAGCGTGAAGATTCTGTCGCGGAACCGCGAATATCACCGCAAATTTTTGTGACGCACCGAGGCTCACCGATTTCACGGAGGGACTCGGGCGCGCGGTGGCGCACGCTCGCATGCGAATGTCGGGGCTGCGGAGCTTCGGGCTAAGCACAGCCGCACTCGACAGTCAATCAGTGAATCCCGGGGGCGCGTCGGAACCGCGCAAGGGCGTCCGCCGAGGCCGGCGGCCTTCGTCGGCGACCCGGCGTGCCTTTCAGCCTAAGGGAATCCCTTATGGACGAAAGTGTGACGTACTTCTAAGTTTTGCTCCGCCCAGCGCCCCGCGATCCACGGTTGCGCCCACTCGACACATTCCCGCGGCCCTTCCACTCCATGTCTTTCGGACTTTCGTCGATGTCACCCAAAGTCACCGGTGTACCGGCGCAGGCAGCGTTCCATCCTCCGAGCCCGGCGCTGGCCGACCGATGCCAGGTCCATCTGGAAAGGCTGCTGACGCAGGCGCCGTCGATCCGCTTTGCCTGCATCAGTACGGCGGACGGACGCCTGTTCGTGTCGGACGGCGCCGGCGGGGATGCCCAGCGGTTCGCCGCGATGGCCAGCTCGATGCTGGCGCTGAGCGAGTCCTTCGCGAAGGAGGCCCTGCGCAGCCAATGCACGCATTCGACGATCGTGACCCGGCACGGCGTGATCGTCACGGTGCGCATTCCGGGCAACCGGCGCAGCTATCTGTTGACGCTCGGCGCGGACGCGACCGACATGATGGCGCTCGTCCTGCGTCGCGCGCTCGACGCTTCGGAGCAGCTCGCCGCCATCCTCGATTCACCGGCCTAGGCGCCCGCCTGGACCGGAACGTTCAGCGGGCGGCGACGCCGCCCGATTCCATCCATCGACCACCAAGGGGAATACACGCCATGGCAAAGATCAGCCTCGAACCGCTGCGCTCCATCGACGGCTACATCGCGTCGGCTCTCGTCGACACCGACAGCGGCATGCTGCTGGCCGGGGACGGCAGCGCCGTCAACCTCGAGATTGCCGCCGCCGGCAACTCCGAGGTCGTGAAGGCGAAGCGCAAGGTCGCCAACGCGCTGAAGCTCAACGACGCGATCGAAGACGTCCTGATCAGCCTGACCAAGCAGTACCACATCATCCGTCCGCTGGAATCGAACCAGAAGCTGTTCCTCTACATCGTCCTGGATCGCTCCAAGTCCAATCTCGCGATGGCTCGTCACGAGCTGCGCACGTTCGAGAAGACGGTCGATTTCTCGTAGTCGCGCATCCGGCCCGGACGCCGCACGCGTC
>DBMH01000092.1 GCA_002297645.1 Rhodanobacteraceae bacterium UBA703 | reverse complement strand
TCCAGCGCGCCACGAAGGCGAGGCGCTCGAACGCCGCGCGCGGCGAGAATGGAGCGGACGGGTCGAGCGGCGTGCGCCCGTCGAGCAGGATCGGCGCGACGCCGCCGAACTGCGCGTCGCGCAGGTCGACCTTCGCGCGCACATCCTCGACCCGCGCCGCGTCCACCCTGGCCCACAGTTGCACGTCGCCGCGACCACCGGCGACGAGAATGCCCTGCGGCGCCTGGCGCGCCGAGGCGCGTGCGAGGTCCAGATTGCGCCCGCCGACGTAGATCTGGCCGGAGCGGCGGTTGATGTCGAGGTCCGCGACCAGCTCCAGCGGCGGCGAATCGCTGCCGGACAGGCGCACCCGCCCGACGATGCGCGTGATCGCGCCGCGGTTGAGCAGGCGCAGCACCGGCACGCCGAGGTCGAGGTCGAGGTCGTGCTCGGGATCCTCGATCGACAGCTTCGAGTCGTGGAACTCGATCGCTCCGAGAGCGCCCATGGAGAACGGTTCGTCGCTGCTCCCTTCGGGCAGGTCGGGCCCGTGCAGGTGCCAGACACCGTCGGTCCGCACGAGTCGCAGGTCGAGTCCGCCGATGCGGAACTCGCTGACGGCATGGTTGCGCCGGAACAACGCCCACGGGTTGAACGCGAGTTCGGCCTGGGGAATCGAGAACGGCGGCTGCTGCGGATCGGCCGGCGCGATGCGGACGTCCTGGAGCTTCAGCATCGGGCCGCCCCCGACCCAGGCGCCGACGACGCTCCCCAGGCGGACGGTCTTGCCGAGCTTCTGCGACAGCCAATGCTCCACGTGCTGCGGATGGCGCTCGATCCACGGCAACGCAAGCTGCACCACCCCGGCGAGCAGGCCGATGACGATCACCAGCGTGCTGCACGCCGCCAGCGCGAACAGGCGCAGGCGGCGCAGACGCGCGCGCATCGGCTTGGTCACGCCGCGTGCCCGCTGCTACAACACGACCACATCGTACTGTTCCTGCGAATAGTGCTCCTCGGCCTGGAAGCGGATCGTCTTGCCGAGGAACTCCTCCAGCTCGGCGACGGCGGCCGACTCCTCTTCCAGGATGCGATGGACGACCTTCGTCGCCGCCAGCACCAGCAGCTGCCGCGCCTCGAACTGCCGGACGGCGCGCGTGATCTCGCGGAAGATCTCGTAGGTCACCGTCTCGGCGGTCTTCAGGCTGCCGCGCCCGGCGCAGGTCGGGCACGGTTCGCACAGCTGGCGTTCGAGGCTTTCGGTGGTGCGCTTGCGCGTCATCTCGACGAGGCCGAGCGGCGACATCTCGTAGACCGTCGCCTTGGCCGCGTCGCGCGCCATCGACTTCTGCAACTGGCGCAGCACCTGGCGCTGGTGCTCCGGATCGGTCATGTCGATGAAGTCGATGATGATGATGCCGCCGAGATTGCGCAGGCGCAGCTGCCGCGCGGCCGCCTGCGCTGCCTCGAGGTTCGTGCGGAACACGGTCTCCTCGAGGTTGCGCGAACCGAGGAAGGCGCCGGTGTTGACGTCGATCGTGGTCATCGCCTCGGTCTGGTCGACGATCAGGTAGCCGCCGGACTTCAGCGGCACTTCCTTGCGCAGCGCCTTCTGGATCTCGTCCTCGACGCCGTTGAGGTCGAAGATCGGCCGCTCGCCCGGGTAATGTTCCACCCGGTCGGCCAACTCCGGCATGAACTGGCGCGCGAAGCGGGACGCCCGCTCGAAGGTCTCGCGCGAATCGATGCGCACGCGCTCGATCGAGGGCCGCATGAGGTCGCGCAGCGCGCGCAGCGGCAGGCTGAGCTCCTCGTAGATGCAGCGGCCGACCTTCGCGGCCTCGATCTCGCGCTGCACCGCGGTCCACAACCGGCCCAGGTAGTCCACGTCCTGTGCCAGCGCCTCGCGGGATTCGCCGTCGGCATTGGTGCGGACGATGTAGCCGAAATGCGTTTCGCCGAGCAGCTCGGCGAGGGCGTCCTTCAGGCGCGTGCGCTCGGCCTCGTCCTCGATGCGCACCGAGACGCCCAGCACCTTGCTGTAGGGCAGCAGGACGAGATGCCGCGACGGGATCGACAGATGGGTCGTCAGCCGCGCGCCCTTGGTTCCGATCGGATCCTTGACGACCTGGACCACGATTTCCTGGCCGTCGCGCACGAGATCGCCGATCGGCGGCGTCGGCGCCGGCACGGCGTCGCCGTTGTCGCCGATCAGCGGCGAATGCAGGCGCACGATGTCGGATGCGTGCAGGAAGGCAGCGCGTTCCAGGCCGATTTCGACGAAGGCCGCCTGCATGCCCGGCATGACGCGGCTGACCTTGCCCTTGTAGATGTTGCCGACGTAGCCGCGCCGGCTCGCCCGCTCGACCTGGACCTCCTGCAACATGCCGTTCTCGACCAGCGCCACGCGCGTTTCGCGCGGAGTTACGTTGATCAGGATTTCTTCGGACATGAATGAACTTGCGGCGGGAAGCTGAGGCGACTTATAGCTTTCCGGACGCGCCCTTGTCGAATGCCGCCGTCGCATCCGCGAGGATCCTCCGTCCCTCGCCGCCGGCCGCAGGACGCCGGGAAGGACGCTCCCGTCGAGACGCCGGAGGCGGAGGCGCCGCGCCATCCCGCCGGAAGCGAGGCGTTCGCTTAGAATCCAGGCCTTGCCATACCCCGGAACGAGCTTGCCTACGCCATCGCGCTTTCGCACCGGCGACTATCGGATCGACCTCGACACGCGCGAAATCCGCTGCGGCGACCGCCTCGTCGAACTGGAAGCGAAGGCCTTCGATCTCATCGCCCTCCTGCTGGCGGGCCGCGATCGCGCCCTCTCGAAGCAGGAGCTGAATGCAGCGCTCTGGGGAGACCGCCCCGTCACCGACGCGGCGCTGTCGCAGCAGTTGCGCAAGGCGCGCCGCGCGCTCGGCGACGACGGCGACGCCCAGCGCGTGATCCGCACCGTGCACGGGCGCGGACTCCGCTGGGTGGCTCCGGTGGAACCGGACGAAGCGGGCGTTGCCGACGCCGCCGCC
>DBMH01000307.1 GCA_002297645.1 Rhodanobacteraceae bacterium UBA703 | reverse complement strand
CTTCGAGCCGTGCCGCATCGCGGCGCGGCGAAGGATTCGTGGAGAGCGGTTCGGCGGTCATGTCGTTCCTCGGAACGCCGGCGCGGCGCCGGCAGGATCTCCGCCTGCGGCCAAATAGGCTGTCGAAAACCTATATGAACTTGCATTGCGGAGGAACCCAAGGAATCTGCCGCAGGCGGCGTCCGTCTACAATAGGCTTCAGACAGCCATTTTCGGAATCGATCATGTTCAAGGTCGCCATTNNCCGACGGCACGCCCTTGGTGCCGCGCCTGACCGCGCTGCTGGTCGGCATCCAGCGCAGTGGTACGCTCGCCGGCGCCTGCCGCTCGGCCGGGCTGACCTACCGTTACGCCTGGGGCCTCCTGCGCGAGGGCGAGCGCGCGTTCGGGCGGACCTTGGTGGAAAGCCAGCGCGGGCGCGGCGCGCAGCTGACGGCGCTCGGCGAGCGGCTCGCCTGGGCCGACCAGCGCATCAGCGCGCGGCTCGCGCCGATGCTCGACAGCCTCGCCTCCGAAGTCGAGGCCGAGATCGAGCGCGCGCTGTCGCACGCCCAGCCGGTGCTGCGCCTGCAGGCCAGCCACGGTTTCGCGGTCGAGACGATGCGCCAGTTCCTCGTCGATCGCGAGATTCCGATCGACCTGAAATACCGCACCTCGGACGAGGTGCTCGGCGCGCTGATCGACCGCCAGTGCGACCTGATCGGATTGCACTTGCCGATCGGCGAGCTCGAGGCGGTCGCGGCCGCGCACTACGCCGCGCGCATCGGGCCGGACTGGAGCGTGATCCACCTGGCCACGCGCCGGCAGGGCCTCATCGTCGCGCCGGGGAATCCGAAGCGCCTGCGCGGACTCGGCGACCTCACGCGGCGCGACCTGCGCTTCGTCAACCGCCAGCCGGGTTCCGGGACGCGCCTGCTGTTCGATCTCGTGCTGCAGCGCGCCGGCATCGACGCCCGCGCCATCGACGGCTACGAGAGCGCCGAGTACACGCACGCCGCAGTCGCCGCCTACGTCGGCAGCGGCATGGCCGATGCCGGCTTCGGGCTGGAGGTGCCGGCGCGGCGCTTCGGGCTCGGCTTCGTGCCGCTGCTGACCGAACGCTACTTCTTCGTCTGCCGCGACGAGGTGCTGCACGAGCCGGTCATGCGCGATTTCCTCGCCGTGCTCGGCGAGGCGGACCTGCGCGCGAAGATCGCGCAGTTGCCCGGCTACGATCCGTCGGCAGCCGGGCGCATCGAGCCGGCCCGCCAGTTGTTCCCGCCGCGGCTGCGAACGGGCGCGCGGCGAGCCTGATCGCCTACCCTACGCGCCCTCCCGCACGAGCCGCCCCGAATGGACAAGCAGTACGACCGCGCCTACTTCGACAAGTGGTACCGCAGCGAGCGCCACCGCGTGGGCTCGCGCGGCCAGCTGGCGCGCAAGGTGGGGCTGGCCGTGCACCTGGCGGAGTACTACCTCGCGCGGCCGATCCGCAACGTGCTCGACGTCGGCTGCGGCGAGGCACCTTGGCGCGCGGTGCTGAAACGGCTGCGTCCCGGCATCGAGTACCGCGGCCTCGATTCGAGCGAATACGCGGTCGAGCGCTACGGTCGCTCGCGCAACATCGGCCTCGCGACGTTCGGCCAGCTCGCGGAACTGCGTTTCGACGCGCGCTTCGACCTGATCGTCTGCTCCGACATGCTGCACTACGTGCCCGCGCGCGAACTGCACCGGGGCCTGTCGGGCTTTTCCGACCTGCTCGAGGGCCTCGCCTTCATCGAGGTATTCACCGCCAGGGACCAGGTCGGCGGCGACACGCGCGGCTTCGTCGCGCGTTCGCCGGGCTGGTACCGCAAGGCCTTCGTCGACGCGGGACTGCTGCCGTGCGGCTCGCACGGCTACCTGTCGCCACGCCTGATGCGTTCGGTGGCGGCGCTGGAAGTGCTGTAGCGTTCCGACGCCCCGATCCGCGATAGGGATACCACCCAGCAAACCGGACTCGCTCCGGCTACTTCCTCGCCGCCGACAGCAATTGCGCGCGCGACGGCTGTTTCACCGGGACCCCGCTCCCGTCGCAGGCGCCGATCCGGCACAGTTGCGAACGCAGCGTCTCGTTGCTCTGCACGAGCACGTGGAACAGCGCGTTCTGCTCCATCGAGCCGCGCACGGCGCCGGATCCGGGGCCCCGCGCATACGCCGCGACATCGTCGCCGCCGTGCGTCTCGGCCCCCATGGGCACCAGGGCTTCCTGTTCGTAGTCGGGGCTTTCCGTGTCAATTTCCGTCAGATTCGGACGTCCCTTGCGCGCGGGCTGATAACCGGCCGCACGGTGCGGATAGCGCTTGGCGCCTTCCGGCTGCTCGTCGCTGGCGCCGGCATAACCGGGTCCGTTCGCATAGCTCAGCGTCGCGTACGGCAGCCCGGTGGCGTCGCGGGCGAGCTCCGGCGTCGGATCGCCCTCGCCGGTCGATCCACGCACCTTGCCGAGGATCGGATTGCCGCGCGCGGGGTAGCCGACGAAGCTCATCGTGTGGGCGTGATCCGCGGTGACGAGGATCAGCGTGTCCTCGGCGGAGGTCATGCCGTCCGCGACGGCGACGGCCTTCGCGAACTCCAGCGTCTCGGTCAGCGCGCGATATGCATTGCCGGAATGATGGGCGTGGTCGATCCGTCCGCCCTCGACCATCAGGAAATAGCCCTTCGGGTTCCTCTGCAGGACCGACAGCGCGGCGCGCGTCATGTCGGCGAGATTCGGCTCGCCGCCCGGATCACCGGCACGCTCGACCTCGTAGCGCATGTGCTCCGGCTCGAACAGGCCGAGCAGGTGCCGCGTCTTCGCCGGGTCGATCGCGGAAAGCTGCTGCGCGTTCCAGACGTAGCTCGCGCCGGGCTTGCGCTGCCATTCGGCGACGAGATCGCGACCGTCGAGGCGCTTGCCGGGCAGGCCGTGGTACTCGGGATCGCGTTCGGTCGCCGGCAGGAACTCGGTGCGCCCGCCGCCGAGGGCGACGTTGACGCCGCCGCCGAACGGAAACTCGACGAGCTGGCGCGCGAAATCCGCGCAGCCGGCTTCGCGCTCGCGCTCGGGGATCTCGACGTCGACTTCCCAGTTGCGGTCCGGCAGGTGGCCGTAGGTCGCCGCCGGCGTGGCATGCGTGATGCGCGTCGTCGTGACCACTCCGGTCGAGAGGCCGGCGACAGAAGCCAGCTCGAGCAGGCTGACGAGCTCGTGCCCCTTGCTCGCCGCGCAGTCGCCTCGATTCGGCACCTGGTCGATGCCGATGAACCCGGCACGCGTCTTCACGCCGCTCATGATCGCGGTCATGGTCCCGGCGGAGTCGGGCGTCTGGAAGTCGGTTTCGTAGGTCTTGACGAGCGCCGTCGCCGGGAAGGTCTCGAAACTGAGCCGGTTCTCCTCGCCGCTGCCGCCCTTCTGCTGGCCGTCGAGGATGCGCGCGGCGGCGATCGTCGGGAGGCTCATGCCGTCACCGAGGAAGACGATGACGTTCTTCGCCTTCGCCGCTCCGGCAGCGTTCGCACGCGCCTGGGCCGCGCCATTGGCGAACCAGCGCGCCGGCGTCTCGTCGGCCGGTCGCAATCCGGCGGGCGGCGGCGGGACCGTGGCGGACGGAGCGGTCGGCGCCGACCGCATCGGCAGCACGCAGGCAGCGAGGCAGGCGGCCAGGCCGACCGGAAGGATCAACGGAAACGAACGGCGCATCGCGAAACTCCGGAAACGATCCGCGCAGTATCGACCTTTCCGTTACCGCCTGCTTACGACGGACTGCTTACGGCTACGCAGGAGCGAAACGCGCGCACGCCGCTTCCGTCTGCGGCTTCCGGGACCTTGCGGTCACGCCGGAAGCCGCCACATCCAGGGGATGCAGCACCGTTCCCACGGCTCGTACGGAGCGGCTCGCCGGACGCTAGCCCCGTCCCGCCCGATGCCGCAACGCACGGCGCTGGCGTCGCTCCTCGAGATATTTCTCGATATCCATCACCGCGCTGCCGGCCGCCCGGACCGCGCGCACGAGCTGCGCTTCGCTGAGGCCGAGGCGCGTGCACCAGTAGTGCCGCGAGTTCCAGCTCTCGATATCGACGCACGCACTGTCGCGCACGTCCGGCACGGTACGCCCGCGCCCGGGAGCGACCGCGACGTGCGACCCTCCGACGACCTGCATCTTTTCCATCCGGCTCATGAAGCTTCCCTCCGCCACGTTTGCGCCGCGCCCGCCCGTGAACGCGGTTCCCGTGCGCTATTTCGGCAGAACGCCGTCCGGGCTTCTGCGAACGGAGCTTCAAGTTTCATGCCAGTAACAAAATGAGACTTTTGGACACTTGCAAGTTGTGCTACCACCGTCGGGCCGACGAGCCCGCGCAGGGGCTGCCGGGTCGCCGGCACCGTGCGGACGATAGCGAGTCCCGCGAGCGAACCTCCGCAGAAAGGCGGCCCTGCCCGCTCAGCCGCTCCCGAAATGACCGGAAGCCGCAGGTGCGATCCGCGGCACCGGCAGATCGGCCATGCGTGGCAACGGCGCGCACGACCTTGCCGCAGGACGCCGAGGGACGGCATCCGGGCGCTCCATTCGTGAACGGATCGGGTGACGGAACTGTGCCCGTCGCGTGACAGCGGGCGGCACGGCGTCGGCGACGGACCGGGTCCGGCGAACCGCGGCGTCGCTCAGTGCGCGCCTTCCAGCGGCACCCCGTGCTCTTCGAGCCAGCGCTTCACCGCCTCGCGTTTCTGCCGCACGTCGGCCGCCAGCATGGCGTCGCGGGTCATGAAGAGGTAGCGCTGGAAGGTCACGCCCTGCGCGTTGCGCAGGTTCGGATTCGCACCGGCCTCGAGCAGCGTCAGGACGTAGGCGGCGTCGTTGATCTGCGCGGCGACGTGCAAGGCGGTGTCGCCCTGGCGATCGGCGCGATCGGGCTTGGCGCCGGCCGCGAGCAGCCGGTCGGCATTGGCCTGGCGCTCCGACATCAACGCCGCCATCAGCGGTGTCGCCTGCGTGATCGTGTTCGGCGTGTCGGGACTGGCGCCGCGGGCCAGCAGCGTCTCCAGCCAGTACGGCGCGTCGGCCTGCGCAGCCAGATGCACCGCGGTCGTCCCGCCGTCGTCGCCGCGCGCCGGATCCGCGCCGGCGGCGAGCAGCGCTTCGAAGCCACGCCGACTCTGGTTCAGCATCGCCCAGTTCAGCAGCGGCAGGCCACGCGCGCCCTGTGCGTTCGGATTCGCGCCATCGGCGACGAGCTTGCGGATGCGCAGCTCGTCGCCGGCCTTGGCCGCCTCGGCCAGGGCGGCGGCGGAGGGATCGGTGAAGGTCGATTGGGTCGTCATCGAACGGGATCCTGATTGGCCGCAGGCGGCACCGCAGCCGCAGACGAAAAGCATAAGGCAGGCCCAGCGCACGAGGCGAATCGCGCGCGGCCCGAATCGAGGAACAGGCGGAGTCATGCGGCGGATCCCGCGGCAGGCGCCATCAGCGGCACTAAGCCGGAAGCATAGCGGAGACCGCCGTCCGGCCCGTCATCGGTGGATGCCGGATCACCAGTTCCAGGGCAGCAGCTTGCTGGCCTTCTCGCCTACCCACTTGGCGCCTTCAACCGTCTTGTCGCCGACCCACTTGGCGCCCTCGACAGTCTTTTCTCCGACCCACTTCGCGCCCTCGACGGTCTTCTCTCCGACCCAGCGGGCGCCTTCCACCGTCTTCTCGCCGGCCCACTTCGCCCCGTCGATCGCCTTGTCGCCGGCCCACTGGACGCCTTCGCCGACCTTGTCGACGCCCCAGCCGACGGCATCCCCGCCCTTGTCCAGCAGCCAGGAGACGCCGTTGCCGGCCAGGTCGGCGCCCCTGCTCAACAGGTTGCCGCCGCCTTCGACCAGTCCCGCGAGGAAACCCGCCGGCTTCTCCAGCCCGACGGACTTGCCGACGTCGCGCACGAACTGGCCGGCCGTGTCGGTGGCGTTCTGCACGACATGACCGACGGTCGACAATCCCTCCCTGGCCGTCGCACCCGCGAGATCGAGACCGCCGTCGACGACGTTGCCGACGACGTGCGCCACGCCTTGCACGACCTTGCCATCACCGAAGTCGGCTCGCGCATCGGTCGCGATCTCGCCGGCTGTTTCCTTGACGATGCCGGTCCCCTCTGTCACGACGTTCTTGACGCCGCCGATGAGGCTGCCGAGCGTGTTGAACTCGAACTCGCCGAGATTCTGGACCGTGTTGGAGAGCAGTCCCGGGTCCCGCGCGTCGTACGGGGTGCGCGTACGCAGCGCTTCCACATACGACGTGCCGTCGCCGCTGCCGCCGTGCGCGCCGATCACCGGCGTCGTGCCCTCGGGCAGCGCGATGCGCAGCTCGTGGCCGACCGCGTTCGGCGGCGAGATCGTCAACGGCGTGAACGGAACCGGGATCGCCGGAACGTCCTGCTGCGCCAGCGTCAGCGGATCGGAATTGACGGTATAGCGGCGCACCTGGCCGCTGTCGGCGACCTGGTCGCGTGCGGCATTCGGATTGAAGCCGAGGTCGCGCAACGTGCCGTTGCTGAGACCGGCCGCATTGAAGGTGACGGCGCTGGCATCGGTCGCAAGCGCGGCCGCGGAAGCGAGGCCGCCGCCGAGCGAGTGGCCGGTGAACACGACGTTGCCGTCGCCGAACGCGACCTCCGCCTTCTTCGCGAGGCTGATGGCCTGGTTGTACTGCTTGGTGTCGAGCCCGAACGCCTGCGTCGCATCGGCCTTGATGTCGGGGAACTCGGAGGGGTCGGTGCCGGCATAGGCGACGACGTACTGGCCCTGCGGATTCTGGTAGATCGCGGCGCGGAAGCCGGTGGAAGGATCCTCGAGCGCGGCCGGATCGATGTTGATGCGGTTGCCGTTCGCATCGACCAGATGGTCCGGATTCTCGCCCGGCGCCGGCTGCAGTCGCGACCAGCCGGCGGCCTTCAACTCCGCTTCGGACTGCGTCCCGGTCGCCTGCGTGCTCGCGCCCGGCAGGGAATAGGAGTCGTTCGCCATCTGCGCGAGTTGCAGGTCCAGCGGCTGCTGGGGCGACTTGCCGCCGACCTGCTCGCTGAAGCGGCCGTCGCCGACGGGAAGCGCCTGCGGTTGCGAGGGCGAGGACGGCCGGGACAGAGGCGGCGTCGCCGGGAGTTGCGCGGCATGGTTGTAGGCGCTGATCGCATTCATGGCGGAACCCTGGCGTTTCGGTCTGAGGGTCAGCATGCCAAGCCGGAAAGTCGCGTCCCAGCTAGGAAAAACCCTTGGGTCGCCTGCATCGGCGGGTCCGCCCGGTGGCGTCGATCCACGACGCGCAGACGTCCGCGGCCGCGCCTGTCGCGCCCGCTGCGTGAAGCGCAGCCGGCGAGAGCAGCGCGGCGCCCTTGCCATCGGCCTGCCCCGGCGGGGTGCTAGAGTTCCGCGCATCCGCCGTGCCC
>DBMH01000064.1 GCA_002297645.1 Rhodanobacteraceae bacterium UBA703 | reverse complement strand
CCAGGGCGCCGGTGGGCTCGTCGCAGAGCAGGACGTCCGGCCGCTTGGCGATGGCGCGCGCGATGGCCACCCGCTGCTGCTCGCCGCCGGAGAGCTCGCCCGGCCGGTGGTCGAGCCGGTCGGAGAGCCCCACCAGCGCCAGCACCTCCTCGGCGCGGCCCCGGGCCTCGTCCCGCCCGACCCGCCGGACCAGCGCCGGCATCATGGTGTTCTCCAGCGCGGTGAACTCCGGCAGCAGGTGGTGGAACTGGTAGACGAAGCCGAGCGAACGGTTGCGCAGCACGCCGCGAGCCCGGTCGGACAGCTTCGACATCGCCTGTCCGTCGACCGTGACCTCGCCCGCGCTCGGCTCGTCGAGACCGCCGAGGATGTGCAGCAACGTGCTCTTGCCGGTGCCCGACGCGCCGATGATCGCGACCGTCTCGCCGCGGCGCACGACGAGGTCCGCCCCGCGCAGGACTTCCGCGCGCAGCGTGCCTTCCTGGTACGTCTTGGCGATGCCGATGGCGCTGAGGACGACGTCCGCGGCACCGGGATTCGGGGTTCGGGGCTCGGGGATGGGAAAAACGGAAGTCATGACGGTATCCACAACGTCGGAAAGGATCGGCATCGGCGCGACTTCGACGAATCTCCCGTCCGAAGTCCGCGATCCGGGCTTCACTCGTAACGCAACGCCGCCGCCGGTTCGGTCTTCGCCGCGCGGCGCGCCGGATACAGCGTCGCCAGCGCGCAGAACACGAAGGCGGTGACCGTGATCCACGCCACGTCGTCCCAGTGCAGCTCGCTCGGCAGCTCGGTGATGTAGTACACCTCGGGCGACAGGAAGGTCGTGTGGAACGTGCGCTCGATCCAGTGCACGATCGACGAGAGGTTCGACGCCAGCAGCACGCCCAGGACCACGCCGAGCAGGATGCCGATCGAGCCGACCAGCACGCCCTGCACGACGAAGGTGCCCATGACCGAGGCGGGACTCTGGCCGAGCGTGCGCAGGATCGCGATGTCGGCCTGCTTGTCCTGCACCAGCATCACGAGCGTCGAAACGAGGTTGAACGTAGCCACCGCGACGATCAGGGAGAGGATCAGGAACATGACCTTCTTCTCCATCGCGATCGCCTGGAACAGGTTGCTGTGGCCCTGCATCCAGTCGGTGATGCGGTAGTAGCCCGACCCGACCTTGTTGGCGAGGTCCTGCGCGATCTCGCGGCCGACCGCGAACGCGCGGAACATGTCGTCGAGCTTGACGCGGATGCCGCTCGGGCCGTCGAGGCGATACAGCGTCTCGGCGTCCTGCATGTGCATCACGGCGAGGCCGGAGTCGTATTCCTGCATGCCGGCTTCGAACAGGCCGACGACGGAGAAACGCTTGGTGCGCGGCAAGGCGCCGATCGGCGTCGCGCTGAACTCCGGCGCGAACACGGTGACCTTGTCGCCGACGCCGACGCCGAGCGTCGCCGCCAGTTCCTTGCCGAGCACGATGCCGAAGTGGCCCGCGACGAGGTCGTCGAGCTTGCCGGAAACCATGCGTTCGCCGACGTCGGAAACCTTCGGTTCGAGTTCCGGCACGATGCCGCGCACGATCGCGCCGCTGACGCGCTCGCCCTGCAGCATCGCCTGGCGCTCCACGTAGGGTGCGGCGCCGAGCACATGCGGATTCTGCCGCACCACCTCGATCGCCCGGGGCCAGTCGCGCACGCCTTCGTCGACGCCCTCGATCGTGGCGTGCGACACCATGCCGAGGATGCGCTGCTTGAGCTCGGTGCCGAAGCCGTTCATGACCGAGATCACCGCGATCAGCGCGGTCACGCCGACCGCGATGCCGAGGATCGAGGCCAATGAGATGAACGAGATGAAGTGATTGCGTCGCTTGGCGCGCGTGTAGCGCAGGCCGATGAAGACTTCGAGGGGGCGGAACATGCCGGATCGCTATCCCAGGGATGGGCGCATCGCCCACGAGGGAGACAGCGCAGAAGCGAAAGAGTGCCGCAAGCGCACGCGGGCGGGCAAGCCGAAGCACGCCGGGATGCACGCCGCCGTTCATCCCGGGAAACCCGCGCGCCTGCCGTGCCGCGCGGTAGCATGCGGCCTCCGGTCACGGGAGAACGACATGGCGGCGGAAGGCACGGGCGGCGAACTCGTCAAGGCGGTGGCGCTGCTCGGCGCGGCCGTCATCATGGTCCCCCTCTTCCGGCGCCTGGGCCTCGGCTCGGTGCTCGGCTACCTCGCCGCCGGCCTCCTGATCGGCCCGTTCGGGCTGCAATGGTTCTCCGATCCGGCGGCGATCCTGCACGTCGCCGAACTCGGCGTCGTGATGTTCCTGTTCATCATCGGCCTGGAGATGCAGCCCTCCCACCTGTGGAACCTGCGGCGCGAGATCTTCGGGCTCGGCACGCTGCAGATCCTCGCCTGCCTCGTGCTCCTGACCGGTGTCGGCCTCGCCTTCGGCTACCCGCTGCCGGTCGCCCTGATCGGGGCGATGGGATTCGTCATGACCTCGACCGCGATCGTGATGCAACTGCTCGGCGAGCGCGGCGACCTGAACCTGCCGCGCGGCCAGAAGATCGTGTCGATCCTGCTGTTCGAGGACCTGCTGATCGTTCCGCTGCTCGCGCTCGTCGCCTTCCTGTCGCCGCTGCCCGCCGACACCGGGCAGTCGCGCTGGACGAGCATCGGCACGGGCATCGCCTCGCTGGCCGGCCTCGTCGTCGCCGGGCTCTGGCTGCTGAATCCGCTGTTCCGCATCCTCGCCGCCGCGAAGGCACGCGAAGTGATGACGGCCGCCGCGCTCCTGGTCGTGCTCGGGTCGGCCCTGCTGATGCAGGTCGGCGGCCTGTCGATGGCGATGGGGGCGTTCCTGGCCGGCGTGCTGCTGTCCGAGTCGACCTTCCGCCACCAGCTCGAGGCCGACGTCGAACCGTTCCGCGGCATCCTGCTCGGCCTGTTCTTCCTCGCCGTCGGCATGTCGCTCGACCTCGCCGTGGTGGCGCGCAGCGCGCCGCTGATCGTCGCCGGCGTGCTCGCGCTGATGGTCGCCAAGGCGGTGTGCATCTATCTCGTCGCGCGCCTGACACGCAGCAGCCACGCGGAGGCGATCGACCGCGCCGTGCTGATGGCGCAAGGCGGCGAGTTCGCGTTCGTGCTGTTCTCGGCGGCCTCCGCCGCCGGCGTCATCGACGCGACGGTCAACGCGAACCTCACCGCCATCGTGGTCCTCTCGATGGCGCTGACACCACTGGCGACGCTCGTGCTGCGCACACTGTCGCCTGCCACCGCGCCGTCGATGGACGGCATCGAAGCCGCGCGCGATCTCGAGGGCAGCGTACTCATCATCGGCTTCGGACGTTTCGGCCAGGTGGTCAGCCAGTCGCTGCTGGCCCGCGGCTTCGACATCGCGATCATCGACACCGACACGGACCAGATCCGTTCGGCCGCCGATTTCGGCTTCAAGATCTACTACGGGGACGGCTGCCGGCTCGACGTGCTGCGCGCCTCGGGCGCCGAGCAGGCGCGGCTGATCGCCGTGTGCGTCGACGACCGCGCCGCCGCCAACCGCGTCGTCGAGCTGGCGCGCCGCGAGTTCGCGCACGCGAAGCTGCTGGTGCGCGCCTACGATCGCCAGCACGCGGTCGAGCTGGTGCGGCACGACGTCGACTACCTCGTGCGCGAGACGTTCGAATCGGCCATGCGCTTCGGCGAGGCCGCGCTGCGCGAACTCGGCGTGGACGCGGACGAGGCCGCGGCGATCGCCGACGAAGTACGGCGCCGCGACGAGGAACGCTTCGAGCTCGACATCGCCAGCGGCTTCGCGGCCGGACGCCATCTGTTGCTCGGCAACGCGCCCAAGCCGACGCCGTACACGACGCCGACGCGACGCAGCCAACCGCTCAGCGAGGAAACCGCGAAGATCGCGGCGGACGTTTCCGACGCGTCGTGAGGACCGTGCGACGCACCGCCGCCGCGGCCACGCCGGAAACCCGCTTGATCTGGCCGGCTTGAGGCACCGGCCCGCTACGAAGTCGGCGCGGCGTCGGCGCGCGCAACCAGGAGAGCCAGCCTGCGGCGTGTTTCGGCGTCGAGGTTGTCCGGCGCGACGACGAACCGGAAGCGTTGCCGGGTGCCGAAACGGAAATCCAGGGCCAGCACGCTTCCCAGGCGCACCGGCGTCTCCAGGATCGCCGGATGCTCGTCGCCGCGACGGTCGACGAGCGTCCAGCCGGACGCATGCCGTGCGGCACGCCGGAACGGCGAACGCAGGAAGCGGTGCAGCGAGAAGCCGGCCGCGACGACCGCCGCGAAGCTCAGCAGGAGGCGCAGCGGCAGCGGCAATCCGGTCAGCCACGGCGCGGCGGACGCCAGCAGGCCGACCGCGACGGCGGCGGCGCCGATCCGGCGCGAGGGATTCAGGTCAAATGCGATGGCGGGCGCGGATGTCATCGACGATCGCCGCGAAGCCGGGATCGGCGGGATCGGCGTGTCCCATCAGCCAGTCCCACAGGTCCGGGTCCTGCACGTCCAGCAGACGGTCGAAGTCCGCCCGGCGCTGCACATCGGCGTCCGGCCAGGCATTGTCCAGCCAGTCGCCGAGCAGCCGGTCGAGTTCGCGCGTCCCACGGCGGCAACGCCAGCGCAGGCGCGACTCGGCGCTCATCCCAGCAACCGCCAGGCCAGCCGCCCCCACAGCAGCCACAGGACCACGCCGCCCGACAGGTAGGCGACGAAGCGATGCATGACGCGGTTGTAGCCGCATTGGATGGCGCTGTGCAGCGCGCGCAGCGCGACGAAGGCCCAGGCAAGCGCCGACGTGGCGACGTCGGTCGCGCCGATTGCGAGAGCGACGCCGAGCGCGGCGTAGAACAGCACCGGCAACTCGAACAGGTTGCGGAAGTTGTCCGCGGCACGCGTGTCGACGTACTTCTGCGCCGCCTGCGGCGAGGTCGCCACGCTCTGCGGGTGGATGCGCAGGCGTCGCATCTCGCCGATGCGCACGACCAGCATGCGCACCCAGACGATCAGGGTCAGCAGCGCCATCGCGCAGGCCGGCAGGAGGATCGCGCGCACTTCCACGGGGCCGGCCTCAGCCCACGCGCTCGGCGATCAGCTTCTTCGTTTCCGCGATCGCCTTGGCCGGATTCAATCCCTTCGGGCAGGTGCGCGCGCAGTTCATGATCGTGTGGCAGCGGTAGAGCTTGAACGGATCCTCCAGCTCGTCGAGGCGCGCGCCGGTGTCCTCGTCGCGCGAGTCGACGATCCAGCGGTAGGCCTGCAGCAGCACGGCCGGGCCGAGATAGCGGTCGCTGTTCCACCAGTAGCTCGGGCACGAGGTCGTGCAGCAGGCGCACAGGATGCACTCGTACAGGCCGTCGAGCTTGGCGCGGTCTTCCTTCGACTGCAGGCGCTCCTTGTCCGGCGGCGGCGGCGTCTCGGCGCGCAGCCACGGCTTGATCGAGGCGAGCTGGGCGTAGAAGTGCGTCAGGTCCGGCACGAGGTCCTTCACCACCGGCATGTGCGGCAGCGGGTAGATCTTCACGTCGCCGCTGCCGCAATCCTCGATCGCCTTGGTGCACGCCAGCGTGTTGGTGCCGTCGATGTTCATCGCGCACGAACCGCAGATGCCCTCGCGGCAGGAGCGGCGGAACGTGATCGTGGGGTCGATCTCGTTCTTGATCTTGAGCAGGGCGTCGAGAACCATCGGCCCGCAGGTCGCCAGGTCGACCTCGTAGGTGTCAACGCGCGGGTTCTCGCCGTCTTCCGGCGTCCAGCGGTAGACGCGGAAGGTACGCACCTTCTTCGCGCCGGCGGCGGCCGGGAAGTGCTTGCCGGACTTGATCTTGGAATTCTTGGGAAGGGTGAATTCGGCCACGTTCGCCTCGACGTCATTCCCGCGACAGCGGGAATCCAGTGTGATCTTGCTTCAACGGCGGGAGATGGACTCCCGGTTCCGGACTCGTCAATACACGCGCTTCTTCGGCGGCACCGGCTCGACGTCCGTCGTCAGCGTGTTCATGTGCACCGGACGGAAGTCGAACGAGCACTTGCCCTTGGCGTCGACGTTGACGAGCGTGTGCTTCATCCAGTTTTCGTCGTCGCGTTCGGGGAAGTCCTCGCGCGCGTGCGCGCCACGGCTCTCGTGGCGCTGCTCGGCCGAGTTGATCGTCGCGACGGCGTTGTAGAGCAGGTTCTGCAGCTCGTACGTCTCGATGAGGTCGGAGTTCCAGACCAGAGAACGATCGGAAACCTTCACGTCCTCGAACGAGGCGAACACCTGGTCCATCTTCGCGCAGCCTTCCTGCAGGGTCTTGGCGGTGCGGAACACGGCGGCGTCGGCCTGCATCGTCCTCTGCATGTTCGCGCGGATCTCGGCGGTCGGCGTCGAGCCGTCGGCGTAGCGCAGCCGGTCGAGGTTGGCGAGCGCCGCATCGCAGGCCGAGGCCGGCAGATCCTTGTGCGGCTGGCCCGGCTTGATCGTCGCGGCGCAACGCTGCGCGACGGCGCGGCCGAACACGACCAGGTCGAGCAGAGAGTTCGAGCCGAGGCGGTTCGCGCCGTGCACCGACACGCAGGCCGCCTCGCCGATCGCGTACAGGCCCGGAACGACGGCGTCGTTGTCGTTGCCGACCTTGCGCACGACTTCGCCGTGGTAGTTGGTCGGAACGCCGCCCATGTTGTAGTGCACGGTCGGGATGACCGGGATCGGCTCCTTGGTCACGTCGACGCCGGCGAAGATGCGCGCGGACTCGGAAATGCCCGGCAGCTTCTCGTGCAGTACCTCGGCACCGAGGTGCTGCAGGTTCAGGTGGATGTGGTCCTTGTGCTCGCCGACGCCGCGCCCTTCGCGGATCTCGATCGTCATCGAGCGCGAGACGACGTCGCGCGAGGCGAGGTCCTTCGCGTTCGGCGCGTAGCGCTCCATGAAGCGCTCGCCCTTCGAATTGGTGAGGTAGCCGCCTTCGCCGCGCGATCCCTCGGTGATGAGGCAGCCCGAACCGTAGATGCCGGTCGGGTGGAACTGCACGAACTCCATGTCCTGCAGCGGCAGGCCGGCGCGCAGGACCAGGCCGCCGCCGTCACCCGTGCAGGTATGCGCGGACGTCGCGCTGAAATAGGCACGGCCGTAGCCGCCGGTCGCGAGCACGACGCCGTGCGCGCGGAACAGGTGCAAGGTGCCTTCGGACATGTCGAGCGCGAGCACGCCGCGGCAGACGCCTTCCTCGTCGAAGATCAGGTCGAGCGCGAAGTACTCGACGAAGAAGCGCGCGTCATGCTTCAGCGACTGCTGGTACAGCGTGTGCAGGATCGCGTGGCCGGTGCGGTCGGCCGCCGCGCAGGTGCGCTGAGCGACGCCCTTGCCGTAGTCCGTCGTCATGCCGCCGAACGGGCGCTGGTAGATCTTGCCTTCGTCGGTGCGCGAGAACGGCACGCCGTAGTGTTCGAGCTCGATGATCGCGGCCGGTGCTTCCTTGCACATGTACTCGATCGCATCCTGGTCGCCGAGCCAGTCGGAACCCTTGATCGTGTCGTAGAAATGGAAGCGCCAGTCGTCCGGCCCCATGTTGCCGAGCGCGGCGGAGATGCCGCCCTGCGCGGCCACGGTATGCGAGCGCGTCGGGAAGACCTTGGTGATGCAGGCCGTCTGCAGGCCGGTGGCGGCGAGGCCGAAGGTCGCGCGCAGGCCAGCGCCGCCGGCGCCGACGACGACGATGTCGACCTTGTGTTCCTGGATCTTGTAGCTCGTTGCCATCGGTCAGCGCCCCAGTGCAATGCGGATCACGGCAAGCGCACTGGCGGCGGCGCCGAGGAAACAAAGGAATTTGACGAGGATCTGCAGCACGACCTGCGTGCCCTTGGTGTGCACGTAGTCCTCGATCACGACCTGCAGGCCGAGCTGGGCATGCCAGAACACGGCGACGACGAAGGCCAGCAGCAGCACCGCGTTGAGCGGCTGCGCCACCAGCGCGTGCGCGCCGGCGTAGTCGAGATGCAGTGCCTCGAGCACGAGCCAGACGACCCATGGCACGAGCAGCGCCAGCGCGACGGCGGTCGTGCGCTGCACCAGGAAATGGTGGGCACCCTGCTTCGCGGAACCGAGGCCGAGCGCGTTCTTGAGAGGAGTCCGCAGGTCGCTCATGCCGCACCCCGCTGCGCGAACACGCAGGTCCAGACCAGCGCGGTCAGCACGATGCTGCCGGCGACGACGAGCCAGCCGTTGCGCACGAACTGCGCCGGGAGATACCCCCAGCCGAGATCCTGCAGCAGATGGCGGATGCCGTTCAGAAGATGGTAGGCCAGCGACCAGGTCCAGCCGAGCAGCAGGACCGTGCCGATCCACGAAGCGCAGAAGGCCTGCATCTTCGCGAAAGCCTCCGGGCCGGAAGCCAGTGCGAGCAGCACGGCGACGAGCAGGATCGTGCCGGCGGCGAGCGCGATGCCGGTGGCTCGGTGCAGGATCGAGGAGACCATCTGGATCTGCCAGCGGTAGATCGAGAGGTGCGGCGATAGAGGTCGCGCGGTGGCGGGCATGGGCTGGCTCGTGCTGACGTTGTGGTGGGCCGCCGCGCCGGACGACGCGCGAGTTCGCATCAGAAATCGATGCAGCGGCCGTTCTTCTCCCAGTCGCCGTAGCGGACCGGGTCGAGCCCCGACTCGCGTCCACCGACTTCCCCGGCCGGCGCCGGCACGGCGCGCGCGCGCCCCCGTTCCGCGGAATCGTCGTCCGGAACAGGGTTCGTGTTTTCGGCTGGGAGTTCGGTATCGGACATGGTGCAGAGCGGCATGAAGGTTAAACCCAGCGGCGCGCCCTGACAACCTCTTAACCTTCGCGGAACGGAACGGCCGCGCGCGAACACGATGCTAGGCTTGCAGGTCGACCGTCACGCCACCATGCCGATGCCCATGCGACTCGCCCCCGCCGAACTCGTCTTCCTCGACGGCCCGGATGCCGTCTCGTTCGCGCATGCGCAATTCACCAGCGACGTGAAGGCGCTCGCCCCCGGGCGCTGGCAATGGAGCGCCTGGCTGGATGCGCAGGGGCGGGTACGACACTTCTTCCTGCTGGCCAGGCCGCAGCCGGACCGGCTGCTCGCGTGGTTGCCGCTCGGCGGCGCCGCGCCCCTGCGCGAAGCGCTCGCGCGCTACGTGCTGCGGGCCAGACTGTCGCTGACGGCGGAAACCGAATGGAGTCTGCACGGGCTCGACGCCAACGCCGACACGGCCGCGCCGACGCTCGACGCCGACGCGATCGCGCCGCACGGCGACGGCTTCGCATTCCGCCAGCCCGGCGGCGATCGCATTGCATGGCTGGCACCGTCGCGCGGACCGGCGGCGGAACCGGCGATGCTCGAACGCTGGCGCGCCCGCGACGTCGAAGCGGGACTGCCCCTGCTGGCACCGGAACTCGGGGGAGAGTTCGTGCCTCAGGCGCTCGACCTCGAACGCCTCGACGCGATCCGTTTCGACAAGGGCTGCTATCCGGGACAGGAGATCGCCGCACGCCTGCATTTCCGCGGCGGCAACAAGCGCAGCCTGCGCCGCCTCTCCGCGAACGGCCTGCCACCGCCGCCTGGAGCGCAGCTCCGCGACGCCGACGGCACGGACGCGGGCCGCGTCCTCTACGCCGCCGCGCCCGACGAAGGCGCCACCGCGATCGCCGTCCTCCGCATCGACATCCCACAGGGGGCCGATCTGACGGGAGACGCCGGCAATCTATTCGTAACCATGGACGTTTAGACGTCTAGACGTCCATACATCCATACGCCTTTACCGTTGGACGCGGATACGAAAACCCGGAATCCGCACTCCTCCACGAAGCTGAACGCAGATTCAGCAAAATGGGAGACAAGCGCATCGGGTTTGGCGTAATCTCCGCCACCGCGCCGCGGCAACGGGGCGCAACGAATTCCCGAACGCGCGTTTTCGCGCACGCCGTCGTCGTCCCTACGACGGCATTGAAGTACCCGACGCCGGGACCGACTGCCGCGGCGGCAGACGAACCGGCGAGGCGCAGTACGCAGCGACTCTTTCCCGCGCGAGCGCCAAGACTTCGCAATCCAGAAGGCCAATGCGGGCGATGTCGCCGTCAACGGACATTGCCGCTTCGTACCGCCCGCTCGACGCGGACGGCGCCACGAAACGCGGAGGCCGAGAAAGTGAGGTGTAGCAACAATGAAACTGTCGTTCCTGCTGTGGCTCGCCTCGGCGCTGCCGCAATCCGTGTCCGACCAGGTCTGCCTGGCGACCACGGTGTACCTCGAGGCTCGCAGCGAGCCGCAGACGGGCCAGATGGCCGTCGCGGAAGTCGCGATGCGACGCCGGGAGAGCGGTCGCTGGGGTGGCACAGTGTGCGACGTCGTGCGCGCGCCCGGCCAGTTCGCCACCAGCACGCTGAACGAGAACGTCGTGCTGAACAATCCCGTCGCCTGGCAGAAGGCGTGGAAGATCGCCGGCCGCGCGATCGCGATGTGGTCGCTGCCGAACCACGAGCGCCGCTTCGTCGTACCCGATGCGTACTACTTCGTCGTCTCCGACTCCGCATGGCCTTCGTGGATCAAGGGACCGCCCCTGGCGACGATCGGCGCGCACAGTTTCTACAGCATCAACTAGCCGTGCGATCCGTGCGGGAGCGTTGACGCGCAGCGTCCGCCGCAGCCGGACGGGAACGAACCGGCGTCCCGGTCTTGTCTTCACGACGCTCACCCGTGGCCGCTCCTGGCCGCACCTCTCGACGCACTCCATCGCGCGCGACATACCACGGGCTCGACGCACCAAAAAAAACGGCGAAGGAACGAGCCTTCGCCGTTTTTTTTTTCGCCCGATCACACGTGACCGCAGCCGGGGCTCTTCCTGAAGAGCGCGGCGGGAATGGCTGTGTATGGACCTGATGAAGACGTGGCGGGAATGTCCCTGCGTCCGCACCGGACCGGCGCGATCCGCGAGGGACCGCGCCGGTCAGCACTCACGGACGAATCGCACGACTACCTCAACAGCATCAGCCGGTCATCGCGGATCATCACGCGGTCGCCCGGGCGCAGGTCGCCATTGTCCCACTGCGTCACCGTCGCCCAGCGACCGTCGTCCATGCGTACGCGGAATTGCCATGCCGGCCGGCCGCCGTTGTCGCCGTTGTTGCGCTCGATCGCATTGCCGGCGAAACCGCCGGCGACCGCGCCCGCCACGGTAGCCGCCTTGCGGCCGTCGCCCTTGCCGATGGTGCTGCCGAGCACGCCGCCGACGATCGCACCGAGGACGGCGCCGCCGCCGCTGGTACCGTTGTCGCGGATGTAGACGCGTTCGACTTCGCGGATCACCCCGCAGCGATGGGAGCAATCGTAGGAAGCGCGCCTCTGGTAGTAGTCGTCGTCGTAGCGCACGCGCGGCGCGGTGGCTGCGCACCCCGCCATCGAAACCATCGTGGCGCCGACCAGGATTGCCGATAGCTTTTTGCCGGTCATTGCGGAACTCCGTCTGGGTGGAAGGCAGACTTCATGCTCGCGCGCACCGCATAAAGACGGGATGAACGCGATGCGGGCAGGCTACACGATTCCGGCCTGTGCCCCGGAACCGGAGAGAGCCGAGGGTGAAAATGCCCGAGCGGAGGCGACCGGCGCGACGCTGGCGCCGTGGATCACGTCACAGGAGCGGCGCCGCGGCGCCCTCTCCCCCCGAATCTCGCGACACCCTCTACACTTCGATCGATGGCATCTCCCGTCCACCGCTATGGCGACTACCGCATCGACCCGTCCGCACGCGAACTGCAGCATGCGGGAGACCTCGTGGTGCTCTCGCCGAAGGTGTTCGACAGCCTGGCCTACCTGATCGAACACCGCGATCGCGCAGTGGGACGCGACGAACTGATTGCGGCGGTGTGGGGCAGGACCGACGTCTCCGACACGCTGCTGGGCCAGACCGTGCTGAAGGCGCGCCGCGCCGTCGGCGACACCGGCAACGACCAGAAGGCGATCCGTACGATCCCGCGCTTCGGGTACCGGTGGGTCGGGGAGCTCCAGGTGGACCTCCCCGCGGAATCCACGCCCGCCTCTTCCGAGCCGACCGTCGAATCCCCCGCCGTCGCCGAGCCCGGGCCTGCCGGCGACGACACCGCTTCCGTTGCCCGCACGAGACCGGCCCGCCGGTTCGCGGCGCCCGCCGCGCTGGCGTTCGTCGTCATCCTCGCCGCCGGGTTCGCCGCCTACCGTCATCGCGCCGTCCAGACCGCTGCCCGCACGGGTGCGGACGTGCAATCGCCCGTCCAGACGATCGCCGTACTGCCGGTCTCCGTCAGTGCAGGAGAAGAATGGCACTGGTTGCGGCTGGGCCTGATGGACCTGATCGGTACGCGGCTGCGACGCGGCGGCCTCGCCGTCGTGCCCAGCGACAACGTGGTCGCGGCGACGCACGCCCAGGCGGGCATCGAGCCGTCCCCGGGTACCCCCGGAGCGGCGACGTCGGTGAAGGAGCGCACCGGCGCGCATCAGGAAGTCTCGGCGAACCTCACGCGGCTCGGACCGCAGTGGCAGTTGCGCCTCGAACTGCGTGACGGAGGCAACCGTCGCACGGAGCTGCAGGTCCAGGGCAGCGACCCGGTCGAGATTGCCCGAACCGCCTGCGACCGGCTGCTCGCCACCCTCGGCCGGCCGCCTCTGCCTCCGGACGCCGACGAGGCGGAGCTGTCCCTGGCCGAGCTGGCCCAGCGCGTCGAGGCGGCGCTGCTCATCGACGACTTCGCGACCGCGCGCCGCCTGATCGAGAGCGCCCCGCCGTCGCAGCGCGACACGCCGGAACTGCGCTTGCGGCTGGCGCAGATCGAATTCCGCACCGGCGAGGCCGAAGCCGCGCGCAAGAAGCTGGATTCGCTGCTGGACACGGTCTCGGCGGAAAGCGCCCCCGTGCTGCGCGCGCGCGTCCTGCACACCCTGGGCGCCATCGCGATCCGCGACTCGCGCGGCAGCGATGCCGCGAAAGCTTTCGAGGAAGCGGTCCGCCTGACCGAGACCCGTCGCGAACCCGGCGTGCTCGGCAAGGCCTACACCGGCCTCGGCGTGGCGCTGCGCGACCTGCGGCGCTACGACGAATCGGCGGCCGCGCTCGCTCGTGCGCGCGTCGCGCTGTCGCTGGCTGGCGACACGCTCGGCCTGTCCGCCGTCGACGACAACGAGGGGCTGCTGGACAACTCGCGCGGCAGGCCGGCCGAGGCGCTGCCTGCCCTGCGGCGCNNCGGCGACCAATCGCCAGTTCGGCCTCGTCAACGACCTCGCCCTCGTCGCCGCCGCGCAGATCGACACGCATCTGTTGCTGCTGGATCCCGCCGCCGCCTTGCTGACGGCGGAGGAATTCCTGCCGCTGCGCCCGAGCATCACGAACCCGCGCGGCCGCAACAGTTTCGACCTGAGATACGCGCGCGCCCTGCTCGCCTCCGGCCGGATGGCCGACGCCCGGACCGTGCTCGACGACATCGAGCAGTCGCCGGTCGCGGCGAACCAGGCCGGAATGGCCGCCGCGGTCGCAATGCAGCGCGCGCTGATCGACCTGTCCGGCGGAGAGCCCGAGACCGCCGCGACGCACGCCCGCAGGGCGCAGGAGGAACTGGCGTCCCTGCAGCAGGGCGATGCCAGCGCCGAGGCCTGGTCCATCCTCATCCACGCCCTGCGCGCCTCCGGCCAGCACGCCAGCGCGCGCGACGAGGTCGAACGCTTCGGTCGCTGGGTGCTCACCGCACCCGATCTCGCGCGGGCGCGCCTGCTGTCCACCCTGGCAAGCGCCGAACAGGCCTGGATCGAACAGCGCCGCGACGACGCCGGCCGCCTCTACACCGATGCGCTGGGGCAGGCCGAGCGCCGGGCGGTACCCGAAGATACCGCCGATGTCGTGACGTCCTGGGGCAATGCCCTGATCTCGGACAAGGATCTGGACCGCGCCAGCGCGGTGGTCGGGCGCGCCGCGCGCTGGTCCACGCAGGACTTCGGCTGCGCCCTGCTCCAGGCCCGCCTGTACCGGGCGCTCGGCGAAACCGATGCCTGGCACGCCGCGCTCGATCGGGCACGTGCGCTCGCGGGCGAACGGCCGTTGCCGGCGACGGTCAGTGCCCCGGCGCTTCCACTCGGCCACGACGCGGGCTGACCCCCGCCGGCCGTGCCGAATGCATCGCGAATGGAACGCGAATGCCGCGCGAGCGCGGCTCGGTGCCGCGCCGGACAAACTCCCGCAGCACCTTTCCCGCTGGCTGCGGAAGAGGTCGCTCCCCTTGCAGCGCCGTTCCCGGGATCAGGGGCAACGGGGTCTTCGGTGCTGTTTCGCCCCCTGTTCCGGAATCCGACATGCTCGCGACCCGCTTTCTCCCCGCCCTGACACTCGCCCTGGCCTCCGGCTCGTCCGCCGGCGGTACGTTCACCGATCTCGCCACGCCCGGCGCGCAGTTGACGGGCCTTTCCCACAACGGCCGCGTCGCCAGCCTGTATGGTGTCGACACCGGCTGGCGCTGGGCCAAGGACGTCGGCGTCACGACGATCGACGGCCTCGAGGAGGCCGGCTCCCTGAATTCCTGGGGCCAGGCCCTGGCCGGCGGCATCACCGACGGCGACGGCAACCAGGTGGCCGCCCTCGCCAACAGCAACAGCGATCTCGTGGGTGGTCCGCTCGTCATCGGAGCGTGGCCGGGTGGCATCGCCGGCAGCGGCTTCCTGAGCCGGGCCTACGGCGTCTCCGATACCGGCGTCGCCGTCGGCCTGGCACGCGACGACGCGGGCCGGTACTTCGCCTTCCGCTGGAGCGATACCGAGGGAATGACGAAGCTGCCGGTGAATCGGCCGCAGCGCTCCTCCCGCGCGAACGGGATCAGCGCCGACGGCCACGTGATCGTCGGCTGGAACGACCAGGACAACGGTTCCCGCACCGGCGTCATCTGGAAGGACGGCAAGGCGATCGATCTCGTCGACGCCGACGGCGTTCCGGTCGGCGAGGCCACCGCCGTCTCCCGCAACGGCCGCGTCGTCGTCGGCGAGCGGATGTTCGACATCGCCACGTTCACGATGCAGGCCTGGCGCTGGACCGAGGAAACCGGCGTGCAGCCGCTCGGCTGCCTCCCCAGCAGCTTCGGCTGCGACGCCACCTCCGCGCGCGCGGTGAGCGACGACGGCAACGTGATCGTCGGCGATTCCATGAGCGGCGGCACCTACGTCGCGACGGCCTGGACGCCGGACGGCGGCATGCAGCACCTCGCCGACTACTTCGCCGCGAACGACGTCGCCGTCCCGACCGGCTGGAACCTGCAGAGCGGCAGCGGCATTTCGGCCGACGGCAGGACCATCGGCGGCTGGGGCGCCGGCCCGACCGCCTTCACCTCGTTCGTCGCCGACCTGCGCGGTCCGGCGCCGGCGGAGGCGATCGTCGAGGCCCGCGGCACCGTCTTCTGGAACGACCTGCCGGAAGGTCCGTTCGCCGGCTTGCCGGAAGGAACGCAGGTGACGATGACGTTCCGCGCGACGACCGCCGACGCCGTCGAAATCGAACCGGGCCGTCACACCGGCTACCCGATCGTGCTCGACAGCTTCCGCCTCGAAGCCGACGGCGCCGGCGACACGCTCGTCGCGACCGCGGCCGGCCCGCTGCTGCGCATCGCCAACGACTATCCGCTGTCCGACGGCATCCACATCTTCGAGACGCCGACGGCGACACCGGGACAGGCGATGGAATTCGAGCTGTTCGGCAAGGGCTCCGGCCCGCTCGCCGGCGCCTTGTTCGACTCCGACGACCTCGACCGCATCAACCGCACGTTCGGACCGGAATTCTTCGAGAAGGCGGCCTGGTCCGTCACGCAGGGCGGCGGCGAATTCGGCATGTACATGATGATCGACTCGGTCGACATCCACGACGACGCGGCGCCCGCCGACGACACGATCTTCTCGGACGGCTTCGACGCCCGGCCGTAACCGGCATAGTTTTCCCAAGCGGTATCCCGTCGTCCGGACTCTCTCGCCGGCGGCGGGCTTTTTTCCCGGGCGCCCTCTCATCCCAGGCGCGTCGTCCGATTTCGCGAGAATGGGGCGAAGCGGCAGAATCGCCGCCGTCTTCCGACAGGTGCCCCATGAACCACCCCGAACTGCTGCTGATCCCCGTGCTGATGCTCGGCGACTACCTGCTGACCGTCGCCGGCGTGCGCCTGCGCGATCGCGCTTACAGCCGGCACATCCGCACCGAGCACTACGAACTCAATCCGGTCTGGCAAAAGGAGATCGCGCGCAAGCGATGGTTGAACCCGCGCCATCTCGTGCTCGTCGCAGTCGCCGGGGTATGGATCTACGGCATGGATGCCGCATTCGGCCCCGGCGACGATCCCACTCTCTCGTTCGCCACCGGCGCGCTGCTCGGCGTCTTCGGCGCGATCAACGGCCGCCATCTGGCCAACCTGGCGACATTCCACCGTGCGCAGACGCATGCGAGCGGCGACATGGAAGGAACCATCACGTTCTCGCACGAATACGTGCTGCGGACGTCGCTGCACCAGCACCTGGCACTGCTGTTGCCGCTGGCGCTCCTGTTCCTGTGCCAGCCGACGCCGCTGCTCGGCGGCAGCGTCGCCGGCATCGCACTGCTGATGCTGCTGCATGTAGCCTGGATCACGTCGTGGCGACGCAGGATGGCCAGGGTGGCCTGAATCAGCCCGCCTCGGCTCCACCGCCGTCGTCTTCCGCATCGGCGACGAAGCGCCCTTGCCCGTCGAGTTCCGCGAACAGCCCGCCCTGCGCGACCAGTTCGTCGTAGCGCCCCTGCTCGACGAGCTCGCCGTCCTTCAGCACGAGGATCACGTCCGCGTTGCGCACCGTCGACAGGCGGTGCGCGATGACGAAGGTCGTGCGGTTCTGGGTCAGCGCGTTCAACGCGCGCTGGATGCGCCACTCGGTCGCGTTGTCGAGCGCGCTGGTCGCTTCGTCGAGGATCAGGATCGGCGCATCCTTCAGCATCGCGCGCGCGATCGACAGGCGCTGGCGTTCGCCGCCGGACAGCGAGCGCCCGCGCTCGGCGACCAGGGTCGCGTAGCCTTCCGGCTTGACCACGATGAAGCCGTGCGCCTCGGCCGCCGCCGCGGCCGCCTGGAGTTCCGCCTCGGTCGCATCCGGCTTGCCGATGCGCAGGTTGTCGGCGATGGAGCGGTAGAACAGGCCGGGATCCTGGAACACGACGGCAATCTGCTCGCGCAGGCTGTGGAGGTTCACGTCGCGGATGTCGATGCCGTCGATCGTGATGCGGCCGCCGCTCGGATCGTAGGCGCGGTACAAGAGGCTCAGTGCGGTCGTCTTGCCGGCGCCGGTCGGGCCGACGATCGCGGCGGTGCCGCCGGCCGGCACGCGGAACGACAGGTGCTTCAGCGCGGGATGCGACGCCTCGTAGCCGAACGAGACGTCGTCGAACACGACCTCGCCCTTGACCGGCGGCAGCGGCGGTGCGGACGTGTCGTCGCTGAGCACCGCCGGCGTGTCGAGCACGGCGAAGAAGTCCTTCAGCGAGTGCGTCTGGAAGAACAGGCTCGAGATGAAGCCGGCGAACTGCTCCATGCGCCCGATCAGCTGCATCGAAAAGCCGACGAAGGTCACGATCGCACCCACCGTGACTTCCCCCTTGCCGTTCAGCGACGCACCGAGCGCGAAGATCGCCACGATGGTCAGCGTGCTCGCCGCGCGGTTGGCGACCGACAGCCAGGCCCAGCCGCGCAGCACCGGGTACTGCGCCGCGAGCACCTTGCCGACCATGGAGCGGATCTCGGCGACCTCGGCCGGGATGCGCGAGAAGCTCTGCACGACCATCACGTTGCCGAACACGTCGCCGACGCGCTCGGAAATGGCGTGGTGCAGCTGCTCCACCTCGCCCTGCGCCTTGTGCGTCTTGCGCATGGCGATCGCGTTGAACACGCCGAAGCTCAGCATCAGAAGGATCATCAGCAGCGCGAGCTTCCAGTTCATGTGCAACGCCAGCGGCACCATCACGAGGATCGACAGCACCGTCGCCAGATGGTCGCGGAAGAAGCCGAGCCAGAGTCCGAACAGGTTGCTGCTGCCGCCGTGCATGATGCGCAGCAGGCGGCCGGTGTGGTGGCGGCCGTGGAAGGCGAGCGGCAGGCCGATCGCGTGCTCGAAGAACTGCGCGATCACGGCGAGCCGGCGCCGATGCGCGAGGCGATCCGCATGCAGCGACACCAGTACGCTCGCGGCGACGCCGGCGAAGCCGACGCCTGCCCACCACGCGATGTAGGTCCAGGCGCTGCCGTGCGCATTGCCGGCCAGCGCATCGACGACGCGGCCGAACAGCCACGGTTCGAGGAAGAACACGCCCGCCAGCGCGAGATTGGCGAGGGCGAGCGCCGTCGCCAGCCCCTTCTCCGGCGCCAGCAGCGCGATGACGCGGTAATAGATGCGCAGGATGCCCATGAACCCCTCCGGGAATCTCGAAGTACCGCGTTCCCCGGCCATTGTCCGAGGCACCCGATCCGTCCCACTCCGGCCGGGCACCGACGGTATCCGGCCGCGGGCGATGCCGCCCTGTGCCGCGCGGATTTCGACGCCTCTCGCGCCGCCGTTCCGACCGGCGGCGCATCCTATCCATTCACGCCCGGCACGGTATGCTGCGACGCACACGTTTGCACTCCGGAGACCGACCGATGCTGCGCCGCTCCCCTTTCGTCGCGCTCGCCGCGCTGACCCTGCTCGGCGGCTGCGCCAGCGTCTCGCACACGCCCTACGGAACGACGTCCCCGGCGGAAGAGCATCCGCCGATGCAGCCGGCATCGCCCTACGTTCCCGAGCCGGGACGCGATGCCGCGACGATCGCCGAGATGCGTGCCGCGCCGCCGTCCGAGCCGGGGATCGAAACCGGCAGGAACACGGCCGGTGACCACAAGCGCCTCGTCGCCCAGGGATTCGTGCGCGTCGGTTCGGCCCGCTATGGCGGCAGCGAAAGCGGCGTGCGCGATGAGGTGGACCGCCAGGCCCGCGCCGTCGGCGCGGATCGCGTGATGCTCTATCCGCCCGATGCGGGCGCAGCGGACTGGAGCGCCGCGTTCTACGTACGCTTCAAGCTGCCGTTCGGCGCGACCTTCCGCGACCTGACCGCTGCCGAGCGCACGACGCTCGGCAGCGACGGCGTCGAGATCGGCTCGGTGGTCGGCGGCACGCCGGCTTCGCGGGCGAACCTGCTCGCCGGCGACTTCGTCGTGCAGGTCAACGGACGCCCCGTCGCCGGCAGGGCCGCCTTCCAGAACGAGCTGCGCGCCAACGCGGGGCGGCAAGTCACGCTGACGATCGTGCGCAACGGCGAAACCGTCCAGCGGGCCGTGCGGCTCGGTGCCGTCACGGGGCCGAGCGGCCCCTGACGCGGCGATCGCCCTGCCGCCGCCTCGCCGTAATGGCCGGCGAGCCGCTCATCCCGCTCGGGGAATCTCCGGCTTGAGCGCGGAAATGCCCTGACCGAGCCGCGGGCACGTCTACGCAGAGCGGTTGCGGACGCCGAACATGGGATGGCCGGAGACCGCGTAGTCGTTGATCGCCCAGCGGACGGACGACTGTCCCGCATGGCCGACGTCGAGGTAGTGGCGCCTGTAGTAACCCCCTTCGAGCCGGTCTGCGCGAAGCGCCCCGATGATCGCCCAGACGCCGCCCCTGGCGCCGGAGCCCGTGCCCCGCTCCTGCATGGACGGCAAAACTTGTACGGGCGCCCCCGCCGCAGCCGCCAGCCGTTCAGCAGACCGCCTTCCGGAGGCGTCGGCAGGCGCACCACGACGGACCACAGCGCGTCTTGCGAATCGAAGAAGGGCGCAGGCGCGACAGCATGTGATCGAGCGTGCCGTCGGACTGGCTGACGAAAGTCGGCCAGTTCGTCCCGGGGCGCGGCGAAGCCGTCGATGGCACCCGCGTGCATCCCGGCCCTTCCGTTCGTACGGAACAGGCTCGGATTCGGCGGCACGGACGGGGCAGCGCCCATGCACGTTCGAAATCCACGCGCTCGTGTCACACGGGAAACCCGGGAATCCCGAACGTACGGAACCGGGAGCCGGAAACGACGACGGCGGGCACCTGGCCCGCCGTCGCGTGGGAACC
>DBMH01000033.1 GCA_002297645.1 Rhodanobacteraceae bacterium UBA703 | reverse complement strand
CTCGCGTGCGCGCTCGGCTACGGCGCCCTGCGCCTGCACGACGACGGACCGGCGCAGAGCGTGCGCATCGGACTGGTCAGCATCGGCGCGTCGAAGGACGCGCAGGCGGACCTGGACGCACCCGAGGGCGAACACATGCTCGCGCGCTACGTCGGCGAGATCGACCGCCTCGCCGCCGCCGGTGCACAAGTCATACTGGCGCCGGAGTCGGCGCTGCTGCTGCGCTCGCACGCGGTTCCCGCCTTGCAGGAACTGTCCACGCGCCGCGGCGTGCGCCTCCTGATCGGCGCCGAGGACCACAGCCAGGCGCCGGTCAAGCGCAACGCCGCGCTGGTGTTCGAGCCCGGCCGCGCCACGCCGGTCGCGTACGCCAAGCGGCACCTGATCCCCGGCTACGAGGACCGCTACACGCCCGGCGAGACCAGCGTGATGCTCGACGGCACGCCGCGCACCGGCGTGGCGATCTGCAAGGACCTGGACTTCACCGCCACCGGCCTCGCCTACGCGCGCAGCGACACGCAGCTGCTGCTGGTGCCGGCCTGGGACTTCGACGAGGACGCCTGGCTGCACGGCCGCATGGCGGTGCTGCGCGGCGTCGAGGGCGGCTTCGCGATGGCGCGCGTCGCGCGCAACGGCCTGCTCACGCTCAGCGACGACCGCGGCCGCGTGCTGGCGCAGGCCTCCAGCGTCGGCGGCGCGGAACCGGCCACCCTGCTCGGCGAACTGCCGCTGCGCAGCACGCACACGTTCTATGCGCGCATCGGAGATGCGTTCGGCTGGCTGTGCCTGATCGCTGCGGTCGTACTGGCGGCGAGTCTGCTGCGGGGGCGCAAGCGGCGGCGTAGACCTTGATGCGCCATTGCCTCGACGCAGGTCCGTTGCGCGCCCAGGGCACGAGAGCATCGACGACGGCCGTTCGGCCCGGCCATTGGCATGCGTTTCGGCAGTAGCGACGCTAGAAGCACCTGAGAAACCTTCAAGGGCGTCATTCCTGCGAACGCGGGAATCCATGGTGCTCTTGATCGCAACGAGAGAATCAAAATGGATTTCTGCTTTCGCGGGAATGACGATACGCAGGATCGGACTGGACCAGACGATACGCAGAGTTGCACGAGGTCATGCGAAGCCGCTTAAGGTTTCCAGCGCGCCTCTGCGTAGAGGAAGGCAACTTCCCCACGCCCGACGACCATGCGCCCCTCCCTCGCCGCCTGCCTGCTGTCCACCTTTGCCCTCGCCGCCTCCGCCGCCCATGCCGAAATGGCCGTCGGCGGTTTCGCGCCGCAGATCGCCTTCTTCGGAGCGAGCGCGCAGGGCGGCGACGCGCCGCTGGCGCAGATCGCCGGCGCCGACACGCAGATGGTCGAACCGGCGTTCGGCGTCTACGAACCCAACGAGCAGCTCCTTTACGTCTCCGACTTCAACGGCCGCGCGCTGCGGGTCTATCCGGCCTTCGCGCGCGGCAACGTCGCGCCGCTGCGCGTGCTCAATCCGCCGCAGTTCGGCCAGACGCGCGCGAGCGCGCCGGTGTACGCGCACGACGAGATCGGCATCATCGTCTCCAACTGTTGTATCGCCACCTATCCCCTGCACGCGAGCGGCAGCGACACCTTCGCGATCCGCACCATCAACTGGGGCGGCCTCAGCGGCAGCGCCACCGACCTCAACAACCCGCTCTCGCTGCGCTACCTGCCGGCCAGCGACGAATATGTGGTGTCGGAATACGACCGCCTGGTCTTCCACGCGCGCACCGCCGGCGCCTACGACGCGCCGACGCGCCGCATCACCGGCCCCGCCGTCGCCAACTGCATCAGCGTCGCGCACGACCCGGCCGCGCATCGCCTGTTCGTGCTGTGCCAGGCGCCGTGGGACGGCAGCAGCGCCACCACGCGCGTGCGCATCGGCGTGTTCGCCGACGATGCCAGCGGCGAGGCGATGCCGCTGTACACGATCGCGGGCGACGCGACCGGGCTCGATCTGCCGCCCGGCTACTACGTCACCGGCATCGGCCATGACCCCTACGTGCACCGGCTGATGGTCGCCAGCAGCAGCAACTCGGGCAATCCGGCACAGAACCGCGTCGTCGTCTTCGCCGATGGTGCCAACGGCAATGCCACGCCCGTGCAACAGTTGAGCGGCACCACCCTCAGCTCCGGCTGGCTCGGCACGCCGTTCGCCGTGCCGCTGGATGCGATCTTCGCGAATGGATTCGACGGTTAGGTCGCTCCTGTCCACGTGCACAGAGACCGTCCGATGCCTTCCCTTTTCCCGATGACGGGAGAAGGTGGCCCGCAGGGCCGGATGAGGTCGAAGCCGCCCTCCGGTGGCTGAGGTTGAGGGAGGATGCCGATCGGAAGATGCACCAGGGAAGATTCCTCGCGCGCTTCCCTCACCCGCGCCTGCGGCGCGACCTCTCCCGCAAGCGGGAGAGGTGAATTGCGCCAGCTCGTCGCTGCGCGACGCGTGCTCCCCTTCTCCCGATGACGGGAGAAGGTGGCGCGCAGGGCCGG
>DBMH01000062.1:7329-18770 GCA_002297645.1 Rhodanobacteraceae bacterium UBA703 | reverse complement strand
ATTTCTTGTAGTTATTCGAGACGGCTTCGTCGTCTCGAATAACTACAAGAAATATTATCGGGCCAACGGGATCGAAATTGTAAATTTGCTCCCCTGGCCTGCAGCGCTGACCAGGGTGATCTCGCCGCCGAGCGAATCGACGATCGAATGGGCAATAGACAGCCCCAGGCCCAGCCCAGGCGCTTTCCATCCGGGTTTGATCGAACGGTAGAAGGGGGTGAACAGATGGGCCTGGTCCTCCACGGCAATCCCCGGCCCACTGTCTGTAACCTCGAACTCAACACGGCTGGCGTCTGAACGGACCGCCAGAGAGACCTTGCCGCCGCTGGGAGTAAATTTGAGCGCATTGTCCACGATGTTGGTCAAGGCCTGTGACAGGCGCTCGGGATCGGTCTGGATTACCGGCAGGGGGTCCTGGATTTCCATCTGCCAGAAAATCTCTTTCTCTTGGGCGGTCTGCGCCCACAATGGGACAAGCTGGTCAATCCAACCTGCCAGTTCCAGGGGCTTGATGGTCAATTCCTTCGGCGTCAGGCCGCGGTAAGCCAGGGATAATTCTTCCAGCAGGCCCCCCATACGCTCCAGGCGCTCGGTCATACCCTTGAGCATTTCGCCGCGCAGCTTGGGGTCGTCTGCCGCGCCGGCTTGCAAGGCGTGCGTGGCGATGCGCAGGCTGCCCAACGGGCGGCCGATCTCGTGGACCACGTTGGCCACCATGCGCTGGCGGGTCTCCTCCAGGTCCTGGCGACGTTCCTGTAGGCGGTTGTAGGCGTGAGTGATCGCCTGGACTTCTTCCAGGCCGCCTTCGGTCAGCGGCAGCGCCTCGCCCTCCAGGGGCGAATTGGAAATTGCCGCCGCCAGTTTCTTCAACGGGCGGCTCACCGATTCGGACAGCAGCGTGGCAATCACCCCGCTGATCAGCAGCCCGGCCAGGAGCACCCCCAGGATCAAGATACGCATCTGAACCAAGCCGCTTTCGATGTCGGTCAGGCGGCGGTAGATCCGCAGCCGGCCGACCAGCGAGCCATTGGGAGTGACCACCGAAATAATCACGTTTAAGACGCGTTGGTTCGAAGCTTCATCCGTGGTGATTCCCCAATATGGGCTGCCATCGGGGCTTCTCGGCGGCAGGCTCTTGACTACCGAACCGATCAAGGACCACTCCGGCAGCCGACTGGTCGCCAGGATCACGTCGTCCGGACTCAACAACTGCACGGTCGTCGGCCGCTGAAACGGCAGGGCGCCCAGAAAAGCCTGTGCATCCACAGGGTCGATCCATACCTGGGGCGTGTCCTGGGCCAGGCGACCGATCAACAGGCCCTGATCGATCAGCTCGCTCGCCAGGGCCGGAATAAACACGTTGGTTTCGAGCAGGTAGATCAGGGCAAGACCTACCAGCGGGATGAGCAGCAAGACGGGCAGGATGTGGCCTGCCAGAAGCCGGCCGCGCAGGTTGAACTTCATGCTTTATCGCCTCCCGGGTTGACCAGTTTATAGCCCACGCCGCGCACGGTCAGCAGGTATTCGGGGTGCTGCGCATCAGCTTCGATTTTCTGGCGCAGCCAGCGTATATTAACGTAAACGATCTGCGGCTCACCGTTGTATTCGGCCCCCCACACCCGCGCCAACAGGTCGTCGATGGTCAGCACCCGGCCGGTTTCGAGGGCCATTGCATGCAGCAGGTCGAACTCCTTCGGCGTAAGTTCCAGCGCCTGCCCGGCTTTCGTCACCGTGCGGGCGGCCGGGTCGATGAGCAGGGCTCCAACCTGCACGATCTGTGATTTCGGCTCGGCCTGAGGCATCGATTTCGTGCGGCGCAGGACGGCCCGGATATGGGCAATCAGCACTTCGGGATCGAAAGGTTTGGTCAGGTAATCATCCGCCCCCAGCTCCAGGCCCAGAACCTGGTCGAACTCGCGCCGGCGTGCGGTCAGAAAAATGACCGGCAATCCGACTTTATCCCGAAAATAGCGCAGCGCCTCCAGGCCGTCCATGCCGGGGAGCATGATATCCAAAAGGATAATATCCGGCCGTTTCTGGTTGACAATTGCAATGGCATCCTCGGCCTTGGCAGCGGTATGAGCCTCAAAACCGGCTTGTTCCAGGCTGAAGGCCAGGCTGCTGCGCAGCAGGTCATCGTCGTCTACAATCAATACGTTCGCTCCCATGAGTCCCATCCTTAGGTTCTTGCCAGTCACTGGATTTTGTGGGTTGGAATCCGCTTTCGGCGGATTCCAACCCACAAAATCCCTTATATTATGTCACGCAAAACAGGTTTAAGGTTCTTTTAGAAGAAATTTTATCTCGACATAAAGTATTTTTAATGTCCATTGGCGTATCCTATGAGCGTGATTACAGTACATCTTGGGTAAAGAAAGGATAGGCATACCCTATGAAAAAATTGACATCCATTTCAAGTTTTATCGCAGTATTGACCCTGGTGGCGCTGACTGCCTGCAGCAGCGTCGTCCAGTTCAAGAATCCTAGTGATGCATCTACGACGAGCGGTTCCTCTGCGCAGGTTGCTGCCGTGCAAAATCCGGCAACCTCCTCTCAAACCGATACAACTCAACAAGCCACAGATGTTCCCCAAAATACCGCGGCTCAGCAACCGGTTGCGGTTGCCCAACCCCCTGCTGCGGCGAACAGCTTGCTGAGCGCCTATGAGAGCACCCTGGAATCGATCTACAACCAGGTCAGCCCTTCAGTCGTAAGCATCCATGTGGTTTCACAGACTGCCGCCTCAAACCTGTCGCCGTTCGGCCGCAGGGGAGGCGCCGGAACGCAGGTCAGCGAGGCTCTCGGCTCAGGTTTCGTTTGGGACACACAAGGTCATATTGTCACCAACAACCACGTCGTGGATGGAGCCACCTCGATTGACGTCACCTTCAGCGACGGCAAGAACGTGCCCGCAACAGTAGTTGGCACCGATGTATACAGCGACCTGGCGGTGATCAAGGTGAGTGTGCCCACTTCGGAACTACACCCGGTCAGCATGGGTGATGGTAAATCCGTCAAAGTCGGCGAGCTCTCTATTGCTATTGGCAACCCGTATGGCCTGCAAAACACGATGACCGTGGGCGTGATCAGCGGCTTGGGCCGCTCACTGCCTGCGGGCAGTGATGCCGCCACGACCACCGGGCCGACCTACACCATCCCCGATATCATCCAGACTGACACGGCCATCAACCCCGGCAACTCTGGCGGTGTACTGCTCAACGATCAGAGCCAGGTGTTAGGCGTAACCGCAGCCATAGAATCGGCCTCCAACGCCAATGCCGGCATTGGCTTCGTCATCCCGGCTACCATCGTCAACAAGGTCATCCCGTCCCTGATCAAGTCCGGCAGCTACCAGCACCCTTACCTCGGACTGAGCGGCACATCGCTGAATGCAGATTTCAATAATGCCATGAAGCTCAATGCCGATCAGCAGGGCGCCCTGGTCGAGAGCGTTACCTCCGGCGGCCCAGCCGACAAGGCCGGCCTGCAAGGCAGCAATAACACCGTCACCATCAACGGCAACCAGACCGACATCGGCGGCGACGTGATCACGGCCATCAATGGCCAGGCCATCAAGAGCATGGACGATCTGATCGCATACCTTGAAGACAACACCAGCGTCGGCCAGAAAGTCAGCCTGAGCATCCTGCGCAACGGAAAGCAGATGACCATCCAGGTCACTCTGGGGGTGCGCCCCAGCCAGCCGACCGCCCTGACAGTGCCAGGCAACGTGCCCACCGATACCAGTCTGCTCGGCTTCCCGGCTGTGGCTTCTGCGGCGGTGATGGAATGAAATTGACTCCTTGAAAATCCTTCCTCCTCCAGAATTGGGTTGAACATGCAGCCCTGCCGCTCCGGCAGGGCTGCAAAAATGTATTACACTTAGGCAAATCTATAAGTTCAACGCCATTAGAGAAAGTCGAGAGATATGGTTAACTCTTCACGCATGAGAATTATCGGTTTCCTGCTTGGCTTCGTGGTCGTCGCCGGGATCTGCTTTGCGGGCGGTTTTGCCGGGGGTATCCTGTACGATCAACAGGTGCTGCAGGCAAACACGCAGAAAGTCTCGGTCCCCGCAGGCACTCAACAGGATTTTCAATTGATCGTGGATGCCTGGAATACCATCCAGAAGTACTACGTTGATCGCTCGGTGGTGCAGAATACCCCGCTCACTTACGGCGCAATCACCGGCATGGTGGACGCCCTTGGCGATACCGGGCACAGCCGCTTTATGAGCCCGGAAATGGTTCAAAACGAGCAATCCTTTACCAGCGGCCAGTTTGAAGGCATCGGCGCCGAGGTGCAGACGAAAAACGACCAGACGGTCATCGTAGCCCCAATTCCCGGGTCCCCCGCCGAAAAAGCCGGCGTCATGCCAGGTGATATTATTTTGAAAGTCGACGGGGTCGATGTTAACGGACTGCCGTTGGAGAGCGTGGTCAACAAGATCCTCGGACCGGCCGGAACCCAGGTGAAAATTACCCTGCAGAACCCGGCCACCAAAGAAGAACGCACATTAACCATAACCCGGGCGCGCATCTCAGTGAATAACGTGACCTGGAGCATGGTGCCGGGGACGACGATCGCAGACATTCAAATTGCCGGTTTCTCCTCCGGGGTTACCAAGCAGTTGCAGGATGCACTGAACGCCATCAAGGCGCAGGGCGCCACCGGGTTGATTTTGGACCTGCGCAACGATCCGGGCGGTCTGCTTAACGAATCAATCGGGGTCACCAGCCAGTTCTTGAAGGATGGAGTTGTGCTGCAGGAAAAGGATGCCCAGGGTAAGATCAACAACATCCCGGTGCAGCGCGGCGGCCTGGCCCCAGATATCCCGATGGTGGTTTTGATCAACCAGGGCACGGCCAGCGCGGCTGAGATCGTTTCCGGAGCCCTGCAGGACGCCAACCGGGCCACCCTGGTCGGAGATACCACCTTCGGCACGGGCACGGTGTTGGATACGTTCTCACTGTCGGATAATTCTGCCCTGCTGCTGGCGACCCGCGAGTGGCTCACGCCCAAGGGGCGGGTAATCTGGCACAAAGGCATTGCCCCGGATAAGCCTGTATCCCTGCCTGCGACGGTCACCCCGACCTATGCTTACGCGCTCAAATCTATGACCGCCGCGGACGTCCAGGCCTCGCCTGACACTCAATTCCAGCAAGCGCTGAAAATTCTCCAAACCGCGAAGTAAAATCATTTGATGCTGGTGCGAGTACAGCTCGCACCGGCATCTAAAAATTATATCTTGCCGGCGGCGCGGGCACGCTGCAGCACCCATTCGGCGATCTTGACCACCGGCGCGTCGATCATCTTGCCGTCGAGGGCGAACGCGCCGCGGCCATCCTGCTGGTGCCGGACGGCTGCCTCCACCACCTGCGTGGCATAGGCAATCTCCTCGGCCCCAGGCGTAAACGCTTCCTGGGTAGGCCCAACCTGGGCCGGGTGGATGACCTGCTTGCCGGTATACCCCATCTGCGCTGCCTGGATCGCTTCAGCGCGCAGCCCTTCTGCATCCTTGAAATCGAGAAAGACCATGTCGATAGCCTGCAGGCCGTAGGCAGCCGCGTGGGTTACCACTGCGCTGCGGGCGTAGAAAATTTCCCAGCCCGCCCGGGTGCGCACGGCGCCGATATCGCCGGCCAGGTCTTCGGCGCCAAAGATCAACGCCTGCAGGCGCGGCGAGGCGCGCACGATCTCCCCCAGGTTGACGATGGCACGGGCGGTCTCGATCAGCGCAATCAAAATAACATCGCCGTCGGGCCGCCCCGTGGCGCGTTCCAGCTCCCCGACCCGGTCACTTATCCATTGAACCTGTCCGGCCTCGCGGACTTTGGGGATCACAATCCCGTCCGGATGGGCATTGATGGCTATACGCAGGTCTTCGGCCTCCATCCCGGAGCCCACCGGATTGATCCGCACCAACCGCTCCGAACGCCCGAAATCCAACGCCCCCAGCGCCTCGGCGATGGTCCCCCGCGCCTGCTCCTTGTGGTTCAGCGCCACGCCATCCTCGATGTCCAGGCAGATCGAATCCACTCCCAAGCCTATCGCCTTCTGGATCTTGTGCATCTCATCCCCCGGCACGTACAACAGCGCTCGCCTCGATCTCATCGACCCTCACTCCTCTTTCATCTCAATTCTCAATTCCCTATTCTCAATTCCCAATTCTCTTTTCTCTACTCTCTGCTTTTTTATAAAACATCGCCGTCCTCTCGAACTCGATCACCACCGTGCCGTCCGGCTTGCGCCCGGTATGCTTAAGCCGCACGATGCCGCACTCGGGATGGGTGCGTGACTCGCGCTTTTCCAGCACCTCGCTCTCTACGTAGAGCGTATCTCCATGGAAAACCGGATTGGGATGGACCACCCGGTCGTAGCCAAGGTTGGCCAGCACGGTTCCCTCGGTCAGCTCACTCACCGTCAGACCCACCGCCAGTCCCAGGGTGAAGACCCCATTGACCAGGCGTTTCCCGAAGGCGGTGTGTGAGGCATATTCCTCATCCAGGTGCAGCGGCTGCGTGTTCATCGTCAGGGCGCAGAACAGCACGTTGTCCATCTCGGTGATTGTGCGCCCGGTGGCGTGCTGGATATGCTGTCCCACTTCCAGCTCTTCATAATATTTTCCCGGCATAATATCAATCTCCAATTTCCGCCAGAATTTGGTCCCGCTCGACGGCCTGCCCGTTGGAAACGAGCAGTCGCTTAACTCGCCCGGCAGCCGGGCTCTTGACCCGAATTTCCATCTTCATCGCTTCGAGCAGCAGCAAAGTGTCGCCTTTCTCCACCACATCGCCTTCGCCCACCTGGACGGCGCGCACCTGGGCCGGCATCGGCGAGTGCACAGCCTGCCCGCCGCCCGCCTCGCCGGTCGAGGGATTCCGGCGCTGAGAAGGCTTATCCATCCGGTAAGTGCATCCGCCTTGCGACAGCCACAGCGAGCTGCCATCCGGGGCGTAGTAAATGATCGCAGGCCGGCCGTTGAATCGCACGGTCAGCACGCCGGCCTGCGAATCGATCAATTCGAGGTCAAACGCCTGGCCGTCGACGACCGCCCGGTAAGCCTCCCCCTGGCGCTCCAGGCTCACCTCGTAGATCCGATCGCGGGATTGGAAGCGGTCGCGCATGCCTACACGCCTCCCTTCCCGACCCTGAAGCTGCTTGCGTTCCGCCACGGGCTGTAAGGATCCGCACCGGAAGGCTCCGCATTGGATGCATCCGCCTGGCCCTGCAGCCGGAGCAGCGCACCCGCAGCCAGCACCTCTGGCGGCAGCTCGCACTGCGGCGGCTGCCAATCGCCAAACTTATCCTCGACCCAGGTGGTCCACACCTGACCGGCCTGGAAATCGGGATCGCCGAGTACATCCTGCAGGAACTGCCCGTTGTGAGTAAGGCCCAGCAGGACGGTCTCCCTGAGCGCGGCCAGCATTTTCGCAATGGCTCCGGGCCGGTCGCCAGACCAGGCGATCACCTTGGCGATCAGCGGGTCGTAATGGATGGTGACGGCGTCGCCGCTGGTGTAGCCCGCATCGACGCGCACCCCGGGACCCTGCGGCTCGACGAAGCGCAGCAGCGGCCCGGTCGCCGGCAGGAAATTGTTGGCCGGGTCCTCGGCGTACAGCCGGCATTCGATGGCATGACCGCGCTGGCTGAGCTCTGCCTGCGTAAAGGGCAGGCGTTCCCCGGCGGCAATGCGGATCTGCCATTGCACCAGGTCCAGGCCGGCCACCAGCTCGGTCACCGGGTGCTCAACCTGCAGGCGGGTGTTCATTTCGAGGAAATAGTACTCGCGGCATTCCGGGTCGACGATGAACTCGACCGTGCCGGCGTTCTGGTAACCCACTGCCCGCGCCGCGAGCAGGGCCGACCCGGCTATGCGCCGCCGCAGCTCTTCATCAATAAATGGCGAAGGAGATTCTTCAATTATCTTCTGGTGCCTGCGCTGGACCGAGCACTCGCGCTCGAACAGGTGCAGGACGTTGCCGTGTGCATCGGCCAGCACCTGCATTTCGATGTGGCGCGCCCGCGGGATGTAGCGCTCCAGGATCATACGCTGATCGCCGAAGGCGTGGTGGGCCTCGCGCCGCGCACCGGCGATGGCCTCCTCCAGCTCGCCGGCTTCATTAACGACTCGCATGCCCTTGCCCCCTCCGCCAGCCGCCGCTTTGACCAGCAGCGGAAAGCCTATCTGCGCTGCTTTTCTAACCAGGGTGGCGTCGTCGTCCGGACCCTGGTACCCCGGCACCACCGGCACGCCGGAGGACTGCATACGCTGGCGAGCCGCGCCCTTGTCGCCCATGGCCTCGATGGCCTCGGCCGGCGGGCCAATGAAGACCAGCCCGGCCTGCTTTACGGCGCGGGCAAACCCGGCGTTCTCGGATAGAAAGCCGTACCCTGGGTGGACCGCCTCGGCGCCCGTCTGCCGGGCTGCCTGCAGGATGCGCTCGATCGAGAGATAGGACTGGTCGGCCGGCGCAGTCCCGATGAAAACGGCCTCATCCGCCAGGCGGGTGTGCAGCGCCCGCCGGTCCGCTTCGGAATACACCGCCACCGACGCAATCCCCATCTCGCGGCAGGCGCGCAAGATGCGCACGGCTATTTCTCCCCGGTTGGCGACCAATATCTTTTTAAACATAATTCTTTCCTATACATCCTCACGCTTCTACTCCGGCAGCTATTACGCTCCGGCGCCGGCGGGTCACAGACCCGCCTGGAGCGGGGCGTCACATACGAAAAACGCCAAATCCCCCCTGAACCCGCGGGGATTTCAATACGACCGATAATGCCAGCGCCAGGACCTGGCGCGTCTCTTTCGGGTCGATCACACCATCGTCCCATAAGCGGGCGGTCGAAAAATACGGGTTGCCGGAGCGCTCGTACTCCTCCAGGGTCGGGCGTTTGAATTCCTCGGCCTCGGCCGGGGTCAGCAGAGGCTTTCCCTCTCGTCCGAACTGGTCCTGCTTGATGGTCAGCAGCACGTTGGCGGCCTGCTCGCCGCCCATAGCAGAGATGCGCGCGTTCGGCCACATCCACAGGAAGCGCGGCTGGTAGCCGCGGCCGCACATCGCGTAGTTGCCGGCGCCGAAGCTGCCGCCGATGACGACGGTGAACTTCGGCACGTGCGAGCAGGCGACGGCGGTGACCATCTTCGCGCCGTCCTTGGCGATGCCGGCCTGCTCGTACTTCTTGCCGACCATGAAGCCGGTGATGTTCTGCAGGAACACCAGCGGCACGTTGCGCTGGTTGCACAGCTCGATGAAGTGCGCGCCTTTCAGCGCGCTCTCGGCGAACAGGATGCCGTTGTTGGCGACGATGCCGACCGGGTAGCCGTGGATGTGCGCGAAACCGGTCACCAGCGTCTTGCCGTAGCGCGCCTTGAATTCCTGGAGTTCCGAGCCGTCGACGATGCGCGCGATGACTTCGCGGATGTCGAACGGCTTCCTCGTGTCGGCCGGCACGCAGCCATAGAGCTCGGTGGCCGGATACAACGGTTCGCGCGGCTCCTGCAATGCGAGCGCGACGGACTTCTTGCGATTCAGGCTGGCGACGATGCTGCGCGCGATGTCGAGCGCGTGTGCGTCGTTCTCGGCGAAGTGGTCGGCGACGCCCGAAATCGACGTGTGCACGTCGGCACCGCCGAGCGTTTCGGCGTCGACGACCTCGCCGGTCGCGGCCTTCACCAGCGGCGGGCCGCCGAGGAAGATCGTGCCTTGTTCCTTGACGATGATCGTCTCGTCGCTCATCGCCGGCACGTAGGCGCCGCCAGCCGTGCACGAGCCCATGACGACGGCGATCTGGGGAATGCCGAGCGCGCTCATGCGCGCCTGGTTGTAGAAGATGCGGCCGAAATGTTCCTTGTCGGGAAATACCTCGTCCTGCAGCGGCAGGAACGCGCCACCGGAGTCGACGAGGTAAAGGCAGGGCAGGCGGTTCTCGAGCGCGACTTCCTGCGCGCGCAGGTGCTTCTTCACCGTCATCGGGAAATACGTGCCGCCCTTGACGGTCGCGTCGTTGGCGATGACCAGCACTTCGGTGCCGTGCACGCGGCCGATGCCGGTGATGACGCCGGCGCAGGGCGCGGCGTCGTCGTACAGGCCGTGCGCAGCGAGCGGCGAGAGTTCGAGGAACGGCGAACCCGGATCGAGCAGGGCGCGGATGCGCTCGCGCGGCAGCAGCTTGCCGCGCTCCGTGTGCTTCGCCCGTGCCTTCTCGCCGCCGCCCAGCGCGACCTTCGCCATTTCGCTGCGCAGGTCGTCGACGGCGAGCTGCAGACGCGCGGCGTTGGCCTGGAAGTCGGGAGAGCGGGAATCGACGCTGGAGCGGATGGCGGGCATGAAGGTGCGTTCTCGGCAAGGATGCCGAATGAGAACACAGTCGGTGCATGCCGGCCAAACGATCCGCGGCGGGCGATGCGTGACTCAAGGTCCGGAACCTGAGCTGCGGACGATACGAGCGGATCGTGCCCGATCGCGGGGATGGACACGGTGCCGGACAGGGGAACGCGATGTGCCCTGTGCGTCGATGCGAAAGCAGCGACGAACGCTCAGGGACTCACGGTGCGAGCCTGGATTCCGGACGTTGCGCCTCGATCGAAGGCAGGTGCCGCCGGCCGCACGAGGCGGCCGGCGAGCAGGAACGGGATCGGGATGCCGATCAGTTCTTGTCCTTGTCGGAGGACAGCGCGTCCTTGGCGGCGTCCTTGGCGTCCTTCGCGGTTTCCGCGATGTTGTGGCCGACTTCCTTGGCGCCTTCCTTGACTTCGTGGCCGGCAGCCTTGGCCGCGTCCCAGCCGGACTTGGCGGTGTCGGAAATGGCATCGCCGGCGGCGGTGGCACCTTCCTTGATCGCGGTACCGGCGTGATCGGCGGCATCCTTGGTCGCGTCGAGGGCGGCACCGGCCGCATCCTTGGCCTTCTCGCCCGCGCTCTGCGCTGCATCGCCCGTCTTCTCGGCGGCGTCGCTGACGGCCTCGTGCGCATCGTGCACGGCGTCCTTGGTGGCTTCCGCCGCCTTCTTCGCCGCGTCGGCGGTCGCATTCGCCGCGTCGTTCACGGCGGCCTTCGCATCCTGGGCGGTCTGCTTCGCCGCGGCGGCGGCCTTGTCGGCCGCTTCCTGGGCCTGTTGCTTGGAGTTGTCGCTGCATGCACCGAGAGCCACCGCGAGCGCGGCGCCGAGCAGAAGCGGCTTGATGGGCATCGTCTTCATTGCGCTTTTTCTCCCCATGGTCGGCGGATGGAGGCATCCGCACTCGAAAGCGGCGGCGCCCGGCGATTCCGGGCACCACCGCGGTTCACTGCATCACACCAGTTCGACGGCGATCGCCGTCGCTTCGCCGCCGCCGATGCACAGCGAGGCGACGCCACGCTTGCCTCCGCGCTGCTTCAGCGCATGCAGCAGGGTGACGACGAGGCGCGCGCCGGAGGCGCCGATCGGATGGCCGA
>DBMH01000062.1:6012-7275 GCA_002297645.1 Rhodanobacteraceae bacterium UBA703 | reverse complement strand
TCCTCGACCTTCCAGCCGGCCTTGGCGAGCACGCTCTGGATCGCGCCGATCGGCGCGGTCGTGAACCACTCCGGCTCCTGCGCGTTGGTCGCGTGGGCGACGATGCGCGCGATCGGCTTCAGGCCGCGCTTGCTCGCTTCGTCCGCGCTCATCACCACGGTCGCGGCCGCGCCGTCGGAGATGCTCGACGAGCTAGCCGCGGTGACCGTGCCGTCCTTGTTGAAGGCGGGCTTCAGCGTCGGGATCTTGGCGACGTCGGACTTGCCCGGCTGCTCGTCGGTGGCGAATTCGACGTCGCCCTTGCGCGTGGCGACCTTGACCGGGACGATCTCGTCGGCGAACGCGCCCGAGGCGATCGCGGCTTGCGCGCGCTTGACCGATTCGGTCGCGAATGCGTCCTGCTCCTCGCGCGTGAAGCCATACTTGGCGGCGGTCGCGTCGGCGAAGATGCCCATCGACTTGCCGTCGTACGGATTGGTCAGGCCGTCCCAAGCCATGTGGTCGACCATCTTGGCGTCGCCATAGCGCAGGCCGGTGCGCGCGGACACCATGTGCGGTGCATTGGTCATCGACTCCATGCCGCCGGCGACGACGANNAGCATGATCGCCTTCATGCCCGAACCGCAGACCTTGTTGATCGTGGTGCAGCCGGTCGACTTCGGCAGACCCGCGGCGAGCGATGCCTGGCGCGCCGGCGCCTGGCCGAGGTTGGCCGGCAGCACGCAGCCCATGATGACCTCGGTGACATCGCCCGGAGCGACGCCGCCGTGTTCGAGCGCGGCCTTGATCGCGACGGCGCCGAGCGTGGGCGTCGGCACGCCCGTGAACTGGCCGAGCATGGAACCGATGGCGGTGCGCTTGGCGCCGACGATGACGACATCAGACATGGTGAAACCTCGTTCGTGAGACTGGCGGCGAGCGCCAGGGGTGGAGTCTGTCGATTATCGCGCCGGTATTGCAATGCGGCAAACAGGTACGGTCAAGGCGGCAAGCCGCCGTGCAGGATGGGCGCGCGCGCCAGCTGCGGCGGACCGAGCGCTTCGGCGGGAAGCGGGATTTCGCTCAATGCGGCGAGGCGTTCGGCGGATGAAAAGCATGCGCGCGGTCGAGGTCGTGCCCGGAGGCCGCATCGAGGCGCGACACGATGCAACGGAGGCCGGACTGCCGCAATGCAACGAGGTCCCGCGCGGCTGCACGACCCGCTTCGATCTGCCGGCCAGCCCGCTCACGATTTGCCGTGGAACAGCTCGCGCCCGATCAGCA
>DBMH01000062.1:5416-5987 GCA_002297645.1 Rhodanobacteraceae bacterium UBA703 | reverse complement strand
TGATGTAGCCGTTGCCGCCGAGCGACTGGATCGCTTCCAGCGCGACCTGCACCGCGTTCTGCGAGCAGTGCAAGAGGCACGAGGCGGGGTCGATGCGCGACTTCACGCCGGCGTCGTAGTTCTGCGCGACGAGGTAGGCGTAGGCGCGCGAGGACTGCAACGCCGTGTACATGTCGGCGATCTTGCCCTGCATCAGGCCGAACGTGCCGATCGGTGCGTTGAACTGCTTGCGCTCGCGCACGTAGGGCAGGGCGATGTCGAGCGCGGCCTGCATCAGGCCGATCGGGCCGCCGCTGAGCACGAGGCGTTCGGTGTCGAGTCCGCTCATCAGCACGCGGACGCCTTCGTTGACCTCGCCGACGCGGTTCTCATCGGGGATCTCGCAGTCGTCGAACACCAGTTCGCAGGTGTTGCTGCCGCGCATGCCGAGCTTGTCGAGCTTCTGCGCGGTCGAGAAACCCTTCATGCCCTTCTCGACGAGGAAGGCGGTCATGCAGCGCGAGCCCGCCGGACGGTGCGCGGTGCGCAGGTAGACCAGCAGCACGTCCGCGTCGGGGCCGTTGGTGATCCA
>DBMH01000062.1:0-5407 GCA_002297645.1 Rhodanobacteraceae bacterium UBA703 | reverse complement strand
TCGGAGCCGGCGCCCGGCTCGCTCATCGCCAGCGCGCCGACGAACTCGCCGCTGCACAGTTTCGGCAGGAATTTCCGCTTCTGCGCCTCGTTGGCGTTGTGGAAGATGTTGTTGATGCAGAGGTTCGAATGCGCGCCGTAGGAAAGCCCGACCGAGCCCGATGCGCGCGAGATTTCCTCCATCGCGACGAGGTGCGCGAGGTATCCCATCTCCGAGCCGCCGTAGTCGCCGGAAACGGTGATGCCGAGCAGCCCCATCTCGCCGAACTTGCGCCAGAGATCGGCCGGGAACGCGTTGTCGCGGTCGATCAGGTCCGCCCGCGGCGCGATCTCCTTCTCCGCAAACGCGTGGACCGTCTCGCGCAGCAGGTCGAGTTCTTCACCGAGGGGGAATGGTCGCATGGCTGTGCTGGGCTCGATTGGAAACCCGGCGATTCTAGCAGGCGGCATTTCCGCGAGCTCGCCGTATGCGCGCCGCGAATCCCGTAGGGTTCCGCGTGATCGCCGCTTACGGCCGGCCGCTTCGTCGAGTGGACCGCTTCGTACCGGCAGGCCGGCATCTCGGCTCCGAGCCTCGGCGCCGGCTGCGCCGCTGCCATTTCGTCGCGACGCCACCCGGCAGCCTGTACGACGGCCCGTTCGAGCGGCAGCTCGCGCCAGCTCCGTGCCCGAATGCCGCCGGCGACTGCTTCATCGGCTGCGTCCATCGCACCGGCCTGGACGTCGCGGACGCGTGCGTCGGCGGCGCGCTCGGGTGCATTCCGCACGGATGGCGCCGACGAAGCCGGTCCCCGGCATCACGTCGCGGTCTTGGATGCCGGCTGCGGCCCGGCAGGGACCGTGGACGGGGCAGCAAAGCGGCGGTGACGATCGCGATCGCCCGCAGCCGCGGGTGCAGGCTCCCGCGTCGATCGACGATGGCCGCAGGAGGAGGATCGCCGCCACGACCACCACCCGGACCATCATGCGGATCGGATGCAGCTCTTCGCCGGGCGGCCCCGCGCCATGCCCCGCGTTGCAGCAAGGATCGCGCACGTTCGATACCTACCGCCTTCGCGATTTCTCGCGAAGTCCCGGCCGGGAAGGCATCGGACCGGCAGAAGGAAGGGGGGCAGCGTCGCGAGGCATGGAGGCTCGGCGGGTTTCCATGCAGGCCGGCGAGGGCGTCCCGGGCGAATGTCGAGTCCGTGACACCGGCCGGTACGATGTGGAGCGCGGTGCCGGAGCGTCCGTGTCTCGCAATTTCCATCCGACGGGAGTAGGTTTTCGCCCCACTGCACGTGGTCTCCGTGGGCGATGACGCTGGGAGAGTTGCCATGTTCAAACGTCTCCTCGTTGGTTTGGTCCTGCTCGTCCTGATCGGCTGCGCCGCCTTCGCGGCACTGGCCTGGCGACCTTCCATTGCGCCGGTCGCACCGGCGCCAGTGTCCTCCTTCCCGGCCGACCTCGTCACTCGCGGCGCACGCGTCGCGGCCGCCGGCTACTGCGTGACCTGCCATACCGCGGCGGGCGGCCAGACCCTCGCCGGCGGCTATGCGTTCCCTTCGCCGTTCGGCACGATCTACTCGTCCAACATCACGCCGGATCCCGAGCACGGTATCGGCACGTGGTCGGAGGAGGCCTTCGTGCGCGCCGTGCGCGAAGGCGTCGCGCGCGACGGTTCGCACCTGTATCCGGCGCTTCCGTATACCCATTTCACCCTGGCGACCGACGAGGACATGCAGGCGCTGTACGCCTGGGTGATGTCGCAGCCGCCGGTCGCGACCGACCCGCCGGCCGATACGGTGCGTTTCCCGTTCAACGTGCGTGCGCTGCAGGCCGGCTGGAAGCTGCTCTATTTCCGCAATGCGCGTTTCCAGCCGACGCCGGGCAGGAGCGAGGAATGGAACCGCGGCGCGTATCTCGCCGAAGGCCTGTCGCATTGCGCGGCCTGCCATACGCCGCGCAACGGTGTCGCGGCGGAGAAGGGCGGCACCGAGGCCTATGCCGGGGTCGTGATCGACGGCTGGTATGCGCCGTCGCTGACGGCGGCGAACCGCAGTCCCGTGCCGTGGACGAAGGAAGAACTCGAAGCCTTCCTCGGGCGCGGCGGTTCGGCGCTGCACGGCGTCGCTGCGGGCTCGATGTCGCACGTCGTGCACGACGGCCTGGCCTTGCTGCCGCCATCGGACGTGGCCGCGATCGCGACCTATTTCGCCGACCTCAACGGCTCCGCGGCGCGCACCGGCGAGACCGCCGCCGCCGTGCAGAAGGCACTGGCCGCCTCCGCCGAAGGCACCACGGTGCAGGTCGTCGATCGCGGCGGCGAGATCTACCGGGCGGCCTGCGCCTATTGCCACTACAACCGCGGCGAAGCCGCGCTGCAGCGACCGGAGCTGGCGCTGAACAGCGCCGTGTCGGCACCGGAGCCGGACACCCTGGTCCAGGTCGTCCTGCACGGCGTTGGCATCAAGGACGGGCTGCCCGGGCTGATGATGCCACCCTATGGTCAGGCGCTCAGCGACGGCGACATCGCTCAGCTCGCCGCCTGGTTGCGCCGCACGCGCACCGACCAGCCGCCGTGGCCGAACCTCGAGAAGCGGATCGCCGAACTGCGCCGCCCGGGCGGCGACGCCTGAGGTCACCGCATCCCGCCAGGAGTTTCCCAGCATGAGCATCTCCTTCGAGTTGAACGGCCGCTCCGTCAGTGTGGAGGCGGATGCCGACACGCCGCTGCTGTGGGCGATCCGCGAGGACCTCCACCTCACCGGCACCAAGTTCGGCTGCGGNNCGATCCGTTCCTGCGTCACGCCGCTGTCCGCGGTGGGCGGGGCACAGGTCACGACGATCGAGGGACTCGACGCGGACGGTCGTCATCCGCTGCAGAAGGCCTGGGTCGCCAAGCAGGTGCCGCAATGCGGCTACTGCCAATCCGGCCAGATCATGCAGGCGGCGACGCTGCTGAAGGACTTTCCTAGTCCGACGGACGCCGACATCGACGCGGTCATGAACGGCAACCTGTGCCGCTGCATGGCCTACGCGCGCATCCGCGAGGCGATCAAGCTGGCCGCCGTCGAGATGGCTTCGGCCGCGGCCCCCGTGAAGACGCAGGAGGTGAGCCGTGGCTAAGCCGTTCCTGCTCGATCCGGCCGCCGCGCCGGCGTCCCTGTCGCGTCGCGGGTTCCTGATCGGCGCCGCCGGTGCGGGACTCGTGTTCGCCTTCGCGCGGGCAGGCGACCTGCTCGCGGCCGACCCCGATGCCGCCGTGGCGGCCGGTGCGTACGAACCGACGATCTGGTACGCCATCGCGCCCGACGGCACCGTGACCGTCCACATCACGCGCGCCGAGATGGGCCAGCACGTCGGCACCGCGCTCGCGCGCATCCTCGCCGACGAACTCGAGGCCGACTGGAGCCGCGTGCATATCGTGCACGTCGACAGCGATCCGAAGTGGGGCGTCATGGTCACCGGTGGCAGCTGGTCGGTGTCGACGAGCTTCCTGCCGTTCAGCCAGGCCGGTGCGGCGGGCCGCATCGCCCTCGTCGAAGCCGGCGCGAAACTGCTCGGCGTGCCGGCTTCGGCCTGCGTCGCACGCAACGGCGCGGTCAGTGCCGGCGCGAAGTCGGTCGGCTACGGCGACATCGTCGCGAAGGGGCGGCCGACGCGCACGTTCACGGCCGACGAACTCGGCAAGCTGCCAATCAAGAAACCGGAGGAGCGGCGCCTGATCGGCGTCGACACGCAGGCGCTCGACGTACCCGACAAGACGACCGGCAAGGCGGTCTACGGCATCGACGTGTCGGTGCCCGGCATGGTCTACGCACGGCCGAAGGTGCCGCCGACGCGCAACGGTTCGAAAGTCGTATCGGTCGACGACAGCGCGGCGAAATCCATCAAGGGCTATCGACAAAGTCTCGTGCTCGACGACCCGACCGGCACCGTGCCGGGATGGGTCATGGTGATCGCCGACAGCTGGGTGGGCGCGATGCGCGCCGCCGACAAGGTCACGGTGAACTGGCAGAACGACGACACCGCGAACGTGTCTGAGCAGGACCTGCAGGACCACGCCGCCAAGCTGATCGACGACCCGGCCAAGGGTGTCTTCATTTTCAACGACGACGGTTTCGACGAGGCCTACGCCAAGGCGGCCTCGCGCTACGAGCAGCGCTACACGACCGCCCCGGTGCTGCACTTCCAGCTCGAACCGGTCAACGCGCTGGCGTTCCTGCAGGACGGCGTGTGGCAGATCCACTGCGGCAACCAGTGGCAGTCGCTGATCCTGCCGACCTTGGCCAAGGCGCTCGGCGTCGCCGACGACAAGGTGGTCCTGCGCCAGCACTATCTCGGCGGCGGCTTCGGCCGGCGCCTCAACGGCGACTATGCGGTACCGGCTGCGCTCGCCTCGAAGGCGCTCGGCGGCAAGCCGGTGAAGATGCTGACGACGCGCCCGGACGACGTGCGCTTCGACTCATTCCGCTCGCCGTCGGTGCAGCGCGTGCGCATGGCCTTCGACGAGGCCGGCAAGCCGGTCGCGATGCAGCACGACGCCTGCGCCGGCTGGCCGACCGAAGTCATGGCCGGGCCGCTGATGGCCAAGGGACTCAACGGCAACTACGACCAGTTCGCGATCGCCGGCGCGGACAGCTGGTACAGCGTCGGGCCGCAGCGCGTGCGCGCGATCAGCAACGACCTCGCCAACCGCGCGTTCCGCCCGGGCTGGCTGCGCTCGGTCGGTCCCGGCTGGGTCAACTGGGCCAGCGAGTGCTTCCACGACGAAGTCGCTCACCAGCGCGGCGTCGACCCGGTGCAGTGGCGCCTGGACCTGCTCGACGGCAAGGGCCGCAACGCCGGCAAGGCGCCGGTTTCGGTCGGCGGCGCGCTGCGGCAGGCGGCCGTGGTCAGGCGCGTCGCGGAGAAGGCCGGCTGGGGCGCGAAGCTGCCGGCGGATACCGGTCTCGGCATCGCCACGACCTTCGGCCAGGAACGCGACATGCCGACCTGGGTCGCCTGCGTCGCGCGCGTGCGCGTCGACCGCGGCAGCGGCGTCGTCACGGTCGAGAAGCTGACCCTGGTGTGTGACGCCGGCACCATCGTGCATCCCGACGGCGCGCTGGCGCAGATGCAGGGCGCGGCGCTGTGGGGTGTCAGCATGGCCGTGCACGAGGGCACGCGCTTCGAGAAGGGGCAGGTGGTCGACACGAACCTCGATCACTACACGCCGCTGCGCATGGGCGACATGCCGGAACTCGACATCGAGTTCATGCCGAGCACCGAGCCGCCGGTCGGACTCGGCGAGCCGGCCACGACGGTCGTCGGACCGGCGGTCGGCAACGCGGTCTTCGCCGCCGTCGGCGTGCGCCTGCGGCATCTGCCGATGCGTCCCAATGACGTGCTCGCCGCGCTGAAGGCGAGCGCGGCGCCGGCCAAGA
>DBMH01000056.1 GCA_002297645.1 Rhodanobacteraceae bacterium UBA703 | reverse complement strand
GGCATGCAGGCGATCCAGATCGCCGTCGCCGCGCTCGCCGGCACCGTCGCGCTCGGCGCTACGATCGGGCGCGATTTCCTGCCGTACCTCGACGAAGGGCCGTTGTGGCTGCAGGTGCAGATGCCGTCCGGCATCTCGCTCGACAAGGCGCGCGGCCTCGCGGACGAACTGCGGCGCGTGACGCTGGAGAACTTTCCCGAGGTCAAGCACGTCGTCACGCAGACCGGCCGCAACGACGACGGCACGGATCCGTGGACGCCGTCGCACATCGAGGCCGGTGTCGCCTTGCGTCCGTACTCGGAATGGCCGTCCGGGCCCGACAAGCAGCAGCTCGTCGCGAACATGGCCGCGCTCTATCGCGAGACGCTGCCGGGCTACGCGGTGGGCTTCACGCAGCCGATGATCGACGGCGTCTACGACAAGGTCGCCGGCGCGCACAGCGAGCTCGTCGTCAAGGTCTACGGCGACGATTTCGACGAGCTGCGCCGCATCGCGCAGTCGGCGGTGCAGGCGCTGCGCGGGATGCGCGGCGCCGTCGACGTCGCGGTATCGCAGGAGCCGCCGCTCAGCCAGGTGCGCGTGAGCCTGGATCGTGTCGCCGCCGCCCGCCACGGACTCAACGCCGACGACGTCGCCGAACTGATCGGCGGCGCGCTCGGCGGTACGCCCGTGACGCAGATCTACGCCGGCGATCGCCAGTACGACGTGACCGTGCGCCTCGGCGCCACGAGCCGCGACGATCCGATGCGATTGCGGGACCTGCCCCTGACGACGCCGGACGGTGCGCACGTCGCGCTCGGCGAGGTCGCGCGGGTCGACTTCGGTCCGGGCGAGAGCACCATCTCGCGCGAGATGGGAGAGCGCCATCTGACGATCCAGCTCAACCTGCGCGGCCGCGATCTCGGCGACTTCCTCGCCGAGGCGCAGCCGGCGCTGGAGCGGCTGCCGTTCGACCACGCGGGATACCGCATCGCCTGGGGCGGACAGTTCGAGAACATGCAGCGCGCGGAGCGGCGCCTGGGCCTCATCGTGCCCGCTGCTCTCGCGTTGATGTTCGTGCTGCTGTTCGGCGAGTTCGGCAACCTGCGCCATCCGCTGCTGATCCTGATGACCGTGCCGCTGGCGATGCTCGGCGGACTCGCGGCGCTGCATCTGCGCGGCATGTCGCTGAACGTATCCAGCGCGGTCGGGTTCATCGCGCTGTTCGGCGTCGCCGCGCAGAACGGCATCCTGATGGTGTCCAGCCTCGACCGCTGGCGCGGGCGCGAGTCCGACCTCGCGGCCGCCGTCGTCGCCGGCGCGGCGGAGCGCTGTCGGCCGGTACTGATGACGGCGACGGTCGCCGCGCTCGGACTGCTGCCGGCTGCGCTCGCGCACGGCATCGGCAGCGATGCGCAGCGCCCGCTGGCGACCGTGGTCGTCGGCGGTCTCGCCAGCGCCACGATCCTGACGTTGCTGCTGCTGCCTTCGCTCTACTTCCTCGTCGAGAAGCGTATCGCCGCGCGTACCCGCCGCGGCGCGAACGATGCCGATCGTTCGCTCGACCCGATCTCCATCGGAGAACCGACATGACGAAATCCCTCCATGTCTTCACCTTTCCGTTGTTCCTGGGCGGTGCCGTCGCGCACGCCGGTACGGCGCTCGACCTGGCCGTGCCGGAGCCCGGCTCCCGTTCCGGGGCCGGTGCGCCGAGGCCGGAATGGACGGTCACCGCCTCCGTGCCCGCCGTGCAGGAGCTGACCTGGCCGGCCTTCCTCCGCGAGGTATTGTCGGCCAATCTCGGCTATGCCGCAGCGCGCTACGACGTCGACATCGCCGCCGCCGACGCCGCTGCGGCGAGACTGCTGCCGAACCCGACGCTGTCGCTCGGCGGCGATCGCGATCTGACCTATCACGACAAGATCGGGATCGGTACGGACGGCGAGCGCACGCGCCTGCGCCAGGCCGAGAGCCGCTCCATCGGCTTCGGCCAGACGATCGAGCTCGGCGGCAAGCGCAGGTGGCGCGGCAAGGTGGCGGACGAATCCCTGCGTGCGGCGGCCGCGACGCTCGACGATTTCCTGCGCAACCTCAAGCTCGATGCGACCGCCGCGTACGTCGATGCGCTGGCCGCGCAGCAGAGCGTCGACCGTCTGCGCGTCGCCGCCGGTTTCTCGGAGAGGTTGACCGCGGCGCAGGAGCGGCGCCACGAGGCGGGGGACATCGCCGGGCCCGACTTGAGCCAGGCGCGCCTGGAGGAGGTCCAGTTGCGCAATGAGCTGATGAAGGCCGAAGCCGAAGCCGAGGCGGCACGCTACGCGCTGTCGACCTTCCTCGGCCGCGACCGCGGCCGCACCGACTTCATCGTGAGCGGCGACCTGGCACAGGAGCCCCGCGACTACGTTCTCGCCAGCGTGATCGAGACGGCGCTGCGCCAGCGCCCCGACCTGGTTGCGCTTCGCCATGCCCGCGACGCGGCCGACAGCGGCGTACAACTGGCGAAAGCGCAGCGCGTACCGGATGTCGACGTCGGACTGACCTACACGCGCAACAGCGGCGTCGCGCTCGATCATCCGGTCGATCCGACGCCGTCGTTCAGTGCCCTGGAATTGACGCTTTCGTTCCCTCTGCCGTTGTTCGACCGCGGCCAGTTCGAAGTACGCAAGGCGCACGCCACGGCGGATCAGGCGCAACTACGCGTGGCCGAGGCGGAGCTCATGGCCGAGGTCGGCATCCGTACGGCCGATGCACAGTACCGCTCCGCGCGACGGAGGCTCGCCGCCTACGAGAGCGATATCCTGCAGACGGCCGATCGGCTGCTCGACGCGCGCCGCATCGCCTACCGCCACGGAGCGAGTTCGCTGCTGGAACTGATCGAGGCGCAACGCTCGGCAAACGAGCTGCGCAGGACCTACGCAGAGACGCAGGCCGACGTGGCGAAGTCGTTGATCGAACTGGAGCGGGCGACCGGCATCGACCAGCGGGTCGCGTTCTAGGAGCCTGCGCGGTCGACCGGCACGGATGCCGTACCTGCTCCGGGTACGGCACCGAAAAGGACGACCGAGGCGGACGGGCGGCGGGAAAGACGACGCGGAAAGGCGGCTGCCAGCCGTGCAGGGTTCAGCCGCGGCGCGGATAATTGCCGGCCTCCATTCCCAGACGGATTGCCTCCCGCATGCGCCTCGCCGCCTTCCTGCTGCTCCTGCCGCTCTGCGCCCCCGTCCAGGCGGCCGATTCCGCGCGTGCGCGCATGGAAGCCTTCTCGAAAGGTCTGCATTCGGTGACGGCCCAGTTCGCGCAGTCGGTCACCGACGCGAACGGCCGTCGCGGCGACGAGTCGCGCGGGATGCTGGCGCTGGAAGCGCCGCGCCAGTTCCGCTGGGAAACGAAGGAACCGTACGAGCAGACGATCGTCGCCGATGGCGCGCGCGTGTGGATCTACGAACCCGACCTGCAGCAGGTCTCGGTGCGCAACCAGAGTTCGGAGGAAGCGCACAGCCCGCTGACCGTGCTCACCGATCTCTCCCAGCTCGACAGCCAGTTCACGTCGGCCGAGGGCGGAGAGCGGGATGGACTGTCGTGGCTGCGCCTGACCTCGAAGGCGAAGGAGCCGGAGTTCGAGTACGCCGAGCTCGGTTTCGACGCGACGCGCCTGGCCCGCATGCGCTTCAAGGATTCGCTCGGCAACATGACCGAGATCCGTTTCGACGACTGGAAGCGCAATCCGGGGCTGCCGTCGTCGACGTTCAAGTTCACGCCGCCGAAAGGCGTCGACGTGATCGGCGACGTGCGGCCCGAGGCCGAGGTCTTTCCGGTCGGGGGGTGAGCGCGATCCCTTCTCGATCGCGCGGCCCGGCGGTTTCCGTAATTGTGTAGCTCCGCACCGCGCGGCTAGGCTTGCCCGATGTTCCGCCGCATCCGCTCGTCCGTCCGTCGCTGCCGCGCGCTGTTGATCGCGCTGGTGCTGGCGTGCGTCACGATCCAGCCGGCGATGCTGTTCGCCTGCGACCTGCACGACCTCGCGCACGCCTCGTCGTCGTCGCCGGCCGAGGCGCCCGACGCGGTGGCAAGAAGCGGTGACGCGGGTGAGGGCGGCTCGCTGCTGCACTCCGTATTCCATGCGGTGCACTGTTGCGCACACGTGCCGGTGCTGTTGCCGCCGGCGGCGTTCGAAGTCGCCAGCGTCCGCGTCGGTTTCGCGTTCACCCATCCATCGGCGGCGTCGTTCGACGCACGCGCCTCGAACCGGTTCCGTCCTCCGATAGCCGGCTGATTCCGCTCAGCCACGGGCCGCGTGCGGCCCGTCCCCGGCCATTCCTGGAGGAATTCCATGTTCCGTTCGACCGCGGCGTTCGCTGCCGCGTTGTGCTTCGCCGTGGGCGCGCCCGACGCGCATGCGGCCACCGAGACTGCACCCGAATCCCTGCGCGCCGCCTTGCAGGACGCGTGGCGCCGTCATCCCAGCCATCGCGCCGTGCAGGCGCAACTGACCGCGGCACAGGCGCGCCTGGAAGCCGCCGGCAAGCCGCTCTACAACCCCGAAATCGAACTCGCACACAGCGGCGAGGGCAGTGATCGCACCCGTTCCGCGGGACTCGCGCTGGCCCTCGACGTTGGTGGCAAGCGGCTGGCGCGGCAGGATGCGGCAGCGGCGCAGCTGGCGTTGTCGGAGGCCGAGGCGAGGCTGCGGCGGCGTGATTTCGCGCGCCGGTGGTTCAACGCCTGGATCGACTGGAACGCGGCGGAACGGCGCGTGAAGACCGGGGAGCAACGCGTCGCGTCGATGACGCGTTTCGCCGATCTCGCGGTGAAACAGTTCGACGCGGACGACGTCTCCGGTCTCGATCGCGACGTGGCCGCCTTGGCGCGCGACGAAGCCGAGGCGGCGCAGTCCGTTCTCGTCGCCGAGCGGGCCGACGCGGAAAGCCGCCTGCGTGCGCTCGGCGC
>DBMH01000058.1 GCA_002297645.1 Rhodanobacteraceae bacterium UBA703 | reverse complement strand
CCGAGCGGCTCGGGGCGACCAGCGTCGCGTTGGCGTTGCGGAGCGCGTCGACGGTCGCGTCGCGCAGGTGTCGCCAATGGGCCGGATCGCGATCGGCGAACTCCGCGTCCTTGCCGTTCGCGGCGAGGTCGGCGGCGAGTTGCGCGGCGTCGAAGGCGAGCGCCGGGTCGCCGAAATTCCGGTGCAGCATGGGCCACAGCGGGTAGTGGTCGTGCACGACGGCGACGGTCGGCAGGGCGCTGCGCAATGCGTCGAGGCTGTGGCCGATCAGCGAGGACACGACGATGCCGTCGACGCAGAAGTCGCGCACCACGTCGGCGAAAAGCCGGCGATAGGTCGCGTCGCCGAGCGCGGTGTCGGCGATCGGCCGCGGCAGCGGCCAGCGACGCAGCGGCGGCCCTTGCATGGCGCCGTCGTGCAGTTCCAGCCATTCGCCGTGACGGCGGCTGGCGAAACGGCCTCGCGCGATCAGGACCAGATGGTGCGCGGCCGTATCGGCCGCGGCATAGTCGCGCACCCAGCGTTCGGCCCCGCCGCCCCAGCCGTGCAGGACGTGCAGCAGCACGGGCCTGCCGTCGAGACCGGGAAGCGCGGGCACGAGGTCCGCGCGGATCGCGGCGGCGAGGCGTTCGCGCAGTAGGGCGAGCGGCGAGGGCGCTGCGTCTTCGTCGTCGCTGCCGGGCGGCGCGCCGGATTCGACGTACAGGTGATCGAGCTGGACCACGCTCAGGCCGGCGGCGTCGAGCGCGTCGGCATGGCGCAGCGCCTGCGTGCCGAGGCCGGCGAGGCGCGCGCCGTGCCACGCCGACAACGCGGGGACGTTGCGCGGGAAATGCGCGTCCTCGTCGAGGCGACGTTCCGCGACCGCATAGCACAGGGCGTCGAGTCGCACGGCGTCGATGGCGTACTCCGCGGCCGTTCGCAGCACGCCGCGGCGGGACGGATCCAGGCGCCGTTCGTCGAGCGGCAACGCGCCGAGCACGCCGTCCGCCTGGAGGGCGCGCAGCAGGCGTTCGCAGGCGAACGGCGGCAGGTCGAGATCGGCACGGACGAGGATCAGGTGTTCCTGCGGGAAGGCGGCGGCAGCGGCGGCCAGCACCGCGAGCGGATCGCGTCCCTCCTCGGGGCCTATCGGGCAGTGCTCGACTCCTGGCCACGCGGTGTGCGTGCCGAACACGCACAGGCGCGCGGAGGCTGGCAGCCGCCTCCGCAGCGATTCCAGGTGCTCGGCGGACAGGCCGTCGGCGCCGTGGATGCACAGGCGCACGTCCGCGAAAGGCGATTCGCAGTGGCTCCGTTCCGCCATGCGGTCGCCGTCGGGTGGCTTCGCGGCGATCGGTGTGGCGTGCATCCCGGCTCCGTTCGACTGGATCAAGACCGTCGATTATCGCCGATTTGATGCCGCCGATTTGCCGCCGCCGATTTGCGGTCGGTGCTGCGGGGCAGCGGGATCGTGTCTCGCCACCTGCGACATGGCACCGCTACACTGCGACGCCTCGTCCGGGCTCCGTTCCGCCACGATGTCGCCGCTTTCGTCGTCCAGCCTGTTGTCGCGCATGCCTTTCCTTTCAGCCTTCCGAGCGCCATGAGCGCACTGCGTACGATCTGGCGACTGCTGCGGATTCCCTTCTGGACCGGCCTCGGTTTCGCGGTCGGCTTCCTCGTTCCGTACGCGTTCTACCTGGATCGCGAAGTGCGCAGCCGCTTCGACGATCTTTCCTGGGAGTATCCGGGGCGCGTTTACGCCCGGCCGCTCGAACTGGCACCCGGCCTGCCGATGAACGGCGATGCGCTGCTGATCGAACTGGCTGCGGCGCGCTACGTCGACGAGCCGGCGGCGCAGGCGCCGGGCACATTCCACCGCGAGGGAGCGCGCTGGACGATCTCGCGCCGCGCCTTCGTCTACCTCGACGGGCGAGAGCGCGAGAAGCGCGTTGCATTGACCCTGTCGGGCGGGCGGATCGGCAGCCTGGCCGATGCGGACAGCGGTGCGGCGCTGGCGAGCGTGCGCATCGACCCGGCGCGCATCGCGACGCTGTACGGCGCGCAGCAGGAGGATCGGCGCGTGGTGCAGCTCGGCGAGATGCCGCCGTTGCTGGTCGGCGGCCTGCAGGCGGTCGAGGACCGCGAGTTCAAGAGCCATCACGGCATCAATGCCGCCGCGATCCTGCGCGCGGCCTGGGCCAACCTCGTCGCCGGGCGCGTCGTGCAGGGCGGCTCCACCTTGACCCAGCAGCTGGTCAAGAACCTGTTTCTGGACCGCAGCCAGACCTTGATGCGCAAGCTCAACGAGGCCTTGCTGTCCTTGCTGATCGAAGCGCGCTACGAGAAGCGCCGCATCCTGGAAGCCTACGTCAACGAGATCTTCCTCGGCCAGCAGGGCGGCCAGGCCGTGCACGGCTTCGCCGCGGCGAGCGAGTTCTACTTCGGGCGCGACGTGCGCACGCTCGGGCCGGCCGATACCGCGCTGCTGGTCGGCATGGTGCAGGGTCCCAGCCTGTACGATCCGCGCCGCAATCCCGAGCGCGCACTGGCGCGTCGCAACGTGGTGCTCGGCGTGTTCCGCGACACCGGCCTGATCGACGCGGCGACGTTCGCCAGCGCGAGCAAGCAGCCGATCGGCGTCGCCGCGACGGCGACGCTGCCGCGCGACCGCTATCCGGCCTTCCTGGACCTCGTGCGGCGGCAGCTGAAGCAGGACTACCCGGATACGGAGCTCAGCACGGCCGGCCTCGCGATCCACACGACGTTGTCGCCGTCGGCGCAGACGATGGCGGAAACCGCGATCGATCGCGCCCTGTCCGGCATGGGCAAGCGGGGCGAGGAGGTCGAGGCCGCTCTCGTCGTCACCGGTGCCCGCGACGGCGAAGTGCAGGCGATGATCGGCGGGCGCGAGGTCGACGAGCCGGGGTTCAACCGCGCACTCGACGCGCTGCGCCCGATCGGTTCGCTGGTGAAGCCGTTCGTGAACCTCGTCGCCCTGGCGCAGCCGCAGCGCTATTCGCTGGCGACCCTCCTCGACGACAGCCCGATCGACATGCCGCAGCCCGGCGGCGGCCGCTGGCAGCCGCAGAACGACGACCGCCAGAGCCACGGGCAGGTGCTGCTGGTCGACGCGCTGGTGCAGAGCTGGAATCTCGCCACGATCAATCTCGGCCTGCGCATCGGCGTGGACCGCGTGCGCGGTTTCCTGCAGTCGTTCGGGCTCGGCCGCGCGATCAATCCCAATCCCTCGATGCTGCTCGGCGCGATCGACCTGAGCCCCTACGACGTGGCGCGGCTGTACCAGTATCTCGCGGCCGACGGCCACGCCCTGCCGCTGCGTTCGCTGCGCGGCGTGCTCGACGCGCAGGGACGGCCGTTGTCGCGCTACGCGGTCAAGCCCGGTGGCGGCGACTACACGACGGCGACGCGGCTCGTCACCCATGCGATGCAGCAGGTGGCGATCCGCGGCACGGCGAGCTCGATCGTCACGGCCGGGCTCGGTCACCTGAACGCGGCCGGCAAGACCGGCACGAGCGATACGCAGCGCGACGCCTGGTTCGCCGGATTCACCGGCAGCACGCTGGCGGTGGCCTGGGTCGGGCGCGACGACAACAAGCCGACCGGCCTGTTCGGCTCGACTGGCGGCCTGCGCATCTGGATCGAGCTGATGAAGCGGTTGCCGACGGCACCGCTGGTGGTGCCGCAGGACGGCATCGAGCGGGCATGGGTCAGCGCGGAGGGGCGACGCACCGATCCCGCGTGTGGTGGTGCGCGGGAGCTTCCGTTCGCCAGCGGCTACGCGCCGGCCGACGAGGAACACTGCCCGCTCGACCAGCTTCGCCAGTTCCTGGGAGGCGGGAATCCGACGGGGGCCGAGCCGGCACGGTAGAGAACCCGTTGGCGCTGCGGGCAGCATCGGCGGCACGATCCGGTGCGGCGCCCGTGGGGACCCACGGCGGCCCGATCATAGGCGCGCGCTTCTTGCGATCCGCCCGGCTTCCCCGCACTCTGCGTGGCGTGCCGGCGGCCTGGAGATGCTCCGCTCCGGCACGAAAGATCCATCCGCGGCCTCCCGTGGCCGCACTTCGCGAATCCGACAGCAAACAGACTACTGGCATGCCCGCAATGAAATTCCGCCGTTCGCTTCCCGCTTTCCTGGTTCCGCTGCTGCTGGTGGCCTGCTCGCAGCCGGAGCCGCAGCCCGCGCCGGTCAAGCTGGCCGTCGTGGTCGATCCGGTCGGGGCGGTGCATCGCATCCGCACCGCCGGCGACGGTCTCGATTCGGCCGTCCAGGTGCAGCCGCTGCGCGACCCCGCGATCGACGGCTTCCTGACCCGCGCGCACTCGGCCGAGGCGGCGAAGAATTTCACCGCCGCCCTCGAGGCGGCCGATGCGGCGCTGAAGCTGGCGCCGGATGCGCCCGACATCGTGCAGTACATCGCCGAACTCGAGATCGGCCGCGGCGACTGGCAGCGGGCCGAGACCTTCGCCGTCAGGAGCTATTCGCTCGGCCCCAAGGTCGGCAGCCTGTGCGCACGTAACTGGCAGACCGTCGTCGAGGCGCGTACCGCGATGGACGATGCCGCCGAGGTCGCCAAGGCGAAGCAGCGCCTGAAGGACTGCCGCGTGCCGCCGCGCGTGCGCATGTGAGGACGTCGCAAGGAACGGAGCGTCGGGAATCGGAAGTCGAAGGAGCCTGCGCGAGGGAGGCGCGGTTCGCTTCCGCTGATAGCGCTCCGAACTGAGCCGAGTACGCTTTTGGCCATCCCCGATTCCCCGTTCTCCGTCCACGGCTGCGCCGACCTGCTCGGACCCGAGGGGCCGTTCGCGCGCGAGGTGCCCGGCTTCGCGCCGCGCGCCTCACAGCAGGCGATGGCGACCGCCGTGGAAGAGGCGATCGCCGAGCGGCAGATGCTCGTCGCCGAGGCCGGCACCGGTACCGGAAAGACCTTCGCCTATCTCGTGCCTGCGTTGATGTCGGGCAAGCGCGTGATCGTCTCCACCGGCACCAAGACGCTGCAGGACCAGTTGTTCCATCGCGACCTGCCGCGCGTGCGTGCGGTGCTCGGTGCACGCCTCTCGCTGGCGCTGCTGAAGGGCAGGGCGAACTACCTCTGCCTGCACCGGCTCGACCAGGCGCGCAAGGAGGGGCGCTTCGCCAGCCGCGAGCAGGTGGCTCAGCTGGAGGTCGTGCATGCGTGGTCGTCGCGCACGACGTCGGGCGACAAGGCCGAGCTCGTCGACATTCCCGAGGACTCGCCGCTATGGCCGCGCGTGACGTCGACCACCGAGAACTGCCTCGGCGCCGAGTGCCCGATGTACGGCGAATGCTTCGTCGTCAAGGCGCGGCGCACGGCGCAGGAGGCCGACCTCGTCGTCGTCAACCACCACTTGCTGTTCGCGGATCTCGCGATCAAGCAGGAGGGCTTCGGCGAGATCCTGCCCGGTGCGCATGCCTTCATCCTCGACGAGGCGCATCAGATTCCTGATCTCGCCGGCCAGTTCTTCTCGGTCACCCTGTCGGCGCGACAGCTCACGGAGATGGCCGGTGACGCCCTGGCCGAGTGCGTCAACGTCAGTGGCGCGTTCGGCGCGCTGCAGGCGCCGCTCGATGCGTTGAACGCGACGATCAAGCGCCTGCGGCTCGCGCTCGATCGTTTTCCGCCGAAGGGGGCGTTCGGAATGATCGAACGCGACGAGGAAGTCGAGCGCGAGCTCGACGCCCTGCGGGTCGCGCTGGATGGTTTCAACGAGGCGCTCGGTCCGCACGCCGAACGCAGCCGCGGTCTCGGCAGCCTCGCCGAGCGGGCGACCGAACAGGCCGCGCGGCTCACGCACCTGACCGACAGCGGCGCGCGCGATGCGGTGCACTGGTACGAACTGTCGGCGCACGGCTTCGCCTTCCACGCCACGCCGCTCGATCTCGCGGCGCCCCTGCGCGAACTGCGCGAGCAGAGCCAGGCAGCCTGGATCTTCACGTCGGCGACACTGTCAGTCGCGGGACGCTTCGACCATTTTGCGCGTCAACTCGGCCTCGACGATCCGGTCACGCTCGGGCTCGACAGTCCGTTCGACTACGCGCACCAGGCGCTTGCCTACCTGCCGCAAGGCTTGCCCGATCCGTCGGCCCAGGATTACACCGATCGTGTCGTCGAGGCGGCGGTGCCCGTGCTCGAGGCTTCGCGCGGACGGGCCTTCCTGTTGTTCACCTCGCATCGTGCCTTGCGCCGCGCGGCGGAGCTCCTTCCGGATCGCGTCGCGTTTCCGCTGTTCGTGCAAGGTACTGCACCGCGGCATCAGTTGCTGACGGAATTCCGCGCCTCTGGCAACGGCGTATTGCTCGGCGCGGCGAGCTTCTGGGAGGGCGTCGACGTCGCCGGCGAGGCGCTCAGCCTCGTCGTCATCGACAAGTTGCCGTTCGCCGCGCCGGACGATCCGGTCCTCGTCGCGCGCCTCGACGCATTGCGCGACGCCGGCGGAAATCCGTTCGCCGACTGGCAGGTCCCGAACGCGGTAATCGCCTTGAAACAAGGGGCCGGACGGCTGATCCGCGACGTGCACGACCGCGGTGTGCTGATGCTGTGCGATCCGCGGCTGACCACGCGTGGCTACGGCAAATTGTTCCTTGCGAGCCTGCCGTCGTTTCCGCGGACCCGCCTCCTGGCGGATGTCGTGACGTTCTTCAGGAGGAGTTAGTCGACTTGAGGAGGAGTCGTGACGGAACGTACGACGAAGTACGGAGGCTTTCGTTGCAAAGCAGCATGACGCGCGCTCCGGAAAACTGCTTGAATGGGTGACTAAGCGCACATTCCGGGCGCTGGCTTCTCGGGATAGAACGGCCGCTGTTGCTGGATATTCCTTGGGTTGGGTGCGTAGCGGCGGACCAGGGACGTCGGCTGCTGCGTGTTGTCTACTTAGCAGTAGTTGGGAGATGTGAGGAATGAAAAAGTTGGGGAGTACGAGCATGCTGGCCTCGGCCGTCAGCATCGCATTGCTGGGTATCGGTTTTTCGTCTCCGGTATCTTCGACGCAGCTGTCCGTGAGTGCGGAAGCTGAGGAAGGCGCAGCCGGTATCAGCAGCGTCGGCCGCTACATCATCACGTTCGAGGAGGCGGGCCTCCTCCACTACAACGGCGACCTCCAGGGCTTCGAGGCGACCGCGCCGAAGAGCGCCGGTACGCGCAAGCTCGACGTGCAGTCGCTGGCTTCCCGCAAGTACGCCGACGAGCTCGCAGCGCGGCGCGACATGCACGTCGCGGAGATCGAGAGCCGCCTGCTGCGCAAGCTCGAGATCGTGCACACCTATGCGATCACCAAGAACGGCATCTCGGCAGCCCTGAGTCCCGCCGAAGTCGCCGAAGTCGCGGCGATGCCGGGTGTGCTCTCGGTCAAGCCGGTGCGCGAATATTCGCCGGATACGTTCCGTGGTCCGAAGTTCATCGGCGCCGACGCGATCTGGACTGGTACGGGCGTGCCGAACGGCACCGGTACCAAGGGCCAGGGCATCAAGATCGGCATCATCGATACCGGTACGAACACGACCCACCCGTCGTTCGCGAACGACCCGGCCTGCGGCTTCAGCGCCGCCAGCCCGAAGCTGTTCGCCTTCGACTGCAACACCAGCAGCGCCGGTCACTGCACGGGCTCGCAGCCGAACGCGCAGACCAGCGGCCATGGTGTCCACACCGGCAGCACGGCGGGCGGCAACACGATCGACAACTCCGCCAATCCGTCGCCCGAACTGCCGACCGGTGTCAGCATGTCCGGCGTGGCGCCTTGCGCGACGGTCTATTCCTACCGCGTCGAGAACAACACCAACGGTGCGCTGAGCAGCGACGCCATCACGGCGGCGATCGAAAGCCTCGCCGCCGACCAGATCGACGTCGTCAACTACTCGATCGGCCCGGGCTGCGCGAACGGTACTCCGTGGTCGGACGAGGACCGCATGTTCCTCGATGCGATCAACGCCGACGTCTTCGTGGCGGCGTCCGCCGGAAACACCCGTCAGGAATGCCAGAACGACCCCGTCGGCCGCGTGTCGCACATGGGGCCGTGGATGCTGACCGTCGCCGCGTCGACGCAGGACCAGGTTTTCCTTCCGGCCCTGAACGTGACCGGCCCCGGTACGCCGCCGGCCAACATCCAGAGCATTCCGATCGTCCCCGGCAACACCACGGCCGTGCCGCTCACGACGTCGCTGAGCAACTATCCGCTGCGCACGTACCCGGCGAACCTGTCCGGCTGTACCGACACCGGCGGTTTCCCGGCCAACTACTTCACCGGCTCGATCGCGGTGGTCCGCCGCGGTTTCCAGGCACCGGGTACGACGGCCTGCGGCTTCATCGAGAAGGTCAACAACGCGAAGAACGCCGGCGCGACGATGGTCATCGTCGCGAACAACCAGAATCAGAACGTCAGCATGGATACGACGGGCACGACGATTCCGTCGTTCTCGATCTCCACGCTGGCCGAATCCGATGCCCTGATCGCCTTCGTCAGCGCCAACCTGCCGCCGGCACCGAACGCGGACGTGATCTTCAAGGATGGCTTCGATCCGGTTCAGGCCGGCGCCGTGGCCGACTACAAGAAGGGCGTGATCACGTCGGAGCAGGGTGACGTGCTGGGCAGCTTCAGCAAGCGCGGCCCGACGCCGGGCCTGTACGCGAACCTGACGAAGCCGGACATCACCGGACCGGGCGTCGACGTCCTGGCTGCCGGCCGTCCGGCCGACGGCAATTACTTCCTCAACAGCGGTACGTCGATGTCGAGCCCGCATCTCGCGGGTGCGGCGGCACTGGTGCGTGCGGCGCGTCCGAACTGGACCGTGGCCGAAGTCAAGTCCGCGCTGCAGACGACGGCGAAGGTCGAAGGCTTCCAGGAGAACGGCACCACGCCGTGGACGCCGGACCAGGTCGGCAGCGGTCGCGTCGACCTGACCAAGGCGGCCAAGGCCGGCCTGACGCTGGACGAGACCTACCAGCGCTTCGTCAACGCCAATCCGAACGGTGGTTCGGTCGCGATCAAGGACCTCAACATCGCGTCCGTGCGTGAGATGAACTGCCAGGGCACCTGCACCTGGAAGCGCACCGTCAAGAACCAGATGTCGACGGCCGGTACCTGGAACGTGACGGCCTCGGGTGACGGCTTCACGCTGGCTGCCACGCCGGCCACGTTCACGCTGCCGCCGGGCCAGACGCAGGAGATCACGATCACGGCGACGCCGGGTGGCGTCCTGTCCGCGATCAAGTTCGGCAGCGTCACGCTCAAGGAAGCGAACGGCCAGTCTCCGGATCAGCACATCACGGCGGCCCTGAAGGGAACGAACGCGGCTCTCCCCGTCATTGCGGTGGCTCCGACTTCCCTGTCGTCCACGCTGGCGGCCAACGCCACCGACACCAAGACGCTGACCGTCTCCAACACGGGGGCTGGTACGCTGACCTGGAACTTCACGTCGACGGGCACGGGAGCGATCTGGGATCAGCCCCAGAGCGGAAACAGCGGCATCGTTTCGTCCTACTCGTCCGTGGATAACGGTGGCGGTTTCACCGCGGCCGACTTCCAGGTTTCGGGAACCTCGGGCGTCAAGAAGATCAAGGTGTTCGGTTTCGACAACAGCAGCACGCTGGCTGCCCAGCCGAAGATCACCTGGCGCATCTACTCCGATGCTTCCGGTTCGCCGTCGGGCAATCCGGACACCAACACGGGCACACCGGTGTGGACCTTCGACAGCGCACCGACCGGTGCGGGCGTCACGATCGAGAACACCGGCGTCATCACGCTCGATCTGGTCGCGGCGGGACAGACCTTGAGCCTCCCTGCCGGTACCTATTGGCTGACGGTCTTCCCGACGTACGCCAATGCGATCGGTCCTGCGGGCAGTGCGCGCTGGAACTGGTTCCAGGCGGATCAGCAGGTCAGTGCGGGCAAGCTCGTCGGCAATTTGTTCGGCGTGGCCAACTGGACCGCACTGAGCAGCCTCGGCCTGACCTTCCCGGATGTGGCGTTCAGGATCGAAGGCGATATCACCTGCGGCGCGTCGTGGCTGTCGATGTCTCCGACCAGCGGGAATACGGCTGGCGGCGGCAATACGCCGGTCACCGTGACGTTCAACAGCAACGGCATGGCGCCGGGTACGTACAAGGCGAACGCCTGCATTGCCAGCAATGATGCGACCAAGCCGATCGTGACGGTGCCGGTGACCATGACGGTGCAGAGCGGCGGCGGTACGTGCAATCCGACTCAGCTCTTCCAGGATCCGAGTCTGGAGCAGGAAGATACCTTCTGGACTGCCACCGACAGCCTCTACGGCTCGCCGTTCTGCGATGCCACTTGTGACAGCGGAGGCACCATCACGGCACGTACCGGCAATACCTTCGTCTGGTTCGGCGGAGATACGCGTCCGGGTACGGGTTCACTGCAGCAGGCCGTCGTTTTCCCGACGGGGCAGGCTCGTTGGCTGAATTACTGGATGATCGACCAGCTCACCACGCAGGCGACGCTCAAGATCTCGATCGACGGAACGGTGGTTCAGACGGTGACTCCGTCTCCCACTCCGACGCAGACCTACGCATCGAAGTCCTTCCAGATTCCGGCGACGTATCTCAACGGCCAGTCGCACACCGTGCGTTTCGATTACTCGAGGCCGGGAAGTGGTTCGAATGCGTCGGGAGCGATGATCGACGACGTCACGCTGGACTGCTCGGCAGCGCCGGCGCGTCCGGCTCCGACCACCGATCCGGTTGTTGCTTCGCTTCGTCGCAGCATGCACTGATCGCTGGGTCGAAGACGGTTGTTTTGGAGGCCTCCTTCGGGGGGCCTCTATTTTTTTGAATGAATACTGCGTGTGAAATGGCTTGGGTGAGCGGGTGCGCCTTCCGGTCACCTGATCCGGGCGTCGCCGGCGGAAGATTCCGGGTCCATCTCCCCTGCATGTCCGGTTCGGCTTTCTCCCCACCGCAGCAACTCGTGGATCCTCAGCACCGCAACCTGTCTCCGCAAGAAATCCTGAGGAACCCGATCCGGTCAGGGGAAGGCCAGGCATACAGCGAAGAGATGCGCATCGAGCAGATATTGCTGTGGCGCACAAGTGGCTGCGGAAATATCTAGTAGGCTTGAAGAGCCGCCCCGCCTCGCACCACGAGTCCCGTGCGCAAGGTCGGGCCTGGCGGAGATCCACTGTCCCTCACGAGCCCGCTTTCATACAGGGGCGGGCACGGATTTGACGGGGCTGGCGCCGCGCGGCAATCCTCTAGAACAGGAGAACGCCCATGGGGAAGTCGATTCGTTTGACCACACTCGCCTCCGCCGTCAGCCTCGCGCTGGCCGGAGCCTCCGCGATCCTGCCTGCGCACGACGCGAACGCCGCCAACAGCGCCTCTATCCAGAGAGACAATTCAGACGTGCGGACGATGTACATCGTCCGCTTCGAGGAAGCCGGCCTCATGCACTACGCCGGCGGTGTCCAGGGACTGGCACCGACGGCAGCCGCCGGCGACAGCCGCAAGGTCGATGTCCGTTCGCCGGCGGCAGTCGCGTACGCCGGCTATCTGGCGGCGCAGCGTGACGCGCACGTCGCCGACATCAACGCGGCGATCGGTCGCTCGATCGACGTGCCGAACAGCTACGCGATCACGATGAACGGCATCGCGACCGAGATGACCGCTAGCGAGGCGCGTCACGTTGCCGGCCTTCCCGGCGTCGCCGACGTCCGCCTGGCCGGTACTTACCAGCTCGACACCTATCGTGGTCCCGGCTTCATCCATGCCGACGACATCTGGAGCGGCGTCGCGACGCCGACCCACGTCGGCACGAAGGGCGAAGGCGTGGTCGTCGGCGTGATCGACACCGGTGCATTCGCCGCGCATCCGTCGTTCGCCAACGACGCGGCCTGCGGTTTCAGTTCCGCGAACCCGAAGCAGCTCAGCGCCGCGGACTGTTCGACCAGTTCCGGCGGCGTCTGTACGGGCCCCAACCCGGAAGCCAATCCCGGCAACGGCCACGGTGTGCACACGGCGAGCACGGCGGCCGGCAACACGCTGACCAGTGCGACCGTGCCGCCGCCGGTAATCCCGGCGCCGTATACGTCGATGTCCGGCGTCGCGCCGTGCGCGAAGCTGCGCACGTACAAGGTCTGCGAGACAGACACTTGCGCCGGGAACATGATCGTCGCCGGTATCGAGAACGCGATCGCCGATGGCGTCGACGTCATCAACTTCTCGATCTCCGGCGGCAAGACGCCGTGGGTCGACAACGACCGGCTCTTCCTGGACGCAGTCGGGGCGGACATCTTCGTCGCGGCCTCGGCCGGCAACACGCGCGCGACGACGCCGAATCCGGTCGGCCAGGTCAATCACCTCGGTCCCTGGGTGACGACCGTCGCCGCATCCACGCACGACAAGAACGTCGCCGGCACGGGGCTCCTGTCCGTCACGGGTCCCGGAACGCCGCCAGCGAACACGACCAACATCGCGATGACGCCGGGCAGCGGACTCGACGTCGGCGTCGCAGGAAACCTGCCGATCCGACGCGATGCGTCGAATGTCGAAGGATGCACGGCATTCCCGGCGAACTATTTCCAGAACGCGATTGCGTTGATCTCGCGCGGCACCTGTTCGTTCGAGATCAAGGTGCAGAACGCGGCAGCGGCGGGCGCGTCCGTCGCCGTGATCTACAACAACGCGGCAGGTGCCATCAACATGAACGTGGGGGCCGCCACGTTGCCCGCGTACAGCATCCTGCAGGCGCAGGGGCAGGCGATCGCCAACTTCATCACGGCGAACGGCGCCACGCCGACCCTGGCCGATTTCGCTCCTGCCGCGCAGCAGGCGGACGTGCTCGGCGGCTTCAGCCTGCGCGGTCCCAGCTCGCTGGTCACGGCGACCAAGCCGGACATCACGGCGCCGGGCGTCAACATCTATGCCGCAGTCACCAACGGCGCGCCCGAGAACTACTACGGCTACATCAGCGGCACGTCGATGTCCTCGCCGCACGTGGCCGGCGCCGCAGCGCTGATCCGTGCCGTGAAGCCGGACTGGACGCCGTCCGAAGTGAAGTCCGCCCTGATGACGACCGCGTTCGGCGGCGGCCACAAGGAAAACCTCACGACACCGTGGGATGCCGACGACGTCGGCAGCGGCCGCGCTGATCTCAGCAAGGCGGCCCTAGCGGGCCTGACGCTGGACGAGACCTACGCGAACTATCTGGCCGCGAATCCCGCGGGCGGCTCGATCGACGTGAAGGATCTCAACGTGCCGTCGATGCGCAACGTGAACTGCGTCGAGACCTGTACGTGGAAGCGCACGGTCAGGAACCGGCTCTCCGGCTCGGGCAACTGGAGCGCGACCTTCGAGACCGGCTCGACCGAGTTCGACGTCGCGGTCACGCCGGCCTCGTTCACCTTGGCCGCCGGCGCGACCCAGGAACTGACCATCACGGCGACGCCGAAGCCTAACGTCACCATGACCGGCATCGGCTTCGGCAACGTGGTGCTGAAGGAAGCCGGCGGGCAGTCGCCCGACCAGCACCTCACCGTTGCGCTGAAGGGCAACGGCGCGGTCGTCGTCGACGACACCATCTTCAAGGACGGTTTCGACGGTGAGGCCGTGGTGGGATTCAGCGAGAACTTCGACGCCTACGCGGCCAACGGCAACGTGCACGGTCAAGGCGGCTGGAAGGGCTGGGGCAACGACGCCGCTGCCGGAGCGACCGTCGTCACGACGCAGAGCGTGAGCGCCCCCAACTCGATCGAAATCAAGGGGGACAGCGACCTCATCCACGAGTTCTCGCAGTTCACCAGCGGCTCCTGGACGATCACGGCGAAGCAGTACATTCCGACCGCCTTCTCGGGCAAGACGTACTTCATCTTCGAGAACGTCTACTCCGACACCGACACCAGCATCATCAGCTGGTCGACGCAGGTCTACTTCGACAGCGCGACGGGGCAGGTCTCGAATGAAACGGGCGCTGCGAATCCGGGCACCGCGACGCTCGTGAAGGGACAGTGGGTGGATCTCAAGCTCGTCGTCGATCTCGACAACGACCTGCAGACGTTCTGGTACAACGGGACCCAGCTCTACTCCGGGTCGTGGAAGGACCAGTTCCCGGGGCAGGACGTTCCGGGCATCGCCGCCATCGGTTCGATCGACCTGTTCGCGGATGGAGCCAGCGCGGTCTACTACGACGACATCAGGATCGTCCCGACCACGCCGTAAGGCGTCGCAGACTGCCGGTCCGGCGAGCCGGACCGGCAGTCCGGGGCCTTCGTTCTTCGTGGACGCGGCGCCGAAAGGCGCCGCGTTTTTCATGCCGGCCGTACTTGGGGCCCGTGCGACGTGGTCAACATTCGATCACGTTGACCGCCAGTCCGCCGCGGCTGGTTTCCTTGTACTTGTCCTTCATGTCGCGGCCCGTCTCGCGCATCGTCTTGATGACCTTGTCGAGCGAGACGCGATGCTTGCCGTCGCTGCGCATCGCCATGCGCTGGGCGTTGATCGCCTTGACCGAACCCATCGCGTTGCGCTCGATGCACGGAATCTGCACGAGGCCGCCGATCGGGTCGCAGGTGAGGCCGAGGTTGTGCTCCATGCCGATCTCGGCCGCATTTTCGACCTGGTAGATGCTGCCGCCGAGCGCGGCGGCCAGGCCGCCCGCGGCCATCGAGCAGGCGACGCCGACCTCGCCCTGACAGCCGACCTCGGCGCCGGAGATCGAGGCGTTTTCCTTGTACAGGATGCCGATCGCGCCGGCGGTCAGCAGGAAGTCGACGATGCCGTCCTCGTTCGCCTTCGGGCAGAAGCGTTCGTAGTAGTGCAGCACGGCCGGGATGATCCCCGCCGCGCCGTTCGTCGGCGCGGTGACGACGCGGCCGCCGGCGGCGTTTTCCTCGTTGACCGCGAGCGCGTACAGGTTGACCCAGTCGAGGATCGTCAGCGGATCGCGCAAGGACGCTTCGGGGCGATTGCGCAGGTCCTCCAGCATGGCCGGGGCGCGGCGCTTCACGTGCAGGCCGCCGGGCAGGGTGCCGCTCTCGCGCGTACCGCGTGCGACGCAGCCCTGCATCGCGCGCCAGATTACGAGCAGGCCGTCGCGGATCTCGGCCTCGCTGCGCCACGCCTTTTCGTTGTCGAGCATGACCTGGGCGATCGTCTTGCCGCTTTTCTCGCACATCGCCAGGAGTTCGTCGCCGCTGCGGAATGGATGCGGCAGCGGCGTGGTATCGGCGACGATGCGATCGTCGGCCGCCTCGTCGGCGTTGACGACGAAACCGCCGCCGACCGAGTAGTAGTCGCGTGTCGCCAGCACCTCGTCGTTCCCGGCAAAGGCGGCGAAACGCATGCCGTTGGAATGGAACGGCAGTTTCTGGCGCTTGTTGAAGACGAGGTCCAGCTTCTCGTCGAACGCGATCTCGTGCGTGCCGCCGAGGCGGATGCGCTTTTCGCTGCGGATGCGCTTGAGGGTCGCCGGAATCACGTCCGGATCGACCGTGTCCGGCTGCGCGCCCTCGAGCCCGCACAGCACGGCCTTGTCGGTGCCGTGGCCGCGGCCGGTCAACGCGAGCGAGCCGAACAGTTCGCAACGCACGCGCACGACGCGATCGAGCACATCGGGCTCCTCGAGCCAGCGCGAGACGAAGCGCGCGGCGGCGCGCATCGGTCCGACCGTGTGCGAGGAGGACGGCCCGATGCCGATCTTGAAGATGTCGAAAACGCTGACCGCCATGGAATCCTCGTGGACTGCGCGCTCGCCGCATCGGCGCCGCGCTGGGAGAGATGCGGCTATTCTACGTTTTCGCCCAGGAACCGCCGCGATGACGCTCATTCTTTTTCAGCGTGACGATTGCCCGCTCTGCGACCAGGCGCTGGCAGTCCTCGCCGCGGCGCGCGTACCGGAGTTCGAGACGCGCTGGATCGACGACGACGCGGACCTGGAGGCGCGCTACGGTTCGCGCGTACCGGTGCTGCACGAGGCGGAAAGCGGGCGCGAGCTCGACTGGCCGTTCGACCCGGATGCGGCGCGCGCCTTTCTCGCCCGGGCGTGACTCCCTGTGACCGGCTGCCTTGCAGCGGTCGTTTTCGCGCGGTACATAGGAATCCCGCCTCATCGCGACTCGCGGCGAGAGTGCCATGCGTCTTCCTCTTCTTCCCCTGATTCTCGGTGCCTGCCTCATGACCGCAAATGCCGCTCAGGACACGCCGCGCACGCCGGCGCTCACCTCCGCCGAAGCCCAGGCGATCCTCAAGCCGGCGCTTGCCGACCTCGTCAGCGCGCTCGGCAAGCCGGCGCAGCTCGACGTGTCGAGTCTTCGCGTCTCGGGTGAATGGGCTTTCCTGTACGCGTCGATCCAGACGCCCGGTGGCCAGCCGATCGACTACAAGGACACGCCGTTCGCGGAGGCGGCGGAAGCCGGCATGAAGTCGCGGGCGTATGCCGCCCTGCTGCGCGGGCAGGCGACCGGCTGGAAGCTCGTGACGAGTTCGGTCGGACCGACCGACGTGGCCTGGCAGCCGTGGGCGGCGGAGTACGGCGCACCCGCGGCGATCTTCGAGGTTCCGTAGGCGGAGGGCGAGCGCTCGCCGCCATTGCGCACGAGCGGAGGCGCGGCACGGCACCCCAAGGCGGGTCATCCGGCTCCGCGCGATCGTGGGTGCGCTGGCTGTCCGCCTGCGCGGGCATGACGACGATACGGTCGATGGACGAAAAAGGGCGGCCCGCGGCCGCCCTTTTTCACATCCCGGAAAGGACGCTCACGGAGGCGTCAGGTACCACGCACCGCCATAAGGCTTGCCGTAGCTGATCTGCTGGGTGCCGTCCTTGTTGATGTTGTTGGAGCCGATCAACGTGACGTCGCCGCCCTTGTTGCTGTAGACCATCTCGACGTGATGGCCGTTGTTGACGATCGCGACGTCGCCCGGCTTCGCATGGGCCGCGTCCACGACCTTCCAGCCACGGTCCTTCAGGATCTGGCCGATCGAGCCGTTGACGCCGCGGCCGGTCTTGCTCGAACCGGACACCAGGTCGGTGTGCACGTTCAGCAGGCCGGCCTTCTGCAATACCGCCGAGACGAAGTTCGCGCAGCAGATGTTGCTGGGCACGTTCGGATTCATCGGCAGTGCGCCGCTGCGCTTCAGTTCGGACGCATTGCGGCCGAGGAACTGCTTGGCGATGTCGGCGGCCTTGCTGCCGCTGGCACCGGACGGGCCGTTGACGCCGGTGGAACCGCCCGGTCCCGCCGGCTTCGACGGGCCTTGCGCCGATCCGCCGGCCGGGATGTGCACGGTCTGGCCGGGATGGATGAGGTTGATGTTCCCGATCTGCGGATTGGCTGCTTTCAGTGCGGCCAGCGAGACGCCGTGGCGGGACGCGATGCCGGCCATGGTGTCGCCGCTGCGAACGGTGTAGTTGCCGCCGGTAGCGGATTTGCCACCCCCGCTGCCCGGGATGTGAACCGTCTGGCCGACCTGGATCAGGTTGGGGTTCCTGATTTGCGGATTGGCGGCGACCAGCGTGGCCAGCGAAACGCCGTGGCGTGCGGCGATGCCGGACATCGTGTCCCCGCTGCGCACGGTGTAGTTGCTGCTCGCGGGGGCCGCGGCGCCGCTGCCGCCCGGGAGGTGCACCGTCTGGCCGACCTGGATCAGGTTGGGATTCTTGATCTGCGGATTCGCGGCGACCAGCGTGGCCAGCGAGACGCCGTGGCGTGCGGCGATGCCGGACATCGTGTCGCCGCTGCGCACGGTGTAGTCGCCGCCGGCATTCGGCTTCGCCGGGGACGGGTTCGGGTTCGATGGAGCCGGCGTCGAGCTACCCGGCGCGGGCTTCGTCGGCGAAGCGTTGTTGAAGATCGCGTTCGCGTTGGCGATGCGGCTCTCCAGGTGCGGGATGCCGGGACGCTCGTACTTCGTGCAGACGATCCGGGCCGCGTCGGCTGCCGTGGTGGCGCCCTTGAGCGCGTTGCCGGCGCCGCGCTCGGTCGTGGTCAGCTCGTGCTGGATGAATTCGAGCTGCTCGCGGAACGTCGACTGATGGATGTCCTTGCCGGCCCAGGCCTTGAAGTCGGCCTGGCGCGGACCTTCCCATTGCGCGAGTCCGTAGCCCGGTCCACCGCCGTTCTGCCGGCGATTCGGATCCACTCCGCTTTCGGCCTGCAGGTTGCCGACGATGCCGGCGGCCTGCGCGCGCGTCCAGCCCTTGCTCTCGAAGAAGCCCATCGCTTCGTTGATGCGGCCCTGCAAGGCGCCCGGCGTGCTGCCGGATACGCCGCTCGGTCCTTGCGAGCCCTGCGTGCCGCCGGATCCACCGGCCTGCCCGCCGGATGGAATCGTCAGTGTCTGCCCGGGATAGATCACGTCCGGATTGGCAATCCGCGGATTCGCAGCCAGAAGGCTCTGCAGGGAAACGCCGTGGCGCGCGGCGATGCCGGACAAGGTGTCCCCGCGCTGGATCGTGTATTCGTTCTGGGTGGCCTGCGCAGCGAAAGCGCGGCTGCCGGCGGAGACGGCACTGATGGACATGGCGAGCCTCGTGAATGCGGAAACGAAGAAAATTCGACCGTGTTGACTTCATCACCATCGTCCTGCGGTGCCCATCCGTGCTAACCCTAGGAGCGCTGTGACGCATCCCACATCGCCACGAATTGCCCGTGCCCGCTCCGGGGGCCGACGCGGCCGCCGAAACGACGACGCCCCGCAGCGGCGGAACCGCTGCGGGGCGTCGGGATCCCGGAAACCCGGGATCAGGGAGGCGTCAGGTAGTACGTGTTGCCGTACGGATTGCCGTAGGTCACGCGTTGAGAGCCGTCCGCGTTGCGGTTGTTGGAGCCGATCAGCGTGAGGTCGCCGCCGTTGTTGCTGTAGACCAGTTCGGTGTGCGCGCCGCCGTTGAGGACGGCGACGTCGCCCGGCTTGGCGTGCGCCGCATCGACGACCTTCCAGCCCTGTGCCTTCAGGCGGTTCGCCATGTCGACGACGCCGTCGCTGTGCCAGTTGATCAGCCCGGCCTTCTGCAGGCACGCCGTCACGAAGTTCGCGCAGCAGACGTCGTTCGGCACGTTCGGGTTCATCGGCAACTCGCCGCTGCGCTTCAGGTCGGATGCGTTGCGTTCGAGGAAGCCATTGGCGATCGCAGCCGGGTTGCCACCGGTCGGTTTTGCGCCTGCCGGCGTCATGCCACCGGTCGCGCCGGTGTTGCCGGTGGCCGCAGCCGGACTGCCGCCGCCCGGGATGTGCACGGTCTGGCCGGGATAGATGAGATCGGGATTGGCGATCTGCGGATTCGCGGAGATCAGCGAGGAGAGCGGTACGCCGCGGCTCTGCGCGATGCCCGACAGCGTGTCGCCGCTGCGCACGGTGTAGTCGCCACCACCGACCTGCTTGCCACCGGCCGGGATGTGCACGGACTGGCCGGGATAGATGAGATCGGGATTGGCGATCTGCGGATTCGCGGCGATCAGCGAGGACAGCGAAACGCCATGGCGCGCCGCGATGCCCGACAGCGTGTCACCGCTGCGTACGGTGTAGTCGCCGCTCGTGGCGGGTGGCGGTGTCTTGCCTGTGCCGTTGTCGGCTCCCGTCGACGGGGTCTTGCCGGTGCCGGGATCCGTCGGCGAGGCGTTGTTGAAGATCGCGTTCGCGTTGGCGATGCGGCTCTCCAGGTGCGGGATGCCGGGGCGCTCGTACTGGTTGCAGAAGATCCGCGCCGCGTCGGCCGCCGTGGTGGCGCCCCTGAGCGCATTGCCGGCGCCGCGCTCGGTCGTGGTCAGCTCGTGCTGGATGAATTCGAGCTGCTCGCGGAACGTCGACTGGTGGATGTCCTTGCCGGCCCAGGCCTTGAAGTCGGCCTGGCGCGGACCTTCCCACTGCGCGAGGCCGTAGCCCGGTCCGCCGCCGTCCTGTGCCCGGTTCGGGTCGACGCCGCTTTCGGCTTGCAGGTTGCCGACGATGCCCGCCGCCTGCGCGCGCGTCCAGCCCTGGCTCTCGAAGAAGCCCATGGCTTCGTTGATACGGCCCTGCTGCGAGCCCGGCGTGGCGCCACCGGCGCCGCTGGGGCCTTGCACTCCCTGCGTTCCTCCGGTGTTTCCGCCGCCGGACGGGATCGTCAGCGACTGGCCGGAATAGATCACGTCCGGATTGGTGATCTGCGGGTTGGCGGCGAGCAGGTCCTGCACGGACACGCCGTGGCGGGCAGCGATGCCCGACAGCGTGTCGCCGCTCTGGATGGTGTAGTCGTTGTTGGGCGATGCGGCGAACGCGCGGTTGCCGGAGACGGCACTGACGGACATGGCGAGCCTCGCTGGGGAAGGGCGGACTGGAACATCCGCGACTTCAGCACCATCCGCCGGGCTCGCCCATTGGTGCGTGCCCTAGCTAGGGTCGGCCCTAGCTAGGGTCGCCGGGCTCAGGATTGCGTCATGGCCTCGACCGCGGGCGTGCGCCAGCCGGCACTCGCGCCCCAGAAATAGAACGCGGCGCCGATCACGCCGACGATGACGAGATCCCAACCGAACGGCATCCAGCCGAGGCCGCCGAATTCGGTGCTGCCGACGTACGACAGCACGGCGATCACCGGGAGGTAGGCGATCAGCCACCATGCGCCGCGCAGGTGGCGCAGGATGTCCGGCCAGCCGGCGCGCGCCTGGTAGTAGAACCAGATCGGCAACGCGGCGACGACGAGCAGGATGATCTCGCCGGTCAGCGGCCACTTCGCCCAGTACAGCAGCTCTGTCGAGAAGACGAAGGCGAGCAGGGCGACGGGCGTCAGCGCGCGCAGGCGGAACGGGCGGTGCAGGTGCGGCGCGGTGCGCCGCAGCGTCGCCACGCTGATCGGGCCGGTCAGGTAGGAGATGATCGTCGCCACCGAGATCACCGCCGCCAGCGTGGCCCAGCCGCGGAAGAAGAACAGGAACACGAACGACACGACGAGGTTCACCCACATCGCCGGGCGCGGCACGCCGTAGACCGGGTGCACGCGGCCGAGCACCTTGGGCATCGTGCCGTTGCGCTCCATGCCGTAGAGCATGCGCGCGGTCGTCGCGGTGTAGGTGATGCCCGTGCCGCTCGGGCTGACGAACGCATCGGCGTAGAGGAGCAGCGCCAGCCAGTTGAGGTTGAGCGCCAGCGCGAGCTGCGCGAACGGCGAGCTGTACGAGAGGCCGGCCCAGCCGTGTTCGGCGATCGCCGCCGGATTCACGGCGCCGAGGAAGCCGATCTGCAGCAGTACGTAGACGACGGTCGCCAGCGCGATCGAGCCGAGCACCCCGAACGGTACGCTGCGCCCCGGGTTGCGCGCTTCGCCGGCCAGGTTCACCGGGCTCTGGAATCCGTTGAAGCTGAACACGATGCCGCTGATCGCGACGGCGGTCAGGATCGCCGACAGGCTGACCGCGTGCGTGCCGCCGTTCGCGCCGACCTGGAAGTTCTCCGGGTGGAAGTCGGTCGCGATCAGCGCGATCGCGGTCGCCGCCGGCACTACGAGCTTGAACAGCGTGATCGCGCTGTTGGTCTTGGCGAACAGCTTCACGCTCCAGTAGTTCACGAGGAAATAGACCACCACCAGCACGGCGGCGATGAGAAGCCCCGGCGGCGTCAGCTCGTGGTTCACGAACAATCCCTGCGCCCATTCCCACGGCCACGAGGCCATGTACTGGACCGAGGCTTCGGCCTCGACCGGAATCACCGAGACGATCGCGATCCAGTTCGCCCAGGCCGCGATGAAGCCGACGAGGGAGCCGTGCGAGTAATGGCCGTAGCGCACCATGCCGCCGGATTCGGGGAACATCGCGCCGAGCTCGGAATAGGTCAGCGCGATCGTCATGATGACGGCCGCACCGATCAGCCAGGCCCAGATCGCGCCCGGCCCGGCGAGCTGCGCCGCGTGCCAGGCACCGAACAGCCAGCCCGAACCGATGATCGAGCCGAGACCGGTCAGCATCAGCGCCCACGGGCCGACGTCGCGGCGGATCGCGTGGTGGTCGGACATGCACTACTCCTGCGTGAGCGAAAAAACGCGTCATGGTCGCAGGTTGAGGCGCGGCTGTCAGGTGCGCCGCAGGCGGGATTGGGTCGGGGTGCCGGCGATCAGGCCGGCGGCAGCGACGCCCGGTCGGCGAGCTTCAGCAACTCGGCGGTGAGTTGCTCGCGCTCCGTCGGCGTCAACGTGGAGAACTCGAAGATGTCGCCGAAATAGAGACCGTCCAGCGCGAGGCTGACGATCGCCGCGAGCGGGAAATGGCCGCCGCTCGCACGCAGGCGCTCGAAGTGCTCGGCGAAGACCGTACGCGGGCGTTCGAGCAGGCCGGGGGAATTCGCCGCGGCGGCGAGGAACGAACGGGACACCGCCGGCGTGTGCAGGTCCTTTCCGTTCGCCTGCATCATCGAATCGACGAACGCGCGGAGATACGTGTCCGGCGTGCCGCCGAGTTCCGCATGCGTTTCGGCGATGCGCTGTGCCTCCTCGTCCATGTGGCGGTCGATCATGCCCTTGAGCAGGGCCTCCTTCGTCCCGAAGTGGTACAGCAATCCCCCTTTGCTGATGCCGGCCTTGGCGGCGACCGCTTCCAAAGTCAGGTGGCCCACGCCCACTTCGATCGCGACTTTTTCGGCGGCTTCGAGGATGCGTTCGCGGGAACTGGATCGGGGGGCCATCTCGGTGGATCCAATGGTTGACGGGGAAAAACGAAGTATATACTGTACCGTCCGGACGGTTTATATGACGACGATCATGAAGACACCCGCCCCGCCGCACCCCTTGCTCTTTCCCGTATCGAAGGCACCGGAGCCCACGGTGCCGTCCAGCCGCGAAGCGGCCTTCGTCGCCCTGGCATGGATCGAGGACTTCGTGACGCTGGCGCAGCGGGCGCTGGCCTCCGACGACGACGAGGACGAGCGCCGCCGCTGCGAGGACGAATTGCTGAAGCGGGTGCCGTATCTGCGCGCGGCCGGAGTGTTCGAGATGTTCGAGATCCGCCATCCGGCACTGCGATCGATGATCGACGAGTGCAGTCCGCCCTTGCGGGCGGTCGCCTGAATCGCGCCCGTTGATCGAAGCCGCGGCTCCGCGCGCCAAGGTGGATTGCCTTGCCCCGTCGGTCGAAACGGAGCCGTTCCGCGGCGCGAATCGCGACGCTCTCGTCGTTTGACTCCGGTTCGGTCCGCCGCGATCGAAAGGGTCTCGCGGCCGTGTCAGGTCCTCAGCCGCAATCGCTTCAGGATTTCCTCGCGCGCTTCGCGCAGGATCGAATCGCGATCGAGCGACTCGACGATGCCCGCGACGACGCGCTTGGGGCCTTGCTCGCCCCAGGACTTGCCGCCGACCAGGTATTTCTCGGCCGCCCGGCCGACCAGTTCGGTCGCATACCAGGCCAGCGCGCCCTGCGCCGCGGCGGTCACCACGGTCGACAGTCCGGCGCTGACGCCCTTCAGGGCGGACGCGACCAGGTGCACGCCCCAGATTGCGCCCATCAGCGCGGCAAGCTGGGCGGAAATCACCGCGATCAGTGAGCCGGCTTCGGTCCGGGTCAACGGCAGGCCGTAGACGCGGCCGAGATGCATGACCAGGGCGGCGTCGAGTGCGCCGGCGGCGAGCAGGTCGGCGACGGGGATCGGGTTCAGCGCGACCGCGATCGACTTCGCGATGCAGTACTGGCGGATCACCCGATCGGCCAGTTCGCGGCGCGCTTGGGCGATGCGCGCGCCCACCTGGTCCGACACGCGGCCCGCGAACAGGCTGGCATTGAGCGCGGCCAGGGTCTTGCCTTCGCGTTCGACGATCGCGGTCAGGCGATCGCGCAGCGCCGAGAGGTCGGGTGCCTGCTCGACGAGTTCGGCCCGCTCGACGCCGTCCGCATCGACGCGCAGGCGCTTGAGCGGCGCGGGCTGGGCCGCGATCGCGACGACGTCTTCGGCCCGCACGAGGCCGGCCGCGTGTTCGCGCAATCGCTCGATCAGGCGTTCGCGCTCGTCCTCGCCGTAACGGTCGGCCTTGTTCAGCGCGAGCAGCAGCGGGCGTTCGGTGCGCGCGAGGCGTTGCAGCGCGTCGCGTTCGCGTTGCGTCATGTCGCCGTCGACGACGAACACGACGAGATCGCTGACGCCGGCCACCTCGTGCGCCAATGCCTCGCGCGCCTCGCCATCGAGCTCGTCGATGCCGGGCGTGTCGATCAGATGCACGCCGTTGCCGCCGACCTCGCGCCAGCGGCGCTGGCCGGCTTCGCGCGTGGTGCCGTGCAGGACGCCGACGGTGAACGCATCCTCGCCGAGCAGGGCATTCGCCAGCGCCGATTTGCCGACGCTGACGCGCCCGAACACGGCGATGTGCAATTCGTCGCGCTCGAGCTTGGCGAGCATGGATTCCAGCCGCGCGAAATCGGCCGCGAGTCCGCCGCGCACCGAGACCGGAATGTGCGGATCGTCGAGCAGCGCGCGCAAGCTCGCGGCGGCTTGCGCGTGATGCGATTCGCCGGCGGCGACGGCGGCGGAGGAAGACGTCGGCGTCCGTGCGAACGCGCGTTGCAGGCGCTGCCACAGCTCGCGCGGGCTATCGATCATCGGGACGCTCCATGCCGCATCGAAGGGCATCCAGCGGACTGTTCGCGACGGCGCGGGGAATACAGGGAACGCAAAGGAAAGGGACTCTCTCCTCCGCGTTCTTTGCGCCCCTGCGAGAGAAACGCGCTTCAGCCTGTGTGCCCCGCACGGAATCCGGCGCTACTTCGCCGTCAGCGACAGATGCCCGTGCACCGGTACGTCGGCGCCGACGTCGGACCAGTCGCTGCCGGCGCCGAGGCCGTAGTCCGCGCGCTTCAGAACCGTATCGACGTCGAGCGTCGCCTTGCCGCCGTTTTCGGCGAACGCGACCTTCAGCGTGACCGGAGCGGTCTTGTCGCGGATCGTCAGCTTGCCTTTCGCCTCGACGCTGCCGTCGGCGGCCTTGGCGAAGGATTCGGTGACGAAACGGGCTTTCGGCGTCTTCTTCACGTCGAAGAAATCCGGCCCGTGCAGCGAATCGTCGCGGTCGCTGTTGCTGGTATCGGCGCTGGCGAGATCGATGGTGACGTCGAACTTCGACTTCGCGAGATCGCCGGCGTCGTAGGCGATCGTCGCGTCGAATTTCTTGAACTTGCCGTCGAAGCCCTCGCCCTGGTAGCTGCCCTTGAAGGACAGCGTGCTGCCGGCGGCGTCCACCTGCCAGTCGCGAGCGAACGCCGACAGCGGCAGCATCAGGGCGAGGGCGGTCGCGAGACACGTCATCGAACGCAGTTTCATGGTCGTACTCCTTCGGCGGGAATCGGTTCCGGCAAGGGATGGGACGCCACGGCAGGCGCGTCGGTGCCCGGCGTGGCGAAAGGGGCTCGGCCACGCCGCGCCCGTTCGCTGCATACTGCGGCTGGTCGCCGGATTTGCAATGCCGTTCAGCTGCGCGCGCGCCACGGCAGCATGCGCGCCAGCGTCTCGTCGCGATTGTGGAAGTGATGGACCAGCGCGGCCGCGGCATGGCCGGCGGCGACGAGGATCAGCACCCAGAACAGCAGCTCGTGCGCCTCGCCGGCGACGTCGCGCATCGCATCGTCCTTGCCGCCCGTCAGGCTCGGCAGCTTGACGAGATCGAACCAGTACAGCGGGCGCAGGCTCGAGGCCGAATCGAACAGCCAGCCCGACAGCGGCACGGCGAAGATCAGCACGTACAGCAGGGCATGGCCGAGGCGCGCGCCGAGCGCCTGCCAGTGCGGCATGCCGGCGACCTCGCGCGGCCTGGCGTCGAACAGCCGCCAGGCGAGGCGCAGCACGGCGAGTGCGAGGATCGTGATGCCGAGCGACTTGTGGAAGGAATAGTACGGAATCGTGCTGGGACGCTTGGGCATCTCGACCATGACGAGGCCGAGGACGCCTTGCGCCAGGATCAGCAGGACCACCGCCCAGTGGAAGAACTTGGCGAGGCTTCCCCACTGCGTCGCATCACTTTTCAGTGCCATCTTCAACGTTCCTCCGGTTGGGGTTTCCCGGCATCGCGGTCGCGGATGCCTTCGATTTCGAAGCGCAGGTCGATGTCCTCGCCGACGACCTCGGCGTAGCGTTTCATGCCGAATGCGGAGCGCTGCAAGGTCGTGCTCGCGGAGAAGCCGGCCTTGCGCTTGAACAGGTAGGGGTCGTTGCCGACCCGGTTCAGGGTGAAGGCGACGTCGACCGGTCTCGTCTCGCCGCGGAAATGCAGTTCGCCGTGGATCGTGCCGCCGTGGGCAGACGTCTTCTCGACGCTGCGGCTCACGTAGCGTGCGACCGGCCAGCGGGAGACGTCGAGGAACTGGCCGGACTTCACCGTCTCGTTCCACTTCGCGTCGCCGAGGTCGGCCGAGGCGAGGTCGATCGTGACGTCGACGCGGCTGGCGCTCCAGTCGTCCTCGTCGAACACGAACCAGCCGTTCTTGACGCGCAGCCGGCCGAGCGGATGCGAGAAACCCTGGTGCGACGCGCTGAACCAGACCTGCGTATGGACCGGATCGAAGCGCCACGTCTCCGGCGCGGCGACGGCCGCCAAGGGGACGGCACAGGCGGCGACCAGGGCGAGGCGGCGAATGGCGTCGGGCATGCCGCCAGCTTGGCAAAAAGGCCGTGGGCTTGCCACCACGACGGCGTGAACGCGGCGTTCGCCGCCGTCAACGATCCGGGGCGCCGTTGCCGCGCTCGCGCACTGCCTCCCAGGCGATCCGAGCGACGCGCTCCACGCGTTCGCGCGCGGGTTCCGTGAGCAGGGCGCGCACGCGCGTTTCGACGTCGGCGGCGTCGAGTGCGGCACGTTCGGCCAGTGTCGCCGCGAGCGCCCGGCCGAGGCTGTCGAACACGAGCCCGTAGGCGATCGCGTGCAGCACGCCGCCGCCGAGCGTACCGAAACCGGGGAATGCCTTCAGTGCGTTGCCGGCGATCGCCAGCACGAGCGCCGTGGTGTTGCGTACCGTCAGCCCGACGCGGGAGAGCAGGGCTTCGACGTCGAGTTCGCGTACGGGGACGCCGTAGATGCGGGCGAGTTCGCGCACCAGGCCGGTACCGAGCGCGCCCTGGATCAGAATGTCGGTTCCGGGCGCGACCGCGGCGAGCGCGCCGACGACGGCGCGGCGGGTGTACTTCGCCACGGCGTCGGCCGATTCGCGTGCGGCGGTTTCCCGCGACAGTTCGTCGCTGCGCCGCCCGACCTCGGCCAGCACGGCGGCTTCGCGCGCCGGTTCCAG
>DBMH01000127.1 GCA_002297645.1 Rhodanobacteraceae bacterium UBA703 | reverse complement strand
CGGCGTCCGCGGGGCGGATGCCGGTCGGTGGCGGGTGTGTGGACGGGTGGGGTGGCGCGGCGAGATCCGCGCCACCGTGGCCTCAGTGTCGCGTCGTCGACGCTTCGGCAGCCGGCGCGTCGGCGAACACCGCGGCGACGTCGGCCTCGTCGAACACGTAGCGGCGATTGCAGAACTCGCAGGTGATCTCGACCGAGCCCTGCTCGGCGAGCACGGCATCGTTCTCGTCGCGCCCGAGCGAACGCAGCATGGTGCCGACGCGTTCGCGCGAGCAACTGCAGTCGAAGGCGAGCGGCTGCGCCGGCTGCAGGCGTACGCCTTCCTCGTGGAACAGGCGCAGCAGCACCTGTTCCGGTGGCAGATCGAGCAGTTCCTCCGGCGTCAGCGTGGCGAGCAGGTGTTCGGCGCGGTTCCAGCCGTCGGCATCGGCCGGCGCGGCGCCTCCGGTCGTGGCGATCTGCTGCAGCAGCAGGCCGCCGCAGCGTTCCGGCGTCGCCGCCAGCACGAGGCGTGTCGGCAGCTGTTCGGAGCGCAGGAAATAGCCCTCGAAGGCGCTCGCGAGATCGTCTCCCTCCACCGGCACGAGACCCTGGTAGCGTGACTCGTTGGTCGAGTTCTCGATCGTGATCGCAAGGCGCGCCCCCGGCTCGAGCGCCACGTGCGACGCCTGGAGTTCCCCGTCCCAGCGCGCGATGCCGCGCACCTGGCCGTCATGCGTGCAGTCGGCGAACAGGAGGCGCAACGCACCGCTTTCGCGCAGGTGGATCGACAGGCGCCCCTCGAACTTGATCGAACTGGTGAACAGGGCGCTCGCGGCGACGGTCTGGCCGAGCAGGGTGGCGATCGGTCCGTCGTAGTCGCCGTTGGCGCGAATGCGCTTCCAGCTGTCGTCGAGGCGCACCAGCACGCCGCGAACGCCGGCGCCTTCGAGCTGGAAGCGATGCAGGAAATCGTTCGGGGTCGTCATGACTGGTAACCGTGGAGTCCGTGGGCGGCGGCCCGCCAGGCCGCTGGAAGCCGGACTTTATGGGGGCCGCTGGCTTCGGACGCAAGTTCGGCGACGCTCGGGAAACCGCTTCGGCTCACTCCCGCGAGGCGCGCTCTCCGACCGCTGAAGGGCGGGTCGGGAGGAATCCAGCGGTTTTCGATCTCGTGCGGACAGCGGTGGCCGTGGATCCCCGCTTTCGCGGGGATGACGGACAGGAAGGGTTTTCCCGAACCGTCCTTCTTTCAGGGATTCGTGTCGCGCAGGTGCTTCACGAGGAAGTCCGCGGTCGCCTGGTCGACTTTCAGCCAGGACGCATGGCGCAGGAAGCCGTGGATTTCTCCGGGCAGCACCAGTTCCTCGAACGCCACGCCGCGCCGCTGCAGGCGTCGCGCGAGATCGACGGTCTCGCGGAACGGCACGTTGCGGTCGTCGTCGCCGTGGACCAGCAGCACCGGCGCTTTCCAGCGCGACAGGTCCGCGACCGGCGAGGACCGGAATGCGATCTTCATCGCCTCCTCGCGGTCGCCTTTCTCGTAGCGCGATTCGGCCTTGCCGAAGTCCTCGTCGATGAAGCGCGACCAGTCGTGCACGCCGTGCATGTCGACGCCGGCCTTGAAGATCTGCGGGTCGCGTGCGAGCGCGAGGGCCGTGAGATAGCCGCCGTAGGAACCACCCCATATGCCGATGCGTCGCGCATCCACGCCGGGCGTCGATTGCAGGAAGCGGGCGCCGGCGACGACGTCCTGGTATTCGGCGGCGCCGGTCGGTCCCCACTGCGGCGGGTGGTGGAACGCATGCCCGTAGCCGATGCCGAGGCGGTAGTTCACCGACAGCACGGTGACGCCGCGGCTGGCGAGGTACTGGTTCACCGCGTAGGCGTTGGCGTAGTAGTCCATGTAGTGCCAGCCGAGCAGCATCTGCCGCGGCGGGCCGCCGTGCACGAAGATCACGCCGGGTTGTTTCGACGCGCCCGCGCGCTGGAACAGTTGTCCGTAGGCGGTGACGCCGTCGTCGGCACGGAAGCTGACCGCCTTCGGTACGACGAGCGCATCGGCGGGGAAATCGTTCGGCACGAGATCGTCCTGCAGGCGACGCAGCCCGCGCGCGCCGTCGTCGACGAGCGCGACCGACGGCGGCCGCTTCGCGCCGGCGTCGATGAAGGCGATGCGCTTGCCGCCCGTGGCGACCGGCGACCATTGCAGGTCGCCGCCCGGCGTCAGTGCGACCGGCGCGGCACGGTCGACCGGCACCATGAACAGGTGGCGGCGATCGCGATCGCCGGCCGAACCGCCGGCATTGGCGTCGTAGACCAGGTGGCGGCGGTCGCGGCTCGGCGCGACGTGTTCGACCATGAACGTGCCCGGCGTCAGCAGCAGCGGCGTTCCGCCGTGGGCCGCGATCGAGTACAGGTGCGGCCAGCCGTCGAGATCGGCGAGGAAGGCGAGGCGGTCGCCGGCCATCCAGAGGAGGTTCGCTTCGCCAGCCGTCTCCGGGTACGAGCCTTCGAGCGTTTCGGGGCTGTGCCAGACGACGCGGCCCTCGCCGCTCGTCGCATCGGCGGTCCAGATCGACCACGGTTGCGCTGTCCGCCGCAGGATCGGCTCGGGCTCGCCGCCACGGCCGGGCCGGCGCACGAAGGCGAGGCGCTCGCCGTCCGGCGACCAGCGCGGCATGCGATCGAAGCCGGTCGACGGCGCGAGGTAGAGGAGGGGCGTCGCGTCGTCGCTGTAGAGGCCGACGAAGGCATGGTCGTCGCGCTCGGAGACGAAGGCGAGGCGACGACCGTCCGGCGACCAGTGCAGTTCGCTGGTCTTGCCGCGATCGAAGAACAGCCGCTTTGGCTTGTCCTCGGCCTTGTCGCTCTTCGGTGCGAGCGGCGCGGTCCAGGCTTGCCCCTTCGACAGGTAGGCGAGACGGCCCTGTGCCGAGATCGCCGGCGCGTCGCCTTCGCCGATCTCGAACGGTTTGCCGTCCGGCAGCCTCGTCGCCCACAGCACGACCCTGGGTTCTTCCGTGCCGGCGGCCGGATCGGGCGCGTGCTCGGCCAGCCAGTTCGCGTCGTGGTCGCCGCCGCGCACGAAGGCGAGCATGTCGCCCTTCGGCGAGAACACGAGCTGCGTGATTTCCTGGCCGTCGTCGGCGTCGAAATGCGTGAGCCGGCGCGGCTCGAAGTCCGGCCCGTCGGCGATCCAGACGTTGCGCACGCCGCGCTGCTTCACGACCCAGGCGATGTGTTCGCCGTCCTGCGCGGCGACGAGCTCGCTGGGGTACGGATAGTCGAGCAGCCGGGCGAGCGTGAAGTCGGCGGACTTCGCCTGCGAGGGCAGGGAAAACGCGAGACCGAGTGAAAACGCGGCGAGACGGAGGCAGGACATCACGATTCCCCGAGCGGCGGCTGGCGGCTCATCTTGCCATCTCGCAGCGGGGACGAACCGATGCCCTTGCCTCGCCGCGTTCCACGGCGATCGTCGCGCGCGATCCGCACGCGGAGGCGGCCGCGGACCGGCGCTCGCGGGACCGGGGCGAGCACGAGGTGGCTGCATTGCCGCGCCGCGGGAGGCGCGCCGTGATCGGCTGCACCGGGTATGGTTCGATGCCGACGCCGTCGTTGGACAGGGATACGACGACGTGGGGAACCTCGCCGAGGTTCTCGAGCATCCCGGCATGCGTGAGCACGGAATAGCCGTTCGCGGCAGACGCGAGGCTGTCGCCCTTGTACCGGACGCGGTTCCAGCGCCCGCGCACGTTCGGTTGCGCGGCCTGCGCGCCGAGAGCGTGTTCGACGAGCCACCTCTGGTCCGATCCCCGCGCTCCGCGGCGCAGGCGCGGGAACGCCGCGCAGACGTCCAGCGGGTTCGCGCGCCACGAGCCGGCGGTGTACAGCAACACGTTGTCGTAGGGGCACGCCCTGCGTGCAGCGGACGCGGGGCAGGCCACGGCCAGGGCGAAGGCGCGGACGTTCATGCAGGCTCCGGCGGTGCACCCGATGCGCGCCGCCGTGGAGCCCACGTCAAACGGCGCCGGAATGTCTCGTCATCGGTTGCGGCGCCTCACGCCGCCGTGCGTGCGCCGAGCGTCGCCAGCAGGTCGTTCGCCGCGCGCAGGCGTTCGCTCGCGCCTTCCAGCGGCATCTTGAACTTCAGCTTGTCCTGGCCGTCGAGCGCGAACACGCGCGGCTGCGACTGGATCAGGCGGATCACGGTCATCGGCTCGACCGCGGGCTGCGGACGGAAGATCACGCGGCCGCCGTTGGCGCCGACTTCGAGCTTGCGGATGCCGAGCGGCGTCGCCGCCAGCTTGAGCGAAGTCACGGCAAAGAGATGTTTGACCGGGTCCGGCAGCAGGCCGAAGCGGTCGACCATCTCGACCTGGAGGTCGCGCAGTTCGTCCTCGTTGCGCGCGCTGGCGATGCGCTTGTACAGCGTCAGGCGCGTGTTGACGTCGGGCAGGTAGTCGTCGGGGATCAACGCCGGCAGGTGCAGCTCGATCTCGGTCTCGTGCTCGCTGGTGAGGTCGAAATCCGGCACCTTGCCCTGCTTCAGCGCGCGTACCGCCCGATCGAGCATTTCGGTGTAGAGCGAGAAGCCGACTTCCTCGATCTGGCCACTCTGTTCCTCGCCGAGCAGTTCGCCGGCGCCGCGGATTTCCAGGTCGTGCGTGGCGAGCGTGAAGCCGGCGCCGAGCTCGTCGAGCGAGGCCAGCGCCTCGAGACGCTTCTCCGCGTCGGCGGTGATCGAGCGGCCTTCCGGCGTCATCAGGTAGGCGTAGGCGCGGTGGTGCGAGCGGCCGACACGGCCGCGCAACTGGTGCAGCTGGGCGAGACCGAAGCGGTCGGCGCGGTTGATGACGATCGTGTTCGCGCTCGGCACGTCGATGCCGGATTCGATGATCGTCGTGGCGACCAGCACGTTGAAGCGCTGGCGGTAGAAGTCGAGCATGATCTGCTCGAGTTCCTTGTCCGGCATCTGGCCGTGCGCGAAGCGGATGCGCGCGTCGGGCATCAGTTCCTGCAGCTCGCGCGCGGTCTTCTCGATCGTGTCGACGTCGTTGTGCAGGAAGTAGACCTGGCCGCCGCGCGCGTGTTCGCGCTGCATCGCCTCGCGGATCAGCGCCGGATCGTACGGGCCGATGAAGGTCTGCACGGCGAGACGGTGCGCCGGCGGCGTGGCGATGATCGAGAGGTCGCGCAGGCCGGCCATCGCCATGTTCAGGGTGCGCGGGATCGGTGTCGCCGTCAGCGTCAGCAGGTCGACCTCGGCGCGCAGCTTTTTCAGCGCCTCCTTCTGGCGCACGCCGAAGCGCTGCTCCTCGTCGATGATGACGAGCCCCAGGTCCTTGAACTTCACGTCGGGCTGCACGAGCTTGTGCGTGCCGATCATCACGTCGATCTGGCCGTCGGCGAGCTTGTCGAGCGCGGCGCGGATCTCCTTCGGCGACTTGAAGCGCGACAGCACCTCGACGCGGATCGGCCAGTCGGCGTAGCGGTCGCGGAAGTTCTGGTAGTGCTGCTGTGCGAGCAGTGTGGTCGGTGCGAGCACGGCGACCTGCTTGCCGCCGGTCGCCGTCGCGAACGCGGCACGCAAGGCGACCTCGGTCTTGCCGAAGCCGACGTCGCCGCAGACGACGCGATCCATCGGCTTCGCCTTGGCGAGATCGGCGAGCACGGCGTCGATCGCGGTGGCCTGGTCCGGCGTCTCCTCGAACGGAAACGCGGCGGCGAACTGCTCGTTCATCTCGCGGTCGACCGCGATCGCGGTGCCCTGGCGCGCTTCGCGCTGCGCATAGATCGCGAGCAGCTCGGCGGCGACGTCGCGCACCTTCTGAGCGGCCTTCTTCTTCGCGCGCTCCCAGGCGTCGCCGCCCAGCGCATGCAGCGGCGCGAGTTCCGGCGCGGTGCCGGAATAGCGCGAGACGAGATGCAGCTGCGCGACCGGCACGTAGAGCTTGTCGCCCTTGGCGTATTCGATCGAGAGGAATTCGCTCGGCTCCTCGCCGTACTGGGCGCGGCCGCCGACGTCGAGCTTGATCAGGCCCTGGTAGCGGCCGACGCCGTGGTCGATGTGCACGATCGGTGCGCCGATCGTCAGTTCCGACAGGTCGCGCAGGACCGCTTCCGGATCGCGCGCGGCGCGCTTGCGGCGGCGCGTCTGCTGCGCGCGTTCGCCGAGCAGTTCGCGTTCGGTCAGCACGGTCAGTGCGGGCTCGGTCAGCGCGAAGCCGGTTTCGAGCGGTGCGACGGCGATGCCGAAGCGGTTCGCGTCGGCGGCGAACTCGCGCCAGCCGGCGTAGGTCTGCGGTCGCAGCTGCGCCGCGGCGAGCTGCTCGATCAGCGCCTCGCGGCGGCCGGCCGAGTCGACCGCGATCAGCACGCGGCCCGGATACGCCGAGACGAAGCGGCGCAGCGCCTCGCCGGTTTCCTCGCCCTTGCGGTTGAGCGGCAGGGACGGCGCGGGTTGCGTGCCGAGATCGGCGGCGTGGTCGCTCGTCCCCTTGGCCACGACGTCCACGCGCAGCACGTCATTGAGGCGTTCGCGCAGCTGCTGCGGCGGCAGGTAGAGTTCGGCCGGCGGCAGGACCGGGCGTTCGACGTCGTGCGCGCGCTGCTCCCAGCGCTGGCCGGTCTGCGTCCAGAACGACTCGGCGGCGTCGAGCGCGCCTTCGCCGAGCACGAACAGCGCGTCGTCCGAGAGGTAGTCGAACAGCGTCTCGGTGCGCGTGAAGAACATCGGCAGGTAGTACTCGATGCCGGCCGGTGTCGCTCCTTCCTTGATGTCCTGGTACAGCGGGCAGCGGCGCGGGTCGATCGGGAAGCGTTCGCGCAGCGTGTTGCGGAACGCCTTGGCCGACTCCTCGGTCAGCGGGAACTCGCGCGCGGGCAGCAGGCGCACCGCATCGACCTTGTGGTCGGAACGCTGCGTTTCCGGATCGAACGTGCGGATCGACTCGATCTCGTCGTCGAACAGCTCGATGCGGTACGGCTCGGGGCTGCCCATCGGGAAGATGTCGAGCAACGCACCGCGCACGGCGAAGTCGCCGGGCTCCTGCACCTGCGGCACGTTGCGGTAGCCGGCGGCTTCCAGCCGGCGCTGCTCGCCCGCCATGTCGAGTTTCTGCTTCAGCTCCAGCGCGAGGCCGGAACCGGTCACGTAGCTGCGCGGCGCGAGCCGTTGCATCAGCGTCGCGACCGGCACGACGAGCACGCCGCGCTTCAGCGACGGCAGGCGGTACAAGGTCGCGATGCGCTGCGAGACGATGTCCGGATGCGGCGAGAACAGGTCGTACGGGAGGGTTTCCCAATCCGGGAACTGCAGCACTTCGAGGTCGCCGCCGGCGAACACGGCGAGTTCGGCTTCGAGCGTGTGCGCGGCGTGTGTGTCCGGCGCGACTGCGACGACGATGCCGGCATGCGCGCGCGCGCATTCGGCGAGCGCCAGGGCGCGCGAGGAGCCGTGCGGAGTCGTCCAGTGGCGGCGTTGCTTCTGCGAGGGCGGCAGGGGCGGTTTCAGCAGGGCGTGGGGCATGTGCGAGGTCGGTGCGGCGGCGCGGGCACCGCCGAAAACGGTCGAGTCTAGCGCCTGGGGACCGCCGGCGCGTGGAACGTGACGAAATCGAAGGACTGCAGATTGACGCTGCGCAGCGTGACTTCAAGCGTCGCGCCCGCGGCGCTGCAGCCGTCGCAGGCGTAGACGCGGGACACGGCGTCGGTCGCCAGCGGCGGGACGACGTGGCCGTCGCGGCGCACCTCCAGCGTGTAGTCCTGCGGGAAGGCGAGCGTGACGTTGCTGACGACGAGATAGTCGTCCGGTGCCAGCGCCACTTGCGTGCGGTGTTCTTCCATGCGCGGCGGCGGCGCCCAGTAGGGCGGATACACCGGTGTGGCGTGCTGTTCGATCGCCTTGCCCGGCGCCAGCGGCGTCGCCGGAATCACGCCGAGCGGGCCGAGGCGCCGCTGCGGCTCCACGCCGATGCGGTCGAGCATCGCGCGCGACAGGCCGAGCCAGTGCTGGCGTCCTTCTTCCGAGCCGCCGGCCAGCGCATCGCTGCGTCCGCAGGCGAGGCGCATCTCGATCGCATAGTTCAGCAGCAGGTGCGTGGCGTAGACGCCGTGCAGGCTCGGCGCCGGCTGCGAACAGAGGAAGCGTCCGCTCGACCGCATCGCGTACGACGGCATCCAGAGCATCGGCGCGTGCGGGCTCGGCGCGTGCTTGACGTCGATCAGCGGCCACCAGCCGAAGGACCAGGAGCCGCGCTGCTGGAAACGCGCGCTGCCGGCGTCGGCGGCGACGGCGAGGACGACGACGACGATGGTGCCAATGAGGATCACGCGTTTCATGATGTCACCCTTGAGAATTTGATCGAGC
>DBMH01000300.1 GCA_002297645.1 Rhodanobacteraceae bacterium UBA703 | reverse complement strand
GCACCGACGGCTGCCGACCGACTCAGTGCGGGCGCGCCGGCGCCTCGACGGCTGCGTTCTCGCGCGCGACGGGCGCCTCGCCGTCCGCATGCGCAGCCGGCGTCAGCGGACGCTCGAGCGCGATGCCCAGCACCTCGTCGATCCAGCGCACCGGATGGATCTTCAGCGATTCGGTCACGTTCTTCGGAATGTCGGCGAGATCCTTGCGGTTCTCCTCCGGGATGATGACCGTGGTGATGCCGCCGCGATGCGCGGCAAGCAGCTTCTCCTTGAGACCGCCGATCGGCAGCACGCGGCCGCGCAGCGTGATCTCGCCGGTCATCGCCACTTCCGACCGCACCGGCACCTTGGTCAGCACGGAGACCAGCGCAGTGCACATCGCGATGCCGGCGCTCGGACCGTCCTTCGGCGTGGCCCCTTCGGGCACGTGCACGTGGATGTCGAGCTTCTGGTGGAACTCGGGGTCGATGCCGAGCCCCTGGGCGCGTGCACGCACGACGCTGAGCGCCGCCTGGATCGATTCCTGCATGACGTCGCCGAGCTGCCCGGTGTGGATCAGCTTGCCCTTGCCCGGGACCACGGTCGCCTCGATGCTGAGCAGGTCGCCGCCGACCTCGGTCCACGCCAGGCCCGTGACGAGACCGACCTCGTTCTGCTGCTCGGCGCGACCGAACGTGAACTTGCGCACGCCAAGATAGCTGTCGAGGTTCTTCGCGGTCACGCTGACCTTGCGCTCGCCGGCCTTCTTGCCCTTCTTCGCCCCCTTCGCCTCGGCGAGGCTGAGCTCCTTGACCACCTTGCGGCAGATCTTGGACATCTCGCGATCGAGGCTGCGCACGCCCGATTCCCGCGTGTAGTAGCGGATCGTGTCGCGGATCGCGCTTTCGGCGATCGAGAGCTCCGACGGCTTGAGGCCGTTCGCCTTGATCTGCTTCGGCACGAGGTAGCGTTCGGCGATGTTGACCTTCTCCTCCTCGGTGTAGCCGGGGATGCGGATGATCTCCATGCGGTCGGCGAGGGCCGGCGGAATGTTCAGCGAGTTCGCCGTGGCGATCCACATGACCTCGGACAGGTCGACGTCGACCTCGAGGTAGTGGTCGTTGAACGTGTGGTTCTGCTCCGGATCGAGCACTTCAAGCAGCGCCGCCGAGGGGTCGCCGCGGAAGTCCATCGACATCTTGTCGATCTCGTCCAGCACGAACAGCGGATTCTTCGATCCGGTCTTGGTCAGGTTCTGGATGATCCGTCCGGGCATCGAGCCGATGTAGGTGCGGCGATGGCCGCGGATTTCCGCCTCGTCGCGCACGCCGCCGAGCGACATGCGCACGAACTTGCGGTTCGTCGCCTTCGCGATCGACTGCCCGAGCGAGGTCTTGCCCACGCCCGGCGGTCCGACCAGGCACAGGATCGGACCCTTCATCTTGTTCACGCGCTGCTGCACGGCGAGATACTCGAGGATCCGCTCCTTGACCTTTTCGAGGCCGTAGTGGTCGGCGTCGAGCACCTCGACCGCGCGCTTGAGGTCGCGGCGCACCTTGGTCTTCTTCTTCCACGGCACGCCGAGCATCACGTCGATGTAGTTGCGCACGACGGTCGCCTCGGCCGACATCGGCGACATCTGCCGGAGCTTGTTCAGCTCCGCCCTCGCCTTCGCCTCGACCGCCTTCGGCATGCCCGCCTCGCCGATCTTCCGCGCGAGTTCCTCCAGCTCGTTCGGCGAATCCTCGTTGTCGCCGAGCTCGCGCTGGATCGCCTTCATCTGCTCGTTGAGGTAGTACTCGCGCTGGCTCTTCTCCATCTGCGTCTTGACGCGGCCGCGGATGCGCTTCTCGATCTGCTGCACGTCGATCTCGCCGTCGACCATGCCGACCAGGAGCTCCTGGCGATCGGCCACGTCGACCGTCTCGAGCACCTTCTGCTTCTCGGCCACGCGCACGGCGATGTGCGAGGCAACGGTGTCGGCGAGGCGCGACGGATCGTCGATGCCCGACAGCGTCGCCATCAGCTCCGGCGGGATCTTGCGCGAGAGCTTGACCAGTTGCTCGAAGTTGTTGACGAGCTGGCGGCCGATGACCTCGATCTCGCGCTCGCTGCGCGTGTAGGCGGCTTCGAGCACGCGCGCGTGCGCGACCATCAGGCCGTTGCGCTCGCCGAACGTCGCGATCTCGGCGCGGTGGGAACCTTCGACCAGAACCTTGATGGTGCCGTCCGGCAGCTTCAGCAGCTGCAGCACGCTCGCGATCGTACCGATCGTGTACAGGTCGCCGGGCGCCGGCTCGTCCACGTCCGGGCTGCGCTGCGCGACGAGCAGGATCTTGCGGCCGGACTCCATCGCGATGTCGAGCGCGCGCACGGACTTCTCGCGTCCGACGAACAGCGGGATCACCATGTGCGGAAACACGACGACGTCGCGCAGCGGCAGCACCGGCAGCTCGACGAGGTCGGAGGAGGACGGAACGGAAGGGATCGGCTTGTCGGTCATCTGACTGAAGGACTCGGCTTTGGCGCGTACACGACGCAGATATGCGAACGGCAGCGTGGACCCACGCTGCCGTATCGTCAAGTAAGGATTTGCGCGGCGTTTTGCAAGGCGCGCGCCGCAGCACGGCCTATTCGGAGGAAGCGGCCGCCCGCGCCTGCATGTTGCCGCGATAGATCAGGTATGGCTCGGCCTGGCCGTTGATGACGGCCTCGTCGACGACGACCTTGCTGACGTGCTCCAGCGACGGCAGATCGAACATCGTGTCGAGCAGCACCTGCTCCAGGATCGTGCGCAGGCCGCGCGCGCCGGTCTTGCGCTGGATCGCCTTGTGCGCGACGGCCGTCAGGGCGTCCGGACGGAACTCGAGTTCGACGCCTTCCATTTCGAACAAGCGCTTGAACTGCTTGGTGATCGCGTTCTTCGGCTCGGTCAGGATCTTGACCAGTGCCGGCTCGTCGAGCTCCTGCAAGGTCGCGACGACCGGCAGGCGGCCGACGAACTCGGGGATCAGGCCGAACTTGATCAGATCGCCCGGCTGCACGTCGGCGAGCAGCTTGCCGGTGTCGGCCTGGCGATCCTTGCTGCGCACTTCGGCGCTGAAGCCGATGCCGGTCGACTCCGAGCGTTGCTGGATGATCTTCTCCAGGCCCGCGAACGCACCGCCGACGATGAACAGGATGTTCTTGGTGTCGACCTGCAGGAATTCCTGCTGCGGATGCTTGCGACCGCCCTGCGGCGGCACCGACGCGATGGTTCCCTCGATGAGCTTGAGCAGCGCCTGCTGCACGCCTTCACCGGAAACGTCGCGCGTGATCGACGGGTTGTCGCTCTTGCGCGAGATCTTGTCGATCTCGTCGATGTAGACGATGCCGCTCTGCGCCTTGTCGACGTCGTAGTCGCACTTCTGCAGCAGCTTCTGGATGATGTTCTCGACGTCCTCGCCGACGTAGCCGGCCTCGGTCAGCGTCGTCGCGTCGGCGATCGTGAACGGCACGTTCAACAGGCGCGCCAGCGTGTCCGCCAGCAGCGTCTTGCCCGAGCCGGTCGGGCCGATCAGCAGGATGTTCGACTTCGCGAGCTCGACGTCCTCGTTGCGGGTACGCGCCTCGAGCCGCTTGTAGTGGTTGTACACGGCGACCGCGAGCACCTTCTTCGCGCGCGCCTGGCCGATCACGTACTGGTCGAGCACGTCGAGGATCTCGGCCGGCTTGGGCAGGTCGCTGCGCGCGCTGGCCGCCTTCTCTTCGAGCTCCTCGCGGATGATGTCGTTGCAGAGCTCGACGCATTCGTCGCAGATGAACACCGACGGTCCCGCGATCAGCTTGCGGACCTCGTGCTGGCTCTTGCCGCAGAACGAACAATAGAGGATCTTGCCGTTGTCGCCCGATCGGCTTTGCCGCTCGTCTGTCATGCTCCGCCTCGGAGTAATGCCTGTGTACGCGCCCGAGAATAGCACAGCGGAACCGGGCGCCCAGCCCGGTCCGCCGTGCTTTCAGGTAGGTGAAAACGCGATGGAGGGAATCGCCGGCCTCAGGTCCCGGCAGGAGTCTCGCCGGGGCGGCGCTCCAGCACGGAATCGATCAGGCCGTAGGCCTTCGCTTCCTCGCCGCTCATGAAGCGGTCGCGCTCCATGTCGCGCTCGATCTGCTCGATCGGCTGCCCGGTGTGCTTGACGTAGATGTTGTTCAGGCGGTTGCGCAGATACAGGATCTCGCGCGCCTGGATCTCGATGTCCGTCGCCTGGCCCTGGGCACCGCCGGACGGCTGGTGGATCATCACGCGCGAGTTCGGCAGCGCGTAGCGCTTGCCCTTCGCGCCCGCCATCAGCAGCAGCGACGCCGCGCTCGCGGCCTGGCCGATGCACATCGTGCTCACGTCGCAGCGGATGTACTGCATCGTGTCGTAGATGGCCAGGCCCGCCGTGACGACGCCGCCCGGGCTGTTGATGTAAAGATTGATGTCCTTGTCCGGGTTCTCGGACTCCAGGAACAGCAACTGCGCGACGATGACGTTCGCCATGTAGTCGTCGATCGGGCCGACCACGAACACCAGGCGCTCCTTCAGCAGGCGCGAGTAGATGTCGTAGGCACGTTCGCCGCGTGAGGTCTGCTCGACGACCATCGGCACGAGATTCAGGCCGGTGGTCGGGATGTTCTGGATCGCCATTCGCTCGTCTCCTGGGCGCCGGACGCTCAGGCGCCCGGACGCATCACTTCGTTGAAGCTCAGCTGCTGTTCGCTGTGCTTGGCGTGCTCGGCGATCCACTCGACGACCTGGTCCTCGATCACGCGGTTGCGCAGCGCGTCCATCAACTGGGGGTCGCGCGAATACAGTTCAACGACCTGTTCCGGCTCCTCGTAGGTCGAGGCGATCGTCGCCAGGGCCTCGCTGACGCGCTTGGGGTCGAGCCGGATCTCGTTCTGGCGCGCCAGCTCGGCGATCAGCAGCCCCGCCGCCACGCGACGGCGCGCGACCGGCAGGAAAGCCACGTGCGCGTCGGCACCCGGCGCGTTGGCCTGGCGCGCCAGCAGGCGGGCCTCGTGCTCGATCATGCCCTGCGGCAGCTCGAGGTCGGCATGCGCCTCGACCAGCTTCTCGACCACACCGACCTTCAGGCGGCCCATCAGGGCGTTCTTCAGCTCGCGGTCGAGATTGGCGCGCACGTCCTCGCGGAAGCGCTCCAGCCCGCCTTCCTTGACGCCGAAGCTGGCCGCGAAGGTCTCGTCGACCGGCGGCATCTGGGACTCCTGCACGCGCATGGCCTTGCCGGCGACCTCGACCGACTGGCCGGCCAGGGTCGTGACGCGGAAGCCTTCGGGGAACTGGACGGTCGAGGTGAACTCGTCACCGGCGGACTTGCCGGCGAGCAGCTGCTCCAGCTCGGCCGAATAGGCATTCGAACCCAGCACGATGCCGACGCGGTCGTTGCCTTCGGCCGGGTGACGGAACCCGTCGCCCTGCGCGGAGTATTCGAACAGGACCAGGTCGCCTTCCTGCGCGGCGCGCTCGACCTGGACCCAGTTGCGGCGCTGCAGGCGCAGCGTCTCGATCATCTGGTCGACGTCGGCGTCGGTCACGCTGGCGACCGGCTTGGCGATCTCGAGGGCGCTGACGTCGATCTTGCCGATCTCCGGGAACACCTCGAATTCGGCCGTGTACTCGATCTCGCCGTTCTCGGGACGGCCGGTCGTGGAGATCGCCGGCTGCACGGCCGGGCGCAGCTTCTCCTTGCTGACCGCTTCCTGGAAGCTGGAGCCGATCATTTCCGACAAGGCTTCGTTGCGGATCTGGCCGCCGAAACGCTGCTCGATGACCTTGGTCGGCACCTTGCCGGGGCGGAAGCCCTTCAGGCGGGCCGTGCGGCCCATTTCCTGGATGCGCGAGCGGACAGTGTCCTCCAAGCGCTCGGCAGGCAGGCGGATGGTCAGCTTGCGGCCGAGGGAGCCAACGTTTTCGATCGAAACTTGCATCGGGTGTTCCTCAATACTGAAGGACGGCGAAGACCCGCGTGGCGGATCGCGCTCCGGTGTCTACCAACTGGGATCCTGCATCGTAGCGCCGAATGCGCCCGCAGGAATAGGAGGAGGAATCGGGGGAATCGGCGGACGTGGTGCGAAAGGAGAGAATCGAACTCTCACGGGTTGCCCCACTGGAACCTAAATCCAGCGCGTCTACCAGTTCCGCCACTTTCGCCCGGGTCGACACTCTATCACCCGCGAGCACGCAGACTCGGCGCTGCGCTTGAAAAAGTGGTGGGCCGTCTAGGACTCGAACCTAGGACCAAGAGATTAAGAGTCTCCTGCTCTACCAACTGAGCTAACGGCCCCCGTTGCATCACACAATCCGGCCGCGCACTACGCGGCCCTTTTGGCCACCTCGGGGAGAGGATCCGGCGAGGAAGACGAGGGGTCCTCAACGCACCGGCCAAGACGAACGACTATATCACGTGAAACAAAATCCGCACAACAAATTTTGGGGTGGATGAGGGGACTCGAACCCCCGACAACCGGAATCACAATCCGGTACTCTAACCAACTGAGCTACATCCACCACATGAACCGCATCCGCCGGGTTGTCCGCGATCTCCCGCGATGACTGGCGCGCCCGACAGGACTCGAACCTGTGACCCTCGGCTTAGAAGGCCGATGCTCTATCCAGCTGAGCTACGGGCGCATCGTCAGCCACATTGTCACGTACCGGGTTGGTCGGGGTAGAGGGATTCGAACCCCCGACATCCTGCTCCCAAAGCAGGCGCGCTACCAGACTGCGCTATACCCCGCCACGGCTTCCGTCGGCACGGCGGCGTCGGGAAGGCGCGGGATGTTACGAACCGGAGCGCGCCGCGTCAATCCATTGCGTGCGAGAGATTCCGTCCGACCGGTACCGCCCGCCCCTGCGCATCGACGGCGACCATGACGAATTCACCGGTGGTCGCCAGTTCGCGTCCGGCACCGGGCGTCGGTTCGCGCAGCAGCGAGACCCGCACCGTCATCGAGCTGCGGCCCACGCCGACCACGTTCGCGCGCAGTTCGACGATGTCGCCGAGCTTCACCGGCGCGCGGAAATCAATGCGGTCCGAACGCGCGGTGACGACGGTGCGGCCGGCGAAGCGGCTCGCCGCGAGGAAGGCCGCCTTGTCCATCCACGCCAGCGCCTGGCCACCGAACAGGCTGCCCAGATGGTTGCAGTGGTCGGGAAAGACGATCTCGACGCACCGGACCTCTCCGTCCCTGCCCGCACCGTCCTCAGAACGCATGGTCGAACCCGACTTCGCCCTCGACCGCGACCTGGTAGGCCGAGACGCGCCGCTCGAAGAAGTTCGTCAGCTCCTGCACGTCCTGCAGCTCCATGAACGGGAACGGATTGCGTGCCCCCCAGCGCACCGGCAGGCCGAGCATCTCCAGGCGCCGGTCGGCGACGTATTCCAGGTACTGCCGCATTTCCCTCACCGTCATGCCGGCGACACCCTGCCCGAGCACGTCCTCGGCGAAGGCCGTCTCGCAGTCGACGGCATCCGCGATCATCGCGCCGACCTGTTCCGCCCATTGCGCGTCGAACAGCTCCGGCTGCTCGCGCTGCACGGTGCGGATGACTTCGAACGCGAACGCCATGTGCGCCGACTCGTCGCGGAACACCCAGGCCGTGCCGGCGGCCAGCCCCGGCAACAGGCCGCGCGAGCGCAGGAAATACACGTAGGCGAAAGCGCCGAAGAAGAACAGGCCCTCGATGCAGGCCGCGAAGCAGGTCAGGTTCAGCAGGAACTGGCGTCGCTCGGCATCCGTCGTGATGCGGTCGAGCGCGTGGATCGAATCGATCCAGCGCTGGCAGAACGCCGCCTTCGTGCGGATCGAAGGGATGTTCTCGACCGCCGAGAACGCCTGCGCACGCCGTTCCGGCTGCGGGATGTAGTTGTCGAGCAGGGTCAGGTAGAACTGCACGTGCAGCGCTTCCTCGTACAGCTGCCGCGACAGGTACATGCGCGCCTCCGGCGCATTGACGTGCCGATAGAGGTTCAGTACGAGGTTGTTCGCGACGATCGAGTCGCCGGTCGCGAAGAACGCCACGAGCCGCTCGATGAGGTGCCGGTCCGCCGGCGTCATGCGCTGCGCGAGGTGCGTCAGGTCGATCTGGAAATCGATTTCCTCGACCGACCAGGTGTTCTTGATCGCGGCGCGATACATCTCGTAGAACTGCGGGTATCGCATCGGCCGCAGCGTCAGGTCGAAGCCGGGATCGAGCAGGTGTGGGGAAGCAGACATGGGATTCCTCGAAATGAGCGTTGCGTCATGCCCGCGAAAGCGGGCAACCACAGGAAGCGCTTCGGATTCCAGCTTCCGCGGGAATGACGCCGCCGTTGTCGCAGGGCACGTGGGAAAACGCGCTCACTGGCACGCCTCGCACATTTCCGGATTCTCGAGCGAGCACACGACCGCCTCCGAATCCGTGTAGGTCTTGGCGGGCGCCGCGCCGACGGTCGTCTTGGCGATGCGCGTCGCCGGGCGCGAGCGCAGGTAGTAGGTCGTCTTCAGCCCCTTCTTCCAGGCATACATGTACATGCTCGACAGCTGGCCGATGTTCGGGCTCTCGATGAACAGGTTCAGGGACTGGCCCTGGTCGATCCAGGCGCCGCGATCCGCCGCCATGTCGATCAGCGAACGCATCGGCAGCTCCCAGACGGTGCGGTAGATCGCTTTCAGCTCGGACGGCAGCTCGGCCAGCGGCTGCACCGAACCTTCGGCGAGCTTGATCGCGTCGCGGATCTCGGCCGTCCACAGGCCGAGCCGCTTCAGTTCGTCGACGAGGTAGCGGTTCACCTGCAGGAAGTCGCCGGACAGCGTTTCGCGCTTGAACAGGTTCGACACCTGCGGCTCGATGCACTCGTAGCAGCCGGCGATCGAGGCGATCGTCGCCGTCGGCGCGATCGCGATCAGCAGCGAGTTGCGCAAGCCGTGCGTCTTGATCTCCTCACGCAACGCGTCCCAGCGCGCGGCGTCGCGCGGCACGACGTTCCAGGCGTCGAACTGCAGCTCGCCGCGTGCCGCGCGCGTCTCGGCGAAGGCGGCGTGCGCGCCCTTCTCGCGCGCGAGTTCGAGCGACGTGCGCAGCGCCCAGTAATAGATCTCCTCGGAGACGCGGGCCGACAGCTCGCGCGCTTCCGGGCTGTCGAACGGCAGCCGCAACGCGAAGAAGAGGTCCTGCAGCCCCATCAGGCCGAGCCCGACCGGACGCCAGCGCAGGTTCGACGCGCGCGCGGTGGCGATCGGGTAGAAATTGAGGTCGATCACGCGGTCGAGCTGACGCACGGCCACCTGTACCGTGTGCGCGAGCTTGGCGAAGTCGAACGCGACGCCGTCGTGGTGCTGCGCAAGATTGATCGAGCCGAGATTGCACACCGCCGTTTCGCCGGCGCTCGTCACCTCGACGATCTCGGTGCAGAGGTTCGACAGGTGCACGACGTTTCCGCTGCGCGCCGTCTGGTTGCAGGCCCGGTTGCAGGCGTCCTTGAACGTCATCCAGCCGTTCCCGGTCTGCGCCAGCGTCCGCATCATGCGCGCGTACAGGTCGCGCGCCGGTATCGTTTTCCTCGCCACGCCGCGCGCCTCGGCCTGCGCGTAGGCCTGCTCGAACGCCGCGCCCCAGCGGTCCGGCAGCTCCGGCACGTCGGCTGGATCGAACAGCGACCACGTGCCGTTCTCGTCGACGCGACGCATGAACAGGTCGGGGATCCAGTTGGCGAGGTTCAGGTGGTGCGTGCGGCGCGCGTCGTCGCCGGTGTTCTCGCGCAGCTCCAGGAAGGACTCGATGTCCGCGTGCCACGGCTCCAGGTAGACGCAGGCCGCGCCCTTGCGCTTGCCGCCCTGGTTGACGGCGGCGACCGAGGAATCGAGCGTCTTCAGCCACGGCACGATGCCGTTGCTGAGGCCATTGGTCGAGCGGATCAGCGAACCCTCCGAGCGCACGCGATGCCAGGCCAGGCCGATGCCGCCGGAAAACTTCGACAGCATCGCCACGTCGCGGTACTTGTCGTAGATCGCCTCCAGCGAGTCCTCCGGCGAGTCGAGCAGGAAACAGCTCGACAGCTGTTCGTGGCGCGTGCCGGCATTGAACAGCGTCGGCGAACTCGGGATGTAGTCGAGCGCGCCGAACTGCTGGTACAGCTCGACCGCCTCGGCCACGTTCTCGCTCAGCGCGCAGGCCACGCGCAGCCAGAAGTGCTGCGGCGTCTCGATGACCTGGCGGCGGGTCGGATGCTTGAGCAGGTAGCGGTCGTACAGCGTGCGCAGGCCGAAGTACTCGAAGCGCTGCGTGTGGCGCACGTCGATCGCGTCGTTGAGCTTGCGCGCGTTCGCCTCGACGAACGCCAGCACGCGGTCGTTGATCAGGCCGGCCTCGAAGCCGAGCCGGATCGACTGCGAGAACGAATAGACCCCGAGCCCCTGCACTTCCTTGTCGATGTAGGCGGCGAGCAGGCGCGCGGCGGCCTTCGAGTATTCCGGCTCCTCGGCGATGAACGAGGCCGCGGTACGGATCGACAGCTCGTCCAGCTCGCGCGTGCCGGCGCCGTCGTACAGGCCGCTGATCGTCTTCAGCGCGACGCGCATGGGATCGACGTCGGCCAATCCCTCGCAGCAGCGCGACACGGCACGCACGATCTTGTTGAGGTCGACCGGCTCCTTCGCGCCGGAGCGCTTGGTCACCTGCATCGCGGCCGGCCCGGCATGCGGGGCGGTCAGGCGGAAGCCGCCCTGGTTCGGCGTCGGAGGGGGAGCGGCCGTCTCGGCACGGGATTCGGCGGCGAGTTCAGGGGTGGTCATGGCGTTCTCCTTCACGAGCAGTGGACCCGCGAGGAGACAGGCACGACGGCGCACGGAATGAGACTCGCCCGCGATCCGCCGGCCTCCGCTCCCGCGAGCGAAAGAAGAACCCGCGACGGAGACCGGGGACGAAAGCGGAACCACAGGCGCAAGGACCGCGCTGCAGCGACTTCCGGCCAGCCCTCCCGCGAGGGGTCTTCGAGCCAACGCCACGCCTTGCGGCGCGACGGTCGTGGCCGGTATTCGGACTCTCGGGCCCGAGGCCTTCGCCTCGCCTACTGGACGCCGCTTCCCGAGCTGCCAGGCTCGGTGCGATTCGCGCCGTTCGTTCCCGATCACCGCTGCGGGGCAGTTCCGGATTTCCACCGGATTCCCGCGTCGCCTTCCAGCGACGCCCCAGATGTTGTGCTGGACGCCATCGACCCGCACAAGATATTCGATACGACCGTCAGCTTCAATCCGTCGGACACAGGATTTTGCGCTTGACTTCGGGCGATTCGGCGTCGAATTCCGCAACGGGGAGCGCCCCCACGCCAGGCCATATCCCCCTTTCGCGCCGTCTCCCCACTCCCCTGGCTTTCCGTCTTCGCCCTGCCCGCCCGCGCGAATCCCGAAGGCAGCCGGAACGGCGGCCTCCGCACGGGCGACACGAACAGGCGATGCCGGACCGACCCCTCGCCGCGAGCCGTCCCGGCTTCTGGCGGACGCGGTCTTCCGCGACGGCTTCGACGGACAGGCTAGGCGACGGCCAGCCCCGCGCAATGCTCGCAATGCAGGGTTCCGAGGCGGAACTGGTATCGCACGGGCCGGCCGGCGGGAATTTCCTCGCCGCAGCCGTCGCAGACCGAATCAATGTCGAGGCGATCGACCTGGTGCGTGCGCAGGGGCTGTTCCTTGCCGTCGATGACCAGGCCGCGCGCGACCGGCTTGACGATCTCGGCGCGGAACCGTTCGTGGAGTGCCGCCCAGCGCCGGATCATCGGCTCCGGCACGTCATGGCGACGCAGCGCCCATTCGAACAGCGACTCGCGGTAGTCGAACAGGTCGTCGGAGATCACCATCCAGTGGTGCGCGTTGTACGGCTTCATGCCGAAGTACTCGCGCTTGCCGGAGAACAGGTCGGCGAGGAAGGCGTACTGCTTGTCGATGACGGCTTCGCGCGGCAGGCCTTCGAAGAACGGCGACAGCCGCTCGTCGACGTAGACGCGCTCATAGAAGGTCTCCAGCACGCGCTTCAGGCGCGGCCCCTGCTCCAGCGCCTCCCACAAGGCCGGATCGGCGGCGATACGCGCGATCTTCTCCGAATCGCGGGGCGTGACGAGGCCACCTGGATCGAACGGATCGGCATGGATCCGCGAACGCAGGGCACCCGCACCGACGGCGAGACAGCGTGCGTCCTCGACCATCGCCGGCAAGCCGCACAGGAAGACCTCCGTCGAAGCGAGATCCGTGCCCGGGCCGAATGCCGCCGCGGTGACGCGCCCGGCGAAGACCGGATCCGGCCAGTCCGCCGCGTGCGCGCCGCTCAGGCACGGCACGTAACGGAACGATGCGTGCTCGCGGGCCAGGTCGACGAGCGCATCGTGCAGATACAGGTCGCGCGCATCGCGCACGCCGTGGTACAGCACGATCGCGCCGCGGTGTCCGGACGCCAGCGCGTCGCGCGCCACCGCCCGCATCGCCCCTGCGCCGGATCCCGTCGCCAGCAGCAGCAAGGAGCGTCCGCTCATGTCGCACCGGTACCGGCATTCACCCTGCGGCGCGAACAGGTTCACGCGCCCGCCGATGGCCGCCCGGTCGCATAGCCATTCGCTCATCGCGCCGCCGGCGACGCGCCGCACGTGGATCCGGAACAGGAAGTCGTCGTCCGGAAGACTCGCGATCGAATAGCTGCGAGAAAGACCGTCCTCGCGCACCACCTGCACGTGCTGTCCGCCGGAATATTCCATCGCCTTCAGCGGTGCGAGGCCGATCTCGAACACGCCACCGCCGAGTTCGCGGCGCGACAGGATCTCGGCGCCGATCGACAGGCGTTCCAGTTCCGGCGGCGCCAGCCGGACTTCGCCACGAATCCGCGCCACGCACGGCAGCACGTGTCCGCTGTCGAGGAGCGCCGCGTCGATCGGCTTGTCGTGCGAGACCTCCCCGCTTTCGAGCCTCAGCACGCAGGTATGGCACGAGCCCTTGCCGCAGGAATGCGCCGCGTTCGCGCCCCGGCGCAACAAGGCGTCGAGCAGCACCTCGCCGTCGTCGACGACGTAGCGTTCGCCGCGGTAGTGGACGATCGACTCATTGTCCGTTGCCATATCTCGCGCTACGGGGCAATCGCCAAGTGTGGGCATCAGGGAGTCGCCATTGTGGGTATCTCTCCTCATCAGAAGCAAGACATCTCGGAAGGCAGAAGTGTCCATTTCGTCGGCCACGTTTCAATGCAAGCCAATACACACTCCGACGTCCAGCAGCCTCGTCAGCGAAGCATCCTAGGATGCATGTGCTTGCGATGAGTGCGCACCCTCGATCCATGCGATCGCGGCTCCAGGAAGGCTGTTTTAATCCACGCGCTCGCGAGGAGCGCGACCAAAGGCATCGTGATCGGGCGTCCCCTGTACTGTGTTTCAATCCACGCGCTCGCGAGGAGCGCGACGCCATCGGCAGCGCCACCAGCGATCTGCCTTCCACGGTTTCAATCCACGCGCTCGCGAGGAGCGCGACCGACGCGAGCGCGGATTTCCACGAGTCGGAGCGGAAGTTTCAATCCACGCGCTCGCGAGGAGCGCGACCGACGCCGAGCGGCAGAGTGAAGGGCTCGAAGTGGTTTCAATCCACGCGCTCGCGAGAAGCGCGACTGGATCGTACGCATCGCGAGTTCTTCGCTGCCGTAGTTTCAATCCACGCGCTCGCGAGGAGCGCGACCCGGTCTGTCCGACGGCAACCTCCTTCACGAAGAAGTTTCAATCCACGCGCTCGCGAGGAGCGCGACCCGTTGGTCGTGCAGAACCTTGTCGCCAATGCCATGTTTCAATCCACGCGCTCGCGAGGAGCGCGACTCGTGTCCGAGGACGACGACACCCTGGATGCCCTCGTTTCAATCCACGCGCTCGCGAGGAGCGCGACACGTAGTAGTCGGAGTCGACCCACGCCGCCGCCAGGTTTCAATCCACGCGCTCGCGAGGAGCGCGACGGCGTCACGTTCACGCTCGCGCATCCGGCAGCGGCGTTTCAATCCACGCGCTCGCGAGGAGCGCGACATTCGACATGTCGTAGGCGAAGGTAGCCTGACCGGTTTCAATCCACGCGCTCGCGAGGAGCGCGACGCCTGCACCGACGCCACTGGCCGCGTGACAAAACCAGTTTCAATCCACGCGCTCGCGAGGAGCGCGACTTGATCGACGACGGCAGCGAGGCGGCGCTGACGGTGTTTCAATCCACGCGCTCGCGAGGAGCGCGACAGGCGCGTTTCGGCCGCGATGATCTGGTCCGGGGAGTTTCAATCCACGCGCTCGCGAGGAGCGCGACATTTGCGCACAACTGTTTTCCGCACGCAGTCTGAGTTTCAATCCACGCGCTCGCGAGGAGCGCGACGTACAAGTTCGCGCCGTCGACGGAGTACCCGGGCGGGTTTCAATCCACGCGCTCGCGAGGAGCGCGACGCGCCGGGCAAGTTGCGCGGTGGCGTGATGATCCGTTTCAATCCACGCGCTCGCGAGGAGCGCGACCTCATGTCCGAACTGTACCTCGACGACCTCGCCGAAGTTTCAATCCACGCGCTCGCGAGGAGCGCGACACGGCGACGCCGGATCATCCGGACTGGATGCGCCAGTTTCAATCCACGCGCTCG
>DBMH01000036.1 GCA_002297645.1 Rhodanobacteraceae bacterium UBA703 | reverse complement strand
CACCGACCGCCGGGCCGAAACAGCCCTACCGCCCCATCGTCCCCGCCAGCCGGAACCCGGCGTCCGCCGCCGTAGCCGCGACGCACCGGGCCCCGGCCCCGCCGGGACGACGAGGCCGAATCCAGATCCGCGGCGCGCCCGTCGCGCCGCCTCCGCCACTTCGAGGACACCATGGAAATCACCGCTTCACTGGTCAAGGAACTGCGCGAGCGCACCGGCGCCGGCATGATGGAGTGCAAGAAGGCGCTCACCGAGAACAACGGCGACATCGACGCCGCAGCCGAGTGGCTGCGCAAGCAGGGCCTCGCCAAGGCCGACAAGAAGGCCAGCCGCGTCGCCGCGGAAGGCAAGATCGTCTCCGCGCAGGACGGCGGCAAGGCCGTGCTGGTCGAGATCAACTCCGAGACCGACTTCGTTGCCAACGACGACAACTTCAAGTCGTTCGCCGACGCCGTCGCCAAGGCCGCGCTGGCCTCCGGCGCCACCGATGCCGAAGTCCTGAAGACCGCCAAGCTCGCCTCCGGCGAGACCGTCGAGGAAGCCCGCGCCGCCGTCATCGCCAAGGTCGGCGAGAACGTGCAGGTGCGCCGCCTCGTGCGCGTCGAAAGCACCAACAACGTCGCCGCCTACGTGCATGGCGGCCGCATCGGCGTGCTGGTCGAGGTCAAGGGCGGCGATGCCGAGTTCGCGCGCGGCGTGGCGATGCACGTCGCCGCCATGAACCCGCCGCACAACAAGGCCTCCGACGTGCCGGCCGAGTTCGTCGCGAAGGAAAAGGAAATCGAGCTGGCCAAGATGAGCGAGAAGGACAAGGCCAAGCCGGCCGACATCCTCGAGAAGATCATCGGCGGCAAGATCGCGAAGATCATCAACGAGAACACGCTGTACGGCCAGCCGTACGTGCTGAACACCGACCAGACGGTCGAAGCCGCGGCCAAGGCCGCCGGCGCCGACGTCGTCGGCTTCCAGCGCCTCGCCGTCGGCGAGGGCATCGAGAAGGTCGTCGAGGACTACGCCGCCGAAGTGGCGAAGGCCATGCAGGTCTGAACCAGCACAGGCAGTGCGACAGAAACCCGTGGGAAACCACGGGTTTTTTTTCGCCCCGACCATGGCATCCCGCATCGCGGCATACCCGGCCGGCGATCGACTTCGTGACCCAAATCCCGGAGTGTCCACTGCCCGCTCCCTGCTCGACTCGGGCAAGAGCTAAGGTCGAGGAAGAAACGCATCCATCGACGTCGATGCCCCGAATCGACGCAATCCTGCGCGCGCGGGACAACGCATCACAGCGGAGAAGTCACATGTTCACCAAGACGGCATCGTTCATCGTCCGGGCTGGAATCCTGGCGATCGTCGCTTGTGCCGCCCATGCAGGCGAAAGACGCCCGAACACCATCCCCACCGGGCAGCCCGCGACGGCCGACTGCGACGACACCTATGTCGCGGACTGCGGATTCGAGACAGGAGCGTCCCACACGCCGGGCTGGACCAGTACGTCGACGAATTTCGGCACCGTGTTTTGCTCGACGAATGATTGCGGAACCGCAGGAGGGCCCATGGTGCCGCACAGCGGGACATGGTTTGGCTGGTTTGGGGGAACCAGCTTGGCCGAAGCCGGCACCGCCAGCCAGGTCGTGACCTTGCCAAGCGGGCAGCCAATTACCTTGTCGTTCTGGTACACGAACGGCAGCGCATCCTGCGTCGCCGGGCCGGATACGGCCTATATCGAAGCACGGATCGACGGCACGACGCTGTGGCGAACCGATGCCGCCGCGGCCGACTACTGCCGCGGAACCTATGCCCAGATCACGGTCGACATCCCAGCGCCCCTTCTCGGCGGCACGCATACGCTCGAATTCCACCACGAGCAACAGGCCATGAGCCGCCCCGTGAATTTCGGCATCGATGACGTGAGCATCACGATCCGAAACGACATCTTTCACGACGGCTTCGACTGAGCGCTCGGAAGCGGCACAAGCACGATGGCAAGAAACCCCGCATCAGGCGTTTTTTCATGGCGGCACCCAGCCCGTCGCGCGGACGCAGGAAAGCCCTGTGCCGGTGGTTCCGCTTCGTCCGTGACCGCATCCATGCCGGACGGCTGATTCCGCACATCCACGTCAGCGGCGGTGGCGACCTCGCGAAACCGCGATGCCTGACTGGCAACCGCGAACTGGCCGACCTGTGCGAGGCGAAGCAGATCGCGCTGCACGCAGCGATGATGAGCATCACCCGCTGCGTCACGATCGGATCGCGCGGCGTGGCGGCCTGGTTCGCCGGGCCACCGCACGAGATCCCGGGCTGCTGAGCCGGCCATCCTGAACGCTGCGGCGACACGACACGCGCCGATGCACGATGGATGCTGCTGCAGCGCATCGCGGCTCGGGTAGAATTGCGCGGTTTGCCCGCACGAGGTTTTCCGCATGTCCCCCGCCCCGACGTATCGCCGCATCCTGCTCAAACTGTCCGGCGAAGCGCTGATGGGAGACGCCGACTACGGCATCGACCCGAAGGTCCTGATCCGTATCGCCCGCGAGATCATCGAAGTGCAGCGCGCCGGTATCCAGGTGGGCGTCGTCATCGGCGGAGGCAACATCTTCCGCGGCGCGGGCCTGGCCGCCTCCGGCATGGACCGCGTGACCGGCGACCACATGGGCATGCTGGCGACGGTCATGAACGCTCTGGCGATGCAGGACGCGATCGAGAAGGCCGGCGGAACCGCGCGGACGATGTCGGCGATCAAGATCAACGAGGTCTGCGAGGACTTCATCCGCCGGCGCGCCATCCGCCACCTGGAAAAGGGCCGCGTCGCGCTGTTCGCCGCCGGTACCGGCAACCCATTCTTCACCACGGACTCCGCCGCCGCGCTGCGCGCGATCGAGATCGGCGCGAACCTGCTGCTCAAGGCGACCAAGGTCGATGGCGTCTACTCCGCCGATCCGGCCAAGGACGCCACGGCCACGCGCTACGAGAAGCTGACCTACGACGAGGTCATCCAGCGCAATCTTCAGGTCATGGACACGAGCGCGATCGCACTGTGTCGCGACCACAAAGTACCGCTGCGCATCTACGACATGTCCCGCGAAGGCGACCTGATGCGCATCATGCGCGGCGAACCGATCGGAACCCTCGTCACCACGCGCTGAACGCAGCGCGTCGGACACGACGCCCGCCCCGATGCTCCGCGCCTCTTCGCGCTGCGACGAGGGTGCGCCCGTGCGCGTGACACACCGTTGTAAAGACGTTGGACAAGCCGTTCCGCGATGACCAAGATCGGTCCGGGCGGGCCGCATCCAGCGCCTGCCGCGGGGATCCAGGGGACCCCGAACACGGGTGCCTGCCCCTTCCCGACGGAACGGGGCCGCACGAGCCATCAGAAGGAGCAATACATGAAGAATCACACGACCGCGCTGCCGCGGCTGAAGCCGCTTGCGGCCTGTCTGGCCATGTCGGTGGCGGCCGCTTCCGCGGCGGCCCTGTTCTCGGCCGGCACCGCCATTGCCGCCGCGCGATCGAACTCCGCCTCGGCACCGGCCAAGGTGGCGGCCGCCGACCGCGCTCGACACGCCTCGGCGCGCCAGTACCGCAACGCGCTGCG
>DBMH01000113.1 GCA_002297645.1 Rhodanobacteraceae bacterium UBA703 | reverse complement strand
TCGACGATTTCCTCGTCGGCGCACGCAGCTTCGGTGCGGTGCGCATGACGGTGGACAGCCACGCGGCCGTGACGACGATCCGCCTCGACGGCCCGGCGGCGGCGGGCACGCTGACGATTCCGGCTGTCGACCTCGCCCGCCAGGGCATCGGCGCGAAGTTCGCGCGCATCCACTGGCCGGACGCGCCGGAGCCGCCGCCGGGAACGGCCGGTGACGACGGAGCCGGCGCGCTCGACGACACCGAGCCGGCGACGATGCCGCCGCTGCACCTGTCGGTCGACGATTTCCGGCTCGGGAGCGCCAGTTTCGGCGCGGCGGAGGTCGAAGCCCATCCGATCGCGAACGGCATGCGCATCGACAAGCTGCAGGCGCGTTCGCCGAACCTGACGATGAAGGCCAGCGGCGACTGGACCGGCCACCCGGGCGGGACGCGTTCGAAGCTCGCCATCGAACTGTCGGCGCAGAACCTCGGCCAGATGATGGGCGCGCTCGGATTCCCGGGGTTGCTCGACGGCGGCGCCACGCGTGCGACGATCGACGCATCGTGGCCGGGGCCGCCGTCGGCGTTCGCGCTGTCGCGTCTCGACGGTACGCTCGACATCGACATCGCCGAGGGCCGCTTCCCCGAGGTCGAGCCGGGGGCGGGTCGCATCTTCGGCCTGCTGTCGCTGACCGAGATCCCGCGTCGCCTGACATTGGATTTCAGCGACTTCTTCCAGTCCGGCCTCAGTTTCAATTCGATCAAGGGCAAGTTCCGCCTGGGCGACGGCAACGCGTTCACCGACGGCCTGGTGATCAACAGTCCCGCCGCCGACATCGTGGTGAGGGGGCGCACCGGTCTTCGCGCCAAGGACTACGACCAGCAGATGACGGTCAGCCCGCGCGCCGGCGCCACGCTGCCGATCGTCGGCGCGATCGCCGGCGGCCCCGTCGGCGCGGCGGCCGGACTGGTCATGCAGGGCATCCTGCACAAGCCCCTCGGCAAGGCGATCCAGATGCGCTATCGGGTGACCGGTTCCTGGGACAAGCCGAAGATCACCGAGGTGGCGCGCGAAACCCGCGACGCCGCCCGGAAAAACCCGCCGAAGTCCAAGGACTTGCGCTGAGGCGCATTGCGCTTCAGCATGCGCGCCCCCATCAAGCGGGCATCCGGGAGCGGCAGGCGCTCTCCCGCGCTTCCCTTGCCGATCCCCCCTTTTTCGATTCCCCGCCTCCCTCCATGTCCGATCTCATCGCCCAAGCCGAACACCGATTGCTGCGCCCCGGCGGCCTGTCCGCCGCCGACCTCGACGGCGTCTTCGCGCGCCTGATGGGGGCGTCGATCGACGCCGCCGACCTGTATTTCCAGCATTCGCGCAGCCAGTCCTGGGTGCTCGAGGACGGCATCGTCAAGGACGGCAACCACTCCATCGAACAGGGTGTCGGCGTGCGCGCGCTGTCGGGCGAGAAGTCCGGTTTCGCCTATTCCGACGAAATCGTGCTGCCGGCCCTGCTCGAAGCGGCGGGTTCCGCGCGCGCCATCGCCCGGGCCGGTTCGAACGGTGTCGGCAAGCCGCTGGCGATCGCGACGGCGCGCGCGCTGTATCCGGCGATCGACCCGATCGACACGCTGTCGAACGAGGCCAAGATCGCGACCCTGCGCGAGGTCGACGCGTTCTGCCGCGCGCAGGATCCGCGCGTGAAGCAGGTCATCGTCAGCCTCGCGGCGACGCTCGACACCGTGCTGATCGCGCAGTCGGACGGCACGCTCGCTGCCGACGTGCGGCCGCTCGTGCGCATGAACGTGCAGGTCGTCGCCGAGCAGAACGGCCGGCGCGAAGCCGGCAGCCACGGCGGCGGCGGCCGCTACGGTTTCGACGAACTGCTCGCCAACGGGCGCGCCTACGCGTTCGCGCGCGAAGCGGTGCGCGTCGCGCTGGTGAACCTCGAATCGGTGCCGGCCCCGGCCGGCAACATGCCGGTCGTGCTCGGCCCCGGCTGGCCCGGCGTGCTGCTGCACGAGGCGATCGGCCACGGTTTCGAGGGCGACTTCAACCGCAAGGAAACCTCGGCCTTCGCCGGCATGATCGGCGAGAAGGTCGCCGCCGACGGCGTTACCGTCGTCGACGACGGCACGCTCGCCGGCCGCCGCGGCTCGCTCTCGATCGACGACGAGGGCACGCCGACGAACTGCACCGTGCTGGTCGAGAACGGCGTGATGAAGGGCACCATGCAGGACAAGCTCAACGCGCGCCTGATGGGCACGAGGTCCACCGGCAACGGCCGCCGCGAGTCGTTCGCCCACCTGCCCATGCCGCGCATGACCAACACCTACATGCTGCCCGGCCAGCGCGACCCGGGCGAGATCATCGCCTCGGTGAAGAAAGGCCTCTACGCAGTCAATTTCGGCGGCGGGCAGGTCGACATCACCAACGGCAAGTTCACGTTCTCGGCGAGCGAGGCCTATCTGATCGAGGACGGCAGGATCACGCGCCCGGTCAAGGGCGCGACGCTGATCGGATCCGGCGCGGACGTGCTCAAGCGCGTGTCGATGATCGGCAACGACCTGCAGCTCGACGAGGGCGTCGGCGTCTGTGGCAAGGACGGCCAGAGCGTGCCGGTCGGCGTCGGCCAGCCGACGCTGCGCCTCGACGGCATCACCATCGGCGGCACNNCCGGTCGGCGTCGGCCAGCCGACACTGAAGATCGACTCGATGACGATCGGCGGTACCGCGGCATGACCGCCGATCTTCAACGCGTCCCCGCGTAGGGATGTCGTCGATCGCGTTCCTGCTGTTTCGGAACACTCGGAACACTATGCGATATGCAAGTGGCGGACGCTGGTTCGCGGCCCTGTTGTTGTCCTCGGCGGCCGCCTTCGCGCAGGCCGGCGAGAACGTTTCGGCGGCGATCCGCGCGAAAAGCTGCGCGGCGTTGAAGCGCCGTGTCGATGCGGTGGCCGGCGAGGGGCCGGTGTTCCTGCGCAGCTACGAGGGTGTGGATGGCGCTGCCGAGCCGCAGGAGCCGGCGCTGAAGAGCGCGGCCTTCGTCTACGACGAGGCGCTTGCGGTGATCGCGATGATCGGATGCGGCGCGACGCCCGAGGCGGCGCGCGTCGGCGAGGCGCTGCGCCTCGCCGCCACGAC
>DBMH01000011.1 GCA_002297645.1 Rhodanobacteraceae bacterium UBA703 | reverse complement strand
GGATCTCGCCGAAGCCGCCAGGACGCTGCGCGACGCCGCGAACGCGCCGGTGCTGTACGGCTGGCACGACGGACGTCCCGGTCGCTTCGGCCGTGGCGTGGTGCGCGTCGGTCTCGTCGACGATGCCGCGGCACGGACGCGGCCGGCGCCGCCGGCGTCCCGGGACCTGCCGGACACCGTGGCGCCGCTGCCGATCGCGCTGTGGAATCGCGCGGGCATCGCCGCCGCCAATACCTGGTTCGGCGCGCGCTGGTGCCGTCCGGGCCAGTCTCCGATGGCGCTGGTGGAGGCCCTGTTTCCGCTCAACGACGCGCGGCCGTATTTCGCCGGATTCGGCAAGGCCGGCATGGCGGAGGCGCAATGGCTGCTGCCGCATGTGCGCTTCGACGCGTTTGCAGACGCGTTGCGCGAACAGGTCGAGCGATCGCGTCCGCGCATCGCGATGATCGCGAGCAAGCTGTTCGCCGGCAATCCGGACGGATTCTCGTTCGACGGCAACGGCATCGCGCTGGCGATCCAGGTACCGGCGCCGGCGGAGTCGGCGCAGCGCGGTTTCCTGGAGGCGCTCGCGGAAACCGCCGTAGCGCACGGCGGGCGGCCGAACCTGATCAAGGAGTCGACCCTGACCGCCGACGTCGCACGCCGGGCGATCCCCGGGTTCGACGCGGCGCGGTCGCGCCTCGCGGCGCACAACGCCGGCGGCCTGCACACGTCCGAACTGGCGCGGAGGCTCGTCCTGTGAGCGCGATCGTCGTCGGCGCCTCCAGCGGGCTCGGCCGCGCCCTGGCGAGCGAACTGGCCGCGAAGAAACACGACCTGCTGCTGGTCGCCTCCGACCCGCGCGATCTCGAGGCGATCGCCTCCGACCTCCATCTGCGGCACGGCATCGCCGTGCGCACGCTCGCGCTCGACCTGGGGCGGGAGTTCGATCCCGGCGCGCGCATCCTCGCCGCACTCGACGACCTGCCTCCGCCGGAAGCCCTGCTGCTCCCGGCAGGAATGTCGCGCAGCGACGATGCCCTGTCGCTCGATGCGGGCGCGATCGGCCAGCTGCTCGCGATCAATCTGCACGCGCCGCTGGCGATCGTGCATGCGCTGTTGCCACGGCTGCTGGAAACGGGCGGTACCGTGGTGCTGTTCGGCAGCATCGCCGCTGTGCGCGGACGCGGGCGCAACGTCGTCTATGCGAGCGCGAAGCGGGGTCTCGTATCGCTGTACGAAAGCCTGCGCCACCGGTATCGACCGGGCGAACTGCGCGTGCAGCTGTACCAGCTCGGCTTTCTCGCGACGAACCTGACGCACGGCATGACGCTGCCGACGGCACCGGCCGAGCCGTCCGCGATCGCGAGGACCGTCGTGCGCCGCCTCGGCCGCGGTTCGTCGCTGCGCTACCTGCCGGAGAAGTTCGAGCTCATCGCGCTCGCCGTCCGCGCGCTGCCGTGGTCGCTGTACCGGCGCATGAAGGGCTGAGCCTCAATCCGGCGTCCGAGCGGGGCGGCGCAGGGTCTGCCGCACGCTCGGCATGACCTGGCGCGAGGGATCCAGTTCGCCGGCGACATCGGTGTAGCCGAGCAAGCTCGCGACATCGGCGGCGCTGCGGCCGAAGCCGTCGACGAGATCGATCTGCGCCCCGTGGGCCTTGAGCATGCGTGCGCATCCGAACAGGCCGTGCAGTGCGCAGGCGTGCAACGCACTGACGCCGCGCCGATCCTGGGTGTCGACCTTGGCACCGTAGCCGAGCAGGAGCTCGGTCAGGCGTGCGAGGTGCTCCGCGTCGCAACGGGCGCCGGGAGGCGAGCGCGAGCCGAGCAGGATGAGCAGTGCGTCCTGCCCTCCCTGGTCCCGCAGTTCGAGCTGCGCGCCGGCACGCAACAGTCGATCGAGCAAAGCGTGCGCTGCCGCGGTATCGCGGGTCTCGAATGCGTGCTGGGCGGCGGCGTGCAATGGCGTCGCCCCCTGATCGTCCACCGCGTTCGGATCCGCACCGGCTTCGAGCAGGGCTTCCAGCATGCGCTGCTGGCCCAGGGCAGCGGCGATCGTCAGGGCCGTGGCGCCTCCGGCGAGGCGCAGGTCGGGATCGACGCCATGGTTTAGCAGGGTACGCACGATGGCCTCGCGATGCGCGCCGACGGCGGCCGCGAGGCAATGGACGCCGGATCGCGTGACGTGCGCGGCATCGGCTCCGCCCTCGAGCAGGCGCACCGCCAGCGCGGCGTGGCCGGCACCGGCGGCATGGATCAATGCCGTGGCGCCCTTCGCATCTTCGCCGTCGATCGGCAGCCCGAGCGCCAACAGGCGTTCGACCGCTTCGGCGTCGCCGCTGGCGGCGGCGGCCGGCAGGTCCGCGGCGCGCAATGGCCGTCCCGGCAGGCGCCATGCGGTCCATCCCAGCCATTGGGCGAACTCGCCTTCGCGTCGCGCCAGCGCCAGGCCCAGCGGCGTTTCGCCGTTCGCGGTCGCCACCTCGGGATCCGCTCCGGCGAGGATCAGGCGGCGCAACAGAGGCAGGCCGCGATCCACGTCGAGCTTGAGTACGGCGTGCAGCGGCGAGCGCCCTTGCGCATCGCGCGCGTTCGGATCGGCTCCCCGCTCCAGCAGGCGTTCGACGAGGTCGCCGGCCCCGTGCGCCACGGCAAGGTACAGCGCACTGCGCTGGCCGGAGGCGCGACCGCACCAGTCCGCGCCGCGATCGAGCAAGTCGACCGCGAGCGAGCACAGCGCCGCTGCGTCGGGACCGGGAGGGGTTCGTTCGAGCACGCGCGCAACGAGGCCGGCTCCGCCGAGCGAGGCGCCGTGTCCCACCCATTGGGTCAAGGCCGCACAGGTGCCGGGCAAGGCGCCGACCAGCGCATCGCACAGCGTGCGGCCGTCGCCGAGGACGCCGTCTCCGCCGACGCCGCGATTGAGCAGCCACGCGCGTGCATCGGCGTAGTCGGGTTCGGAAAGGTCGAGGTACAGGTCCGCCAGCGCGGACGGCGCCCATTCGCCGAGGACGCCGGTGAACTCGGCGGCGACGTTCCAGTGGCCGAAACGGAGGGCGTCGAGCAGATGGTCGACGCTGGCCTCGTGCGCGGCCGGCGCTCCGGCGCCGAGGCTGCTGGGCAGCGGATAGGACGGATCGAGCAGGGCGACGATGTGCCAGCGGCCGGCGGCCGCAGCGTGATCGATCGCCCGCTTGCCGTCGGTGCCGGCGAGCGAGCGGTCGGCGCCGAGCGACAGCAAGGCGCGCACGGCCTCTTCGCTGGCGTGGCGCGACTGGCAGGCGACGGCGAGGGCCGAGCGACCACCGACATCGACGGCATCCGGGTTCGCCTTGCGCTTGCCGAGCGCATGGATCGCGGCGACGGCACCGGACCGCGACGCTTCCATCAACGCGGTCGTACCGCGCTGGTCGGCCAGGTCGACGCCGGCCCCGGCGGAAAGCAGGGCTTCGACGATGCGTGCATGGCCGGCCAGTGCGGCCGTCATCAGGGGCGTGCGCTCAAAGGCGCCGTGCGCGTCGGGGTTCGCCCGATGCTTCAACAGCAGCTTCACGCCGGTCGGATCGTCGTCTGCGATACCCGCGGCATGGAGCAGTGCGGGCTGGGCATGGGCGACGTCGGGCTTCGCTCCATGCTCGAGGAGGAAGCCCGCGAGCGTCCAGTTCGCGTTGCTGCAGGCGATCGCGAGCGCGCTCATGCCGTCGGCGTTGAGCGCGTCGATTTCGGCCGACGCATCCAGCAGCAGCGCTGCGATGCCCGGTTCGGCACAACGCGCGGCGTGATGCAGCGGCGTATTGCGGTCGCCGTCCGCCATACGCGCGTCGGCACCGTTGGCGAGCAGCATCATCACGGCGTCGGGACGCCCTTCGTAGCTGTCGCGCGTCACCGCGATCAGGGGTGTGATGCCACCGTGAGCGCGATTGACGTCGACTCCTTTGGCGATCAACGCCCGCAACAGGCGCAGGTCCGGCAGCGTCACGGCGGCCATCAAGGCGCTGCGCTGGTCGCGCATGTCGGCAGCCGGAAGCGCGTTCGGGTCCGCGCCGTGCTCGAGGGCGGCAATCGCAAGATTGACCTGGGACGAATGGGCGGCACCGAGCAGCGTCGCATCGAGTTCGCTGCGGGTGATGCCCGGAGGCAGTACCGGTGCGTCGGGCGCGTCGGCGGCTGCCACCGACTCCTCCGCCTCGGGTTTCCGTGAACCGCGCACGTCGGCCAGCAGGGCGCGCAGGGTGCGGTCGACCAGGATCAGGTGCACGAGCGGCACCAGGAGGACGGCATAGATCGCGTAGCCGACGAGGCGGACCTCTCCCGTGAAGAGGCCACCAAGACCGTCGAGGGCCAACGCGCCGACCGCGAGCAGGAGCAACGCCACGCCTGCCGGAAGTCCGCAGGCGAGGAACAACTCGTTCTCTCGGGTAAGGTGCTGGGCGAACGTGAGGGAGCGGCGCAACACCGTCGCGAGCCAGGAACTCCGTTCGTCGCCGCGAGGATACGCGTCGTCCCACACGAACGGCAGGGCAAAGGCGGGCCAGACGCGCCACAGGGCGAAGACGGCAAGAAAAGCCGCCGCGGACAGGGACAGGGCGGCCGTCAGTGAGCCGTCGCGCAGAAGCCACCAGGCAGGCCCCGCCAGGACGAGGGCGACGAAGGCCGTGTAGAGCGTCAGCAGGATGAAGTAGACGAGTCCCCGGCGCACGACGCTGCGCGACCAGGTCGCTTCCATGTCGAAACCGATCGCACGACAGACACCCGTCGCGGCGACGGCATTCGCGGCCAGGGTCAGTACGAGGGAGACCGAATCGGCAGTGATCGCCGCGACAAGGAAGAGCAGCCACGCCGGGACGAGATACCCGAGCAGGGCGATGGCCGTGTGAAACCGGTCGACGGCGCGTTTGCGCATCCGCACCTCAGGACTTCCGCGGCAAGCACCGCGCCCGGCGAGTATATCGACGCCGGACGGCGATGCGGCGAATAGGGAGTTAAGCCGTCACGCCAAGGACGTCGACGTGAATGCCGGATGTAGGCGCCGGCCAAGTGCCGGTCGCCGATACGGGTTCCGAGCCAAGGCGAGCCCGGATCGGTCAGGGGGCCTCGCGAAGCGGATCCGCCGGAGGCAGTTGCAGATGGAAACCCCGTGTCGCCAGGTGCTCGAGGACCGTACCGGCCTCCTCGCGCGCCAGTTTCCGTTCCGGAGTCAACTCGAACTGCAGCACCAAGTTCAGCTCGCCGAGTGCCTGCGCCAGATCGGGCGGCAGCACGGAGAAGTCATCACGCTCACGCAGGTAGACATAGGTATCGGCCTTGCGTCGGCTCTTGTAGACGTAGCAGGTAATTGCCATGGGCCTGTTCATGCGGGTTGGTAGGGCCTATGTGGCTCCGGTTGCAGGCGGAGGCACTCGCCTGCTTGCAGACAGGAACCAGACGCAAAGAAGAA
>DBMH01000114.1 GCA_002297645.1 Rhodanobacteraceae bacterium UBA703 | reverse complement strand
GACGTCGCCGATCTTCCGCTGATCGAGGTCGAACCCGCCGCGGCGGCGGCCGGCGCGCCACGCATCGCGGTCATGCTGACCGGCGACGGCGGCTGGGCCGGACTCGATCGCGGCGTGGCGGATGCGCTGGCCGCGCAGGGCGTGCGCGTGGTCGGCTTCTCCACGCTCAAGTTCTTCTGGCAGAAGCAGACGCCCGACGCTACGGCGCAGGCGGTCGCGCGCGTGCTGGCTCACTACGGCAAGAGCGAACCGGACGCTCGCTTCGTGCTGGTCGGCTATTCGTTCGGCGCCGGCCTCGTGCCGGTCGTCGCCAACCGGTTGCCGGAGGCGCTGCGCCGGCGTGTGTTCGCCGGCGTCATGATCTCGCCGGACGACGAGGCCGTGTTCGAGATCCACGTCGGCGACTGGTTCGGCTCGACGCACCACGACGAAGCGATGCCCATCGACCCGGAAATCGCCGCATCGAAGATTCCGCTCGTCTGCGTGCACGGCAACGACGAGGACGACGGCCCGTGCAGGAGGTCGCACGCAGCCATGCGCGAAGCGAGCCTGCCCGGCGGCCACCACTACGACGGCGACTACGCCGCGCTCGGCGCGCTGATCGTTCGCAGCCTCGACGACGTCGCGCGCTGACCGCACGCGCATCAGCGTAGTGGACGCATCCGCGCGTCGAGCCGAGGTGAAGAAACACCCTCAGCGAACCTGCAAGAACATGCAGGTCATCGTGCGTCGCGTCGCGACCTAAGCTGAACGCGTTGCCGGTGGCGAAAGCAGTGTCCCGGGGCGCGCCGCGATGCAGGGAAACCATCGACAACGGCATCGTCCGACGCATCGCTCGTGTCCCTCGTCCCCGGCGCCTACTCGCAGCGAAGGGAAGACGTATGAACACGATCCACTCTCCTGAACCCTCACGGCGCCGCGGCGCCCTCGCGCTCACCGCAGCCCTGGCTGGTGCGACGCTCCTCCTCGGCGGCCTCGCCCGGGCCGCGAACGTTCCGGTACCCAACGGCGACTTCTCGTCGAGCGGCAACGTCGGCTCGATCGGCGGCGGCGTGCTCGGCGCTTCCGCCACCGATGCCGCGATCGGCAGCGGTCCGTGGACGGGTACGTACTTCGGCGCGCTCGGCCTGCTCGTGCCGCCGACCTTGTCGATCTCGCCGGGCGAGGCCAAGATCGGCGGCCTGCTCGGCGTCAACGTGCTCGGCATCGTCAACAACGGCGGCTACTTCAGCCAGACCCTGCCCGTCACCTACGAGGCCGGCAAGCGCTACACGGTCACCGCGCGCGTCAGCGTCACGGGCGTGCTCGATCTCGGAGCGATCGCGCGTGGCAACGTCGGCCTCGCGCTGCGCGCCAACGGCGCGACGCTGGCGTCGACCAAGACCGCACCGCCCCAGCTGGTGTCGCTGGGCACCGTCGGCGTCAACGAATACCAGATCCAGCTGCGCCACGACGTGACCGCGCCGGTCGCCGGCAACGTCGACATCCAGCTGCTGGGAACGCCCTCCGGTGTGCTCGGCGTGAACCTGCTCGGCTCCGCGACATACACGCGCGTCACGCTCGACGCGAGCGCGATCGACCCGGTCGCCGGCGCAGTGATCGCCATCGACAGCAGCACGCAGAGCGCGACGGTCGGCCAGCCGTTCGCGCGCCCGCTGACCGTCCGGGTCGAGGATGCGCTCGGCGATCCGGTACCGAACGTGGCGGTGACGTTCTCCGCCCCGACCGCAGGGGCGGGTGCCGTGCTGACGGCGACCAGCGTGCAGACCGGACCCGACGGTGTCGCGACCGCGAATGCCACGGCGAACACCGTCGCCGGCGCCTACACGATCGGTGTCAGCGTGGCGGGCGCGACGCCGGCGATCTTCCCGATGGTCAATACCGCCGGTGCCCCGGCATCGGTCGACGCGTTCGGTGACGGCACCGCGCAGAGCGCCGACGTCGCCACCGCGTTCCCGGCTCCGCTGCTGGCGAAGGTCAGGGACAGCTACGGCAATCCGGTGCCGGGCGTCATGACGACTTTCTCCGTGCCGGCCAGCGGCGCGTCCGCCGCGCTCTCGGCATCCCAGGTTCCGACCGACGCGGACGGCATCTCCGCCGTCACGGCCGTCGCGAACGCGTTGCCCGGCTCCTACACTGCGACGGTGCAGGTCGCGGGCGTTGGCCAACCGAGCACGTTCGCGCTGCGCAACACGCTGCCGATCGGTACGACGATCGAGGAGGGCGGCGGAGGCTCGCAGTACGGCGAAGCCGGCGGCGCGTTCCGCTGCGCGCTCGAGGTCGCGGTCAAGCGTCCCGACGCCTCGCCGTACGCCGGCCTGCTCGTGCGCTTCACCGCACCGGCAGCCGGCGCGAGCGCGACGTTCTTCGACGGCACGAACAGCGACACCCCGCTGACGGTCGCGACCGGGGCGGACGGCAAGGCGCGCGTGCAGGCGATCGCCAACGGCATCGAGGGCGACTACCAGGTCACGGCCGAACTGGCGGGGGCGGATGGCTATCCGCCGGTCGTCTTCTCGCTGCGCAATCTCGCCGCGGGCTCGCTGATCTTCACCGACGGCTTCGACTCGCCGTGCCGGCCGTTCCCGTAGGCCGGGCAGGGAATTCCGTGCGCCGGCAGTGAACGGCGTAACGGAATTCTCCGGGCTCGCTGTGATCTGATACCGCCGGCCCCGTGCGCTCGCCAGCGACG
>DBMH01000289.1 GCA_002297645.1 Rhodanobacteraceae bacterium UBA703 | reverse complement strand
CGGCGGACCGTTCCCGATGCGGTCGCCGGCGCCGGGACGCCGCCCTGCCGCCGCCCGGAGCGCGCCTGCGTGCCCATGTGCACGACGTTGCCGAGATGGTCGCGCACGCTCGACACCGCACCGACCTTCGGCAGCGCGCCGCTGAACAGTTCATCGTAGCGGCGCCGGCCGAGTTCGCCCCAGTCGAGCCCGAGCAGGGCCAGCGCGTGGCGGTTGGCGGCGACGAGGCGATGCCCCTCGAACATCAGCAGCCCTTCGCGCGGCGTGTCGAGCAGCGCGGGATCGGAATGCAGGCGCACGAACACGCGGTCCGCGCAGGCCTCGTCGAAGAGGCGGCGCTCGATCTGGTCGACCGCCAGCTGCACCATGCCGAGCGCGTGCACGTGGTGCACGCTGGAATGACCGGAAAGGTCGAGCACGCCGGCGAGGCGGCCGAACGGGTCGAGGATCGGCGCGGCCGAACAGCTCAGGATGCGGTACGGCTCGAAGTAGTGCTCGCCGCCACGCACCTCGACCGGGCGCCGCTCGACCAGCGCGGTGCCGATCGCATTGGTGCCGGTCGTGCCTTCGCTCCACGGCACGCCCGGCCGCAGCGAGACGCGCGCGGCCTTGTCGAGAAAGCCGGCATCGCCGACGGCGTCCAGCACGAGGCCGTCCGGCCCGGTGAGGATCGCGATCGCTCCCGCCGCGCTGGCGCTGGCGTGCAGGGCCTCCAGTTCGGGCCGGCACAGGCGGCGCAGCGATTCGTAGCGATCCTGCAACTCGTGCAGTTGCGAGGCCGTGGGCGCTTCGACTTCCGGACGACCGCGCGCCGCCATGCCGCGCGCCGCGCAACGCTGCCACGACTCGAGGATCACGCTCGAGACGAGGCCGATCGGCCGCTCCCCCGCGGAGAAGAAGCGCTCGCGGGCGGCCAGCACGCCGGAGGGATTGGAGGTACGCGACATGGAGCGCCGTGACGATGCGGTGGGTTGTTGCAATTTGCGACAGGTGTCGCGGGACGTGTCGCTCAACTACACGCCGAATCGGGCGCGATGCAAGCCTCGCGTCGCCGCCGGGTTTTCGCGACGCAACAGAATGGAAGAAGAACCGCCGAGAACACCGGAATCCTGCACTTGCTACGTCGCAACATCGCGTGGGCTTGGCACACCCGCTGCAATCCGGGAGCGAACCCAGTCCCAACCGACGGAGCCACGCCATGACCAAGCTCGAACAACAGAACCTCGCCGTGCAAGTTCCCTTCAAGGCCCGCTACGAGAACTACATCGGCGGGCAGTGGGTGAAGCCCGTCGCCGGCCGCTACTTCGAGAACGTCACGCCGGTCACCGGCAAGGCGTTCTGCGAGATCGCGCGCTCCGACAAGGACGACGTCGAATTCGCGCTCGACGCCGCGCACAAGGCCAAGGCCGCCTGGGCGCGCACCTCGACGACCGAGCGCGCGAACATCCTCAACCGGATCGCCGACCGCATGGAGCAGAACCTCGACCTGCTCGCGCACGCCGAGACCTGGGACAACGGCAAGCCGCTGCGCGAGACGCGCGCCGCCGACGTGCCGCTGGCGATCGACCATTTCCGCTACTTCGCCGGCTGCATCCGCGCCCAGGAAGGGTCGATCGGCGAGATCGACCACGATACGGTCGCCTACGAGTTCCACGAGCCGCTCGGCGTGGTCGGCCAGATCATCCCGTGGAACTTCCCGCTGCTGATGGCGGCGTGGAAGCTCGCGCCCGCGCTCGCGGCCGGCAACTGCGTCGTGCTCAAGCCGGCCGAGCAGACGCCGGCCAGCATCCTCGTGTGGATCGAACTGGTCGGCGACCTGCTGCCGCCCGGCGTGCTCAACATCGTCAACGGCTTCGGCCTGGAAGCCGGCAAGCCGCTGGCGTCCAGCCCGCGCATCTCGAAGATCGCGTTCACCGGCGAGACGACGACCGGCCGCCTGATCATGCAGTACGCCTCGCAGAACCTGATCCCGGTGACGCTGGAACTCGGCGGCAAGTCGCCGAACATCTTCTTCGACGACGTCGCCGCACGCGACGACGACTTCTTCGACAAGGCGATCGAAGGTTTCGTCATGTTCGCGTTGAACCAGGGCGAGGTCTGCACCTGCCCGAGCCGCGCGCTGGTGCACGAGTCGATCTACGAGAGGTTCATGGAGAAGGCCCTGAAGCGCGTCGCCGCGATCAAGCAGGGCAACCCGCTCGACCCGACCACGATGATCGGCGCGCAGGCATCGAGCGAGCAGCTCGCGAAGATCCTGTCGTACATCGACATCGGCAAGCAGGAGGGCGCCCGGGTGCTCGCCGGCGGCGAACGCCACCTGCTCGACGGCGACCTCGCCGAGGGCTACTACGTCAAGCCGACCGTGTTCGCCGGCAACAACACGATGCGCATCTTCCAGGAGGAGATCTTCGGCCCGGTCGTCTCGGTGACGACGTTCAAGGACGAAGACGAGGCGCTGTCGATCGCCAACGAAACCCTGTACGGCCTCGGCGCCGGCGTGTGGAGCCGCGAGGCAAACCGCTGCTACCGCTTCGGCCGCGCGATCCAGGCCGGTCGCGTATGGACGAACTGCTACCACCTGTATCCGGCGCACGCGGCGTTCGGCGGCTACAAGCAGTCGGGCATCGGTCGCGAGAACCACAAGATGATGCTCGACCACTACCAGCAGACCAAGAACATGCTGGTCAGCTACTCGCCGAAGGCGATGGGCTTCTTCTAGCCGACGTCCCGTCGGCACATGCGCTGCGCAGCGGGAGGCTGCGCAGCGCCTCCAGACACCGTGCAGGAGCGGGCCGTGCCGGCCCGACGGGAGCGGCTTGCCGCCCATCCCGCCTCACGAACCCGGCCACGCCGGCCATGCACCACGACCGTCATTCATGCGGAGGGGAGAAATGAACGACCGAATCAAAGAACACCTCGGAAAGCCGCCGTGCCCGCGTCTTTCCGGCCCGACGGATCCGACGCGGGACAGGAGCCGACTCAAGCGCCGCGGCGCCTTCGTTACCGCCCGCGGACGGCGCGGCCTTTCCACGACGATCGGCTTCGCCTGCGCCGCCCTGTTCGCGACCGGCGCGCAGGCGGTCACGGTCCAGGGCGGCGACTGGGAGCTCGACGTCGGCGGCATCGTCAACGCGTACTACACGACCGTGAGCTGCTCCGGCGACACCGTCGCCGGCCCGGCGCTGGGCGGCCGGGCGCTCGGCTGCTCGGGGAAGGACCATCGCACGACCATCGGCAACGGCCTGCTGCCGAGCGGGCTCGTCACCAAGTTCAGGACCCGGCAGGACGGCATCGACATCGGCGGCACCGTCGGCATCATGGTGCACGCGGCGACCGGTTCGGGCATCGACGCCAACAGCGGTGTCGACGTGCGCCAGGCTTTCTTCACGGTCGGCACCGCCGACGCCGGAACGCTGAAGGTCGGCCGCGACTACGGCGTGTTCGGCGCCAACGCGATCCTCTCCGACATGACCCTGCTCGGCGCCGGCGCGCCGACGCAGGCGACGCAGCGCGGCCGCGTCACGCTCGGCCACATCGGCGCGGGCTACACCTACCTCGGCACCTACGGACAGATGACCTACACGTCGCCGTCGTTCGGCGGCGGCTTCACGTTCACCGGCGCGCTGGTCAGTCCGGTCGACGCCGGTGTCTACCAGTCCGGCTCGACGCCGCAGGTGCAGGCGCAGATCGCCTACGCCGGGGACGGCTGGAAAGTGTGGGCGGGCCTGAAGTCGCAGAAATTCGAAGGCGCATCGGGCAGCCCCGCGGATGGCCACGACTTCACCGAAGCGGCCGGCGAAGCCGGCGCCTCGTTCACTGCCGGCCCGTTCGGCCTGCTCGCCAACGTCCAGGCCGGCAAGGGCCTGGGCATCCTGACCGACGGCGACCAGGGCGACATCAAGGGCGTCAACTACCTCGTGCAGGGCACCTGGCAGACCACCGAGCGGATCAAGCTCGGCCTCAGCTACGGCCAGAGCCGCAACCGCGGCGGCGAGTCCACCGGCACCGACGCGTTCCAGTCGAACGAGAACCTGACCGGTGGCCTCTATTACAAGCTCACCCAGAGCATCACGCTCGCCGGGGAACTCGGCGAAACGCGCTCGAAGGATTTCGCCGGCCGCGAGGCCAGACAGTACGGCGGTTCCTTCGGCGGAATCATCTTCTTCTGACGTCACGCACGGTGCGCTCCCGCAGGGAGC
>DBMH01000076.1 GCA_002297645.1 Rhodanobacteraceae bacterium UBA703 | reverse complement strand
GCCGCGTCGCCGGCGAGGACGCGCGCGCGCCCGGCCTCCAGCCACCGCTCCAGCGGTTGCTCGTCGAGTCCGGGCGGGATGCGGTCGGGAAGCACGTGCGGGCTCGGCGCTCCGGCACGGGAAGCGGCATTCGTCATCGCGCGGCATGCTACCGCAGAGCCGCGGCGGCGACACGACCCGCGCGAAGCCCGCACGATCCCCTATCATCCCGCGGGCACCTCTTCCGGGACGACGCATGTTCAAACGCATCCTGATCGCCAACCGCGGCGANNGAAATCGCCTGCCGCGTGATCCGTACCTGCCGCCGTCTCGGCATCGAGGCCGTCGCGGTGTACTCCGAAGCGGACGCGACGGCGCAGCATGTGCGCCAGGCCGACCGTGCGTATCCGATCGGCGGCCCGCGTCCGGCCGACTCGTACCTGCGCGGCGACGCGATCATCGCCGCCGCGCTGGCGTCCGGCGCCGAGGCGATCCATCCGGGCTACGGCTTCCTNNTCGGAGAACGCCGACTTCGCCGACGCCGTCGTCCGCGCCGGCCTCTCCTTCATCGGTCCCTCCGGCGATTCGATGCGGCGCATGGGCTCGAAGGCCGGCGCGAAGGAACTGATGGCCGCTCGCGGCGTGCCGGTCGTGCCGGGCTACACCGGCGAGGACCAGGACGCCGCCCTGCTCGCACGCGAAGCCGGGCGCATCGGCTTTCCGCTGATGATCAAGGCCGCCTACGGCGGCGGCGGCAAGGGCATGCGCATCGTACGTTCGGCGGCCGAGTTCGCGCCGAACCTCGAAAGCTGCCAGCGCGAGGCACGCAACGCATTCGGCCGCGACCGCGTGCTGCTCGAACGCTACGTCGAGCACCCGCGCCACATCGAATTCCAGGTGTTCGGCGACGCGCACGGCCACATCGTGCATCTCAACGAGCGCGAGTGTTCGGCGCAGCGTCGCTACCAGAAGGTGCTGGAAGAAACGCCGTCGCCGTTCGTGACGCCGGAACTGCGCGCGAAGATGGGCGACGCCGCGGTCGCCGCGGCGCGCGCCCTCGACTACGTCAATGCCGGCACGGTCGAGTTCATCGTCGGGCCGGCCGGCGATTTCTACTTCATGGAAATCAACACGCGCCTGCAGGTCGAGCATCCGGTCACCGAGATGGTGCTCGGCCTCGACCTGGTCGAACTGCAACTGCGCGTCGCGGCCGGCGAGGAACTGCCGGCCTCGCTGATCCGCAACAAGTCGGTACCGGCGAACGGCCACGCGATCGAGCTGCGCCTGTACGCGGAGGACCCGCAGCAAGGCTTCCTGCCCGGCTCCGGCAAGCTAGAGACCCTGCGGCTGCCGTCCCCTTCGCCCCACGTGCGCATCGATTCCGGCGTGGTCGAAGGCGATACCGTCACGATCTTCTACGACCCGATGATCGCCAAGCTGATCGTCTGGGACCGCGACCGCGCGAGTGCCCTGCAACGCATGCGCGAGGCGCTGGCGGCCTGCGACGTGGTCGGGCCGAAGTCGAACGTCGAATTCCTCGAGCGCCTCGTGCGCCATCCCGCCGTGATCGAGGGCCGCATCGACACCGGCTATCTCGACCGCCATCTCGACGAGTTCGTCGCCGCCGCCGACGCACACGACCCCGACGCCCTCGTCGCCGCCGCGACCGCCTGGCTGCTGCACGAAGAGGCCGAAGCTCCGCGCCTCGCGCTGGCCTCGGGTGATCCGCATTCGCCGTGGAGCCGCGCCGACGGCTGGCGGCTCGGGCATCCGGGCAAGCGCATCGTCGCCCTGCTCGACCGCGGCGAACGCGTCGAGATCGCCGCGCACGGTTCGAACGGCGCGTATCGATTCGACGCGAACGGCCGCAGCATCGCCGTCGGCCACGCGCATCTCGCGGACGGCCTGCTCCATCTCGAGGCCGACGGCGTCGCCCGGCGCTGGCGGGTCACGCTCGATCGCGACGGCGTCGGCGTGCACGACGGCACGCGCCGTCACACGTTCACGCATGCCCCCTCGTTCACCTGGTCGCAGGAATCGACGGCGAGCGGCGACCGCATCGTCGCGCCGATGCCGGGCCGCATCGTCGTGGTCAGGGCCCAGGCCGGCGACGACGTCGCCGCCGGGCAGGAAGTGCTGGTCATGGAAGCGATGAAGATGGAGCTGAGCCTGAAGGCACCGCGCGCCGGCAGGATCGACAGCGTGCAGGCCGCGGCCGGCGACTTCGTCGACGCGGACGCGGTGCTCGTGCGACTCCAGGCGGGCTGAGGACACGCGTTCCGGCTGGCGGTTCCCGCGCAAGCGCCCATCCCGGCGTCGTTCCCGCCCGTACAAATGCGGCGCCTCACGGCAGAAAAACGGGAGCGGCGTCAGCCGCGACCCGGCTCGCGCGAATTCCCTGCCGCGCTCATGGCGCGGCGGAATCGAATCCATTGGCGAAGAGGCGATCCGCCGAGACGGACAGGTGCGCGGTGACGGCGCTCGCGTTGCGGCCGCTGGTCGTGCGCAGCGCCCCGGCCGCGAAACCGTCGTCGTACGTTCCCGCTGCACCGGCGACGGGAATGACCACCGTGCAGCTACCGTTGGCCGGAATCCGCGCGCCCGACGCGAGCGAGAACGAGGTATCTCCCGCCGCGGCCGTCAGCGCGGCGTTCGCGCAATCCGTCGAAGCCGTGCCTGCTCCGATGTGCAGGCCGGCGGGCAAGGCGTGCGCCAGCGCGGCGGTCAGCGAAACCATGCTGGGCGCGTCGTTGCGCAGCGTCAGGACGAGTTGCGTCGCGGCGGTATCGGGGATGGCGTCCGGCGTGAACACCGCCGTGAGCACGGGCGGCGGCGGCGGCGTGGCGGCGGTGACGGTGAACGTCAACGCGTCCGCCGTGAGCGCGACGTTTCCGCTGACGCCGGTCGACAAGCCGAAATAGCTCCAGGTGAAGGTCGGCGACGCATTGCCGGTCGAGGTGACGAATCTCACGATCGAATAGGTCGTGCCCGGCGTCGGAAAGGTACCGTCCGATCCGTCGAGAAAAATCAGCAGGTACGCGTGGGTCGACGGCTGGAATTCGAGGGTCGCGACTTCGGCCACGTCGGAGGCGCTGCCAGACAGGCGTGCGGCGAGCGTGCCTTCCGCGAATCCGAGCGTCGTCGCCTGCAGCGTGCCGAAGGGCCGTTCGATCGGCCCCGGCAGGAATACGCCGCCGGTGTCGAGCGCGATCGTGCCGTCGACGCTGCCCGCACCGGACAGGAAACCGGCACCGGCCGTCGTGACGTCGCCGCGGAATCGAGTCGCCGTCGCGCCCTCGCCGATCTCCAGCAGGCCCTCGACGACCGACGCGCCGCCGGCCAGGGCGTGGTCGCCGGTCAGCACCAACGATCCGGTGCCTGTCTTGGACAGGCTCCAGCGATCGCGCGTTGCGTCGAAACACGCCGTGCCGCACCACGCCGGCGGCACGTAGCCCGCGTCGACGAGGGAAGCCATGTCGGTGATCGGATCGGAAATCACCTGCAACTGCCCGGCGGCGGGCGAAAACCCGAGCGTGCCGCCGCCCTGCAGGAACATGCCCTGGCCGCCCGTCGCGGCGGTCGTCACGCCACCGCGGGCGTTGCCACCGACGACCATGCCGCCGGCAAGCGTTCCCTGGCCGGTGATCGTCAGTGCGGCGCCGTCCATCGCGAACACCGCGCCACCGAAGCCGGCACCCGCGCCGCCGATGCCGCCGGATGGGTTGCCGCCGTCGGTCGCGTCCCCGCCGCCGAAACCGCCGAATGCCTCCGGCTGGCCCTGTCCGCCGCCACCGCCGAAACCACCGGGGCCGCCGGCTCCGCCGCCGCTGCTGCCGCCACCTCCGCCGAAACCGCCAAGGCCACCCGTGAAACCGGCTCCACCGCCGCCACCGAATCCGCCCCTGCCGCCGACAGAGGTGGGTACGATCCCGCTCTGGCCTGCGACGCCGCCTCCCGACGAGACCGAACTCGAGGAGAGCGATGCGGCACCGCCACCGCCGTCGGCGCCGCCGAACGAACCGCCGAGGTTCCCTCCCGCAGCCGCGCCGGCGACGATGCCGGCCAATCCGTCGAGGCGGCTCATGTAGCCGCCGTCGGCCCCGAGGCCGACGCCGCCGCCACCGCCGCAGACGCCACCACTCTGGGAAGCGCCGTTGCCGCCCAGGCCGCCACCGCCGCCGCGGTTGCCCGCCAGCGCGTCTCCGCCGATGGCCGCGTTCCGATCGAAAGCCACGCCGTCGAGAACGACACGCCCGTCGGTCGCGACGAACAAGGCACCGCCCAGTCCCGCGCCGCCACCGCCGCCGGAACTGCCTCTGCCGCCCTGCGCGACCGCGTGGCGAACCGTCAGCTTCCTGAGGGTTGCCGTACCCGAGTAGACGAACAGCCCGCGCGCGACGTCGTTGCCGTCGAGCGCGTGGCCGTTGCCGTCGATCGTCAACGTGGCGCCCGTGGGAAGATGGATGGCGGGGAGATCGCCGCTGAGGACGATGTCGTCGTCGAAACGGATCGTATTGTCCGCATCCGCGGCGCTGCCGTTGACGGCGACCGAGCGCAAGGCGAGCGCCAGCGACGCCTCGTCCTGCACGCCGATCGTCGCCGCGTGCGCACGCACCGCCAGCCCCGTCGCTACCGCCGCGCTCAACGCGCACGCACGCACGATGCGCACGCGCCGGCGTGCACTGCATTCGAGTTCCATGGTGCCCCCTGTGGCAGAACGAATCGCGGCACGAGAATACGCCGACGCGAGCGCCGGCGCATTACAGCGGCTCGAAGGATTTCCGGAGCGAAGCAGCCGTCCCGACGGGCGCTTCGCCACGGGGAAGAAGACCCACAGGCCCCCGCCGGTCGGCGCTAGAATCGCCGGCATGAATCCATCCACCCGAACCATGAACGACATGCCCCGCCACGTCCGCATCGTCGAGGTCGGCGCACGCGACGGCCTGCAGAACGAGAAGACGATCATTCCCGCGGCGACGAAGATCGAACTGATCGACCGCCTCTCGGCGACCGGCCTGCGCACGATCGAGGCGACCAGCTTCGTCAGCCCCAAGTGGATTCCGCAGCTCGCGGACGCCGCGGAGGTGTTCACCGGCATCGCGAAGAAGCCCGGCGTGTCCTATCCGGTGCTGGTGCCGAACCTGCAGGGCTACGAACGCGCGCGCGCCGTCGGCGCCGAGGAGGTCGCCGTGTTCGCCGCCGCCTCGGAGGCATTCAGCCGCAAGAACATCAACGCCTCGATCGACGAGTCGATCGAGCGTTTCGTTCCGGTGATCGAACATGCCCAGGCCGACGACGTGAAGGTGCGCGGCTACGTCTCGACCGTGCTCGGCTGCCCGTACCAGGGCGAGGTGCCGGTGGCCGATGTCGTGCGCGTCGCATCGAAACTGCACGCGCTCGGCTGCTACGAGATCTCTCTCGGCGACACCATCGGCATCGGAACGCCGGCCAGGGCGCGAGCGATGCTGCGCGCGGTCGCCGGCGAAGTCCCGAGGGCGGCGCTCGCGGTGCACTTCCACGACACGCGCGGCCAGGCGCTGGCGAACATCCTCGCCTGCCTGGAGGAAGGCGTCGCGGTCGTCGACAGCTCGGTATCCGGTACCGGCGGTTGCCCGTACGCGAAGGGGGCGACCGGCAACGTCGCCACCGAGGACGTCGTCTACATGCTGGAAGGCATGGGCATCGCGACGGGGGTCGATCTTCCGGCACTGATCGGGACCGGCCTGTGGCTCAGCGGGCAACTCGGCCGCGAAACGTCCAGCCGCGTCGCACGCGCCGGCGTCTGAGCGCTATCATCCGCCCGCTCTGACCGCCGGCGGCCGCCGCGGCGCGGTCCGGGCGGGCGCCCGGCCGGATGGG
>DBMH01000095.1:39567-45181 GCA_002297645.1 Rhodanobacteraceae bacterium UBA703 | reverse complement strand
CCGCCATCGCGCCGCTCGCCGCGGCGCGCACGGCATGGGTGAAATGCGTGGCGGCGTCGCCGGCCGCGAACACGCCGGGCACGCTGGTGGCGCCGATGCTGTCGACGCGGATGGCCGGGCCGAGCGGACCGTCGTCGAAGGCACAGCCGAGCTGGTTTGCGAGGGGGCTCGCCATCGTCGTCCGTGGTGCGACGAACAGCGTGCCGAGCGGCAGCACGCGATCGTCGGCAAGGCGCACGCCTTCCAGGCGTGGCGCCGGACCGAGCAGCGCCGCGATCGGCGTGCGCTCCACGTTGAGACCGCGTGCCCGCAGTTGCTGCAGCGATGCCGCATCCGGCTCGAACACGCCATGCGTGAACAAGGTGGTCGGTCCCCAGTCCGGCAGCATCAGGGCCTGATGCAGGGACGCCGGATGCAGCGCCAGCACGCCGAGCGGCGCTTCCGATTCGTAGCCGTGGCAGTACGGGCAATGCGCGACCGATCGACCCCAGCGTTCGGTCAGGCCCGGCAACGCCGGCAACTCGTCGCGCACGCCCGTGGCGAGCACGAGGCGCGAGGCCGCAAATGTGGTTCCGTCTTCCAGCGTCACGGCAAAGCCGTCGCTCCCGCTCGCAGCGGTCGACGCGCGTCCTTGTCGCAACTGCGCGGTCGGGTAGCGCCACAACTGCTCGTGCGCCTCGGCCAGGATCTGGTGCGGCGGCTTGCCGTCATGGCCGAGGAAGCCGTGCGAGTGCTCGGCGAAACGATTGCGCGGCTCGCCGGCGTCGATCACCAGCACGTCCCGGCGCGCGCGCGCCAGTTGCAAGGCCGCGGAGAGGCCGGCGAAGCTGCCGCCGACGACGATGACGTCGAATCGCATGGATGTCTCCTTCAGGTATCTTTTGAAGTTACAAAATAACCCGTGCGATCCTCTCACGCAACTTCGAAAGTTACTAATCATCGGGGCACGACATGAAAGGAGACAACCGCCTGTCGCGGATGCTGCACGTGCTCGTGCACATGGCCCAGCGCGAAGGACCGGTGACGTCGGAGGAGATGGCGCAGATGCTCAACACCAATCCCGTCGTCGTGCGTCGCACGATGGCGGGGCTGCGCGAGAGCGGATTCGTCCAGGCCGAGCGCGGGCACGGCGGCGGATGGCGACTGGCGCGCGGCCTGGGCGACATCACCTTGCTCGACGTCTACCGCGCGATCGACGAGCCGCCGCTGTTCTCCCTGCGCATCGCCGAGGACACGCCCGGCTGCCTGGTCGAGCAGGCCGTGAATGCCGCCCTCGACAGCGAGCTCTCGGCAGCGCGCGAGCGCCTGTTGCGGCGGTTCGGCGAGATCACGCTGGCTGCGCTGGCCGGCGACTTCGAGCGTCGCTGGCGGGCATCGTCGAAACGCGCGACGAAGGCCTGAAAAGCGGAACGCCTCCACGAGGGAGGCGTTCCGGGACTCACGAACTGCAGTGCGACGCTTACTGCCCGCGCATGCGGCCGAGGAAGCGCGGCGTGCTGTTGCCCATGGTCGGCAGCTTGATGCGGCCGATCGCGGCGATGCGCTCTTCCGCCATGCGGTCGGCGGCGAGGTAGGTCGGGATGCCGTCGCGCTTGGCGATCTCGAAGATGCGGCCGACGTTGTAGTAGATCGTGCGCATCATGCGCATTGCGCGCTCGCGGTTGTAGCCGTCGATCTCCAGCGACACGTTCATGACGCCGCCCGCGTTCACCGCGTAGTCCGGCGAGTACAGGATGCCGAGCTTCTCGATCTCCGCGCCGATCGCATTGTTGGCGAGCTGGTTGTTCGCCGCGCCGCAGACGATCTTGCACTTCAGGCGCGGCAGGGTCTGCTCGTTGAGCGTGCCGCCGAGGGCGCACGGGCTGTAGACGTCGGCATCGGTGTCGTAGATCTCGTCGAGGCCGACCGCGGTGCAGCCGTGCTCGTCGACCGCCTGCTGCACGAGGTTCTTGTTGATGTCGGTGACGTAGACCTTCGCGCCCTGCTCGCGCAGCAGCTTCACGAACTCCATGCCGACGTGGCCGAGGCCCTGCACGGCGTAGCTGTACTTGCCGACGTCCTCGTTGCCGAACTTGTGGCTCAGCGCAGCCATCAGGCCCTGCAGCGTGCCGTAGGCGGTGAACGGCGACGGGTCGCCCGAACCGCCGTGGACCTGGTGCACGCCGGTGACGTACTCGGTCTCGCGGAACACGTATTCCATGTCGTTGACGTCGATGCCGACGTCCTCGGCCGTGATGTAGCGGCCGTTGAGCGAGGCGACGAAACGGCCGAACGCGCGGAACAGGCCCTCCGACTTGTCCTTCGCCGGGTCGCCGATGATCACCGCCTTGCCGCCGCCGAGGTTCAGGCCGGCGACCGCGTTCTTGTAGGTCATGCCGCGCGACAGGCGCAGCACGTCGTTCAGCGCATCGACCTCGTTCTTGTACGGCCACATGCGCAGACCGCCGAGCGCCGGGCCGAGCACGCTGTTGTGCACGGCGATGATGGCCTTCAGGCCGACGTCCTTGTTGTGGCAGAACACGACCTGCTCGTGGCCGGTCTCGGCGATGGTTTCGAAAATCATGGCAACTCCGGAATGGGCGCTGGCGGGAGCGTAGCGACGAGGTGCGCCATCGGGGGAACGCAGCGGAAAAAGCGTATCGTGCTGTTTTTCCTGACTGGTTCCGCCGTTGTCGTCGCCCGCATTGAAAAAGCGGCGCGTAGTGTAGTCGTGCGCGACGCGCGACGACAGCCCGCGGCGCAGCATTGCGCGGCGTCGCGGCATGTGCTTGGCCGCGCGCGCGAAGCGTAGACTGGCGCCCGCATCGAGCGGAGCCGTCGATGCGGATGCGCGGGGCGCGCTTCTGCGGGTTCCGTTCTCCGGCGCCGCGCGACCGTTCGCCGCCGCGCGGCGCTATCTCCCTCCGGGCGATCAGGAGCACGCTAATGTACGCAAAGAAGAACCTGACCCACCTCAAGGACCTGGACGCGCAGGCTCCGACCGGCATGAAGGCGTTCTGGGATTTCGACCGCGCGGCATTCGAGGACGGCGCCCTGTCCGCGAAGATGAAGCAGATCATCGCGGTTGCGGTGGCGCTGACGACGCAGTGCCCGTACTGCATCGACCTTCACGGCGCCGCTGCGCGCAAGGCCGGTGCGAGCGACGCGGAGCTTGCGGAGGCGGCACTCGTCGCCGCGGCGATCCGCGCCGGCGGCGCAATCACGCACGCGACGCACCTGTGGTCGGAACGGACCTGAGTTCCGACGGCGCCTCGCGACGCGCGGCGTGATCCCTGTCTCGCGCGGGGTGGTGGTTCCGCGCGGCCGGACGGGCGAGGTTCGGGCAGAATCCGCCCGAGCCTTTCCCGGAGCCGGGGCCGCCGGGAGGCACGACAGGTGAGAGGGACGGCAATGATGCGTCCGGCCAACGCGACGCCAAGGCCGCGCTTTTCCGTCGCTTTCATCGCCACCGCGATGCGGCTGGTGCTGGCGGGGTTCGGGCGGACGTTCGTCGTGCCGATGATGCGCGGAACGTTCTCGGTGCCCTGGTTCGTGTATGTGCATGCGGCGCTGTTCTTCGCCTGGACGGGCCTCCTGACCAACCTTGCTCGCGTGCCTGGTCGTGTTCGACGTGCAGAGCCTCGGGCGCATCCATCGCAGCACGGGGCTGGGCAGCACCTCGCCGCTGAAGACCTTCATACAGGAACCGATCGGCAGTATGGCGGGCTGGCTGGCGCTGGCCGAGCGCGCCATTGGCTGGGACGCCGTTGGGGGTCGCTGGGCGGCGGACGGAACGGATTCGCCGGCCGCCGCCTCGACGATAGTGCGTCGACCGTCGAACAGCGATGTGAGCGGCGCACCCGGACGCATCGAGTGGCGATGCTTTCGTCGAGCCCCGGCCGTCGGTTGCGTTCTCGCCGTTCGTATTCGTACCGGTTGACGGGAGCACGGCGCGGAGTCGTCCGGGGTGTCGTTCCTGGTTCCGGCATCGACCCATGAAATCCGCTCGCGCCGCGCCAATGTTGCGGTGCGCGTTGCCGTTGTCCGCGCAATCGTCGCAGGATCGCGGTTCGCATCGTCCGGAGAAATCGTCCATGCCCTGTTTCCGTCGTCGTCCGCTCGCCGTTCTCGCCGCTGCCTGCCTCGCGGCCGTTCCGCTGGTTTCCGCCGCCGCCGCCGAGGACACGCAGGACGCTGCCGAGCGTCGCATCGCGGGCGTCGTGTTCACGGCCTACAACAAGATGCTGGAATCGAAGTTCGCCGTGGACATCGCGTCCAAGGACGACCAGGGCAACCAGGCCAAGGCGCTGGCCGAGTACGAGAGCCTATCGCGCTTCCACGTGAAGACCGACCGGCTCGAGATCGTGACGATGCCCGAAGGCACCTGGGTCAAGGCGGAAGAGGGCGGCTGGACGCGCTCGCCGGCCGAGATGGCCGCGATGGTGAAGCAGTTCGTGCCGAAGTCCGCGGCGGAACTGCAGATGAGCTCCAGCAACCTCAAGGACGAAGGACCGACGACGTGGCAGGGCAAGCCCGCGCACGCCTACAGCTACGACACGCGCCTGCAGGTCATGGGCGCGGACGTGAAGGCGCACAACAAGGTCGTCATCGACGCGTCTGGCCGCATCGTGCGATCCGAGAGCGAAGGCGAATCGCTCGGCCATACGTCGCATTCGACGCAGGACATCCGCTACGACGACGCGATCCGGATCGCACCGCCCAAGGGCTGAAGCCGGCGCGTCGCCGCGCCTGTTGGATTTCAGGAACGGTCGTGCTATTTTTCGCCACATGCCAGGCGATCATCGAGCCGCGACTGCGAAAGGGGCTGCCACGCGCAGCCATATCGTCGACCGTGCCCTGGACATGGTGCGCGTCGGCGGCTTCGACGGCCTGTCGATCGGCAGCGTCGCCGAAACGGCGGCCATGTCGAAGAGCGGCGTGTTCGCCCATTTCGGCTCGCGCGAGGAACTGCAGCTTGCGGTGCTCGACGCCGCCGCGGAGCGCTTCACGCGCGAGGTCTTCGTGCCGGCCCTGCGCGCGCCACGCGGTCTTCCGCGCCTGCGTTCGATCGTGGCCCACTGGCTGGAATGGCTGCGCCTGAGCGAAGGCGGCTGCCCCATGGTCGGTGCGGCGGTCGAGTTCGACGACCAGCCCGGCCCGGTGCGTGAGCGCGTCGTGTTCTACGAGGAGCGCCTGCGCGCCGAACTGGTGCGCGCCGTGCGGATGGCGGTCGAGACCGGCGACCTGCGCGCCGATACCGACGCGGAACAGGTCGCATTCGAGCTGTTCGCGATCGCGCTCGCCTCGCACCACGACTACCGGCTGCTCGGCGACGCCAGCCCGCGCGGCGTCCGCGCGCTCGAGCGCCTGATCGAGTTCCACCGCGTCTGAACGTCGAAGAGGTTCGCCATGGCAATGCCTGCGGCAAGAAAAAGCACGATCGTTCTTAAAAGTGCAGCGCTCACGGCGTTGCGCATCCGGTATGCGGTGGGTGCGCGACTGGCGCCGGAACGCACGGCGCGGCGTGCCCTGCGCCTGTTCGGCACGCCATTGGCGTCGAGCCGCCAGCGCGCGCGCCGCGCCGACGACGGCGGTGCGGCGGTATCCGTGATCGAAAGCCGCGGTGTCGCCCTGG